>NZ_JBQCXA010000007.1:0-130528 GCF_051956855.1 Neisseria sp. P0021.S007
TTAATCACTTCCCTGTTTTAACAGGGTTTTTATTTCTAAAAAAATACTATCAAACTCCCACACTATCCATACATACAAAAAAATACAAACTAAAGGCCGTCTGAAATGCTCTTTCAGACGGCCTTTTTTTATGGTTTCTATTTATCCAATACGTTGAAGGACAATTTCTAGGACAAATTTACTGCCCACATAGGCAAAAATCAGACTGACAAATCCGACAATAGTCCAAACGGCGGCTTTCTTGCCGCGCCATGCGGTCATGCTGTGTTTCAACAATAATGCGCCATAAATCAGCCACGACATAATACTGAAGATGGTTTTATGCGTGAAGGTCATGGGTTTGCCGAAAATGGCTTCGGCAAAAAACGTCCCGCTGATAACTGAATAGGTCAATAAAACGAATCCTGCCCACATACCTTGGAACATAAGTTTTTCCAAACTCAATAATGGCGGCAAGAAACTAACTAATGCGGAAAAACGGCGTTTGTGCAGATTGCGGTCGAGCAAAAGGATCAGGATGGCAAATAAGGTAACGATGCCAAACAATCCGTATGCGAGCAATGATGATGCAATGTGCGATAGCGGCAATAAGTCTACAATTTGACGACCTGTGAAATCTCCCGGGAAAAGGAAACCCAGCAATAAGGTCAATGCAGCACAGGGATACAATAAGAGTTGCACACCGCGCAGACAATAAAAGAAGCTGCCCAGGCAGTACATCATCAGCATCAGCCAAACTATCAGACTGAGAGAATAACCAAAACCGGTAATCAATACCCTATCCTGCAATACAGGGAACATTAATGCTGCGCCATGTACCAATAATGCGCCACTCAAAATCAGCAGCTCGGTTTTCAGCGGGTAAGACTTATTATTGTGCTTTTTATGTTGCAACCAGGAAAATACGCCCAATCCGGCATACACCAGCATAAGGCAGATTAAGACAATCGGCATAAATATCTTTCTCAATAGACGTGTGAACACTAGACGGACACCCGGCAGGGTTTCAGACGGCCTTGGTGTCGTGTTTGTGTTCTTGAAGCATAACTTCGGACTATCGTGTAAAATAATCCGAATTTTATTTTAACAAAGAATGCCCTGTATTGGGCAGCTATTCTCATTATCAAGGATAAGTATGTTAGACAACCTGACCAACCGCTTCAGCAAGGTACTTAAAAATATTCGCGGCCAATCAACACTGACCGAAGACAATATTAAAGAAGCCTTGCGCGAGGTTCGTCTTGCCCTGCTGGAAGCCGACGTTGCATTGCCCGTCGTTAAAGAATTCGTCAACACAGTCAAAGAACAGGCCCTTGGTCAAGAAGTCGTCGGCAGTCTGACACCTGACCAAGCCTTTATTGGTGTGGTCAACCAAGCCTTAGTCGAGCTGATGGGCAAGGAAAACAAAACACTGGATTTATCGGTTTCACCGCCTGCCATCGTTTTAATGGCCGGTTTGCAGGGTGCCGGTAAGACAACAACCGTCGGCAAACTCGCCCGCCTGCTGAAAAACGATCAGAAGAAAAAAGTTTTGGTGGTATCTGCCGACGTTTACCGCCCTGCCGCGATTGAACAGCTGCGCCTATTGGCCGAACAGGTCGGCGTGGACTTTTTCCCATCCGATACCAACCAAAAACCGGTTGAGATTGCAACTGCCGCCGTCGATTACGCCAAAAAACATTTTTACGATGTATTGATGGTCGATACCGCCGGCCGCCTGGCAATCGATGAAGAAATGATGAACGAAATCAAAGCGCTTCATGCTGCGGTTAACCCGGTTGAAACTTTGTTCGTCATCGATGCCATGTTAGGTCAGGATGCTGTGAACACTGCTCAGGCATTTAATGAAGCCCTGCCGCTGACCGGTGTCGTATTGACCAAGATGGACGGCGACTCGCGCGGCGGTGCGGCATTGTCCGTACGCCATGTAACCGGCAAACCGATTAAATTTATCGGTGTCGGCGAGAAAATCAACGGCCTCGAACCTTTCCACCCCGACCGTCTTGCCAGCCGTATCCTCGGCATGGGCGACGTATTGACCCTGATTGAAGACGTTCAAAAAGGTATTGATGAAGAAGCCGCCGCCAAAATGGCAAAAAAGCTGCAAAAAGGCAAAGGCTTCGACCTCAATGACTTTAAAGAACAAATCCAACAGATGCGCAATATGGGCGGCTTGGAAAACCTGATGTCGAAAATGCCGGGCGAACTGGGTCAAATATCGAAACAAATCCCCGAAGGCACGGCTGAAAAAGCGATGGGCAAAGTAGAAGCCATCATCAACTCGATGACTCCAAAAGAACGCGCTAACCCTGCCCTGCTCAAAGCCAGCCGCAAACGCCGTATTGCAATGGGCGCGGGTACGACCGTGCAGGAAGTGAACAAATTGCTCAAGCAGTTTGAACAAATGCAACAGATGATGAAGATGTTCAGCGGCAACGGTTTGGGCAAACTGATGCGCTTGGCCAAAGGTATGAAGGGAATGAAAGGCATGTTCCCGGGTTTGTAAGCTAATTTGACAGTAAACGCCGTCTGAAAAGTTTCAGACGGCGTTTTTATTTTTACTCTAGCAAGAATTACTATTCACATATAACTATGAAATCTATTCCTTTTAAGGATTTTCATAGCGTACCGATGCCTCTTCCAACATTTCCCATTGGCCACCACTACCATGGTAGGTTTCGGCACCAAGCCTGAAAACGGCATTGCAGTGCGTACATTGAAAATAATGTACCACGAAATCGTTCCAACCATATATGTCACGATTACCCTGAGAATCAGTATGGGTAATGTAACCGCTATTGGCAATGGTTTTAGCAAAATCAAGGCTGGGACCATAAACTTTGGCGTAGGCTGGGGTAATGTCGATGAGCGTGCCGTCTGCTAAACGATCAGAGGCTCGCAGTAACATTTGCGATAATTCTTTCGGAACCCTGATACGAACGGTAGGTCGCAGGTCAGAACAGTAATCACACATTGTTTGGATCTTTCAGCATAGTAAAGGAAAACGAAGTGGAAGGAGCGCGAAATCCTTGCTTATTCAATCCTCAACTTATTGCGGCTTTTTCTGCTCTTCGCGTACTTTGTCCACCAACTGGTCAATCGTGGTCATGCCGGACTGCCAGTCTTTAAATTCGACTTGGTATTTGCCACCAACGATCACAGTCGGTGTGCCGCTGATTTGGAATTTATTGGTCAATTCTTCCATTTGGGCCGCACGTGCTTGGCTTTCGGGCGCTTCAAATGCAGCCAATACTTTTTTGCCGTCAAACGCGGTTTGCTCAGACAACCATTTTTTCAGGGTATCGGTATCGGCCAAGTTGATTTTTTGGTTAACCATCGCATCGAAAATATGGCTG
This sequence comes from Neisseria sp. P0021.S007, assembly GCF_051956855.1. NCBI lineage: Bacteria > Pseudomonadati > Pseudomonadota > Betaproteobacteria > Neisseriales > Neisseriaceae > Neisseria > Neisseria sp. P0021.S007. The sequence continues at coordinate 3,357 of NZ_JBQCXA010000007.1, forward strand.
TTGGCTTTATCTGATTCACCGGCCATTTCCACTGCGGCCGCCAAACGTGCCAAAGGTTTCATTTCATCACCCCACACAACATGCTCCCGGCGCATATAGGTATCGTCTTTAAACGTTTTGATGTGCTCGCTCAAAACCGGCTCAAGATGGGCGCAATGCGGGCAGAAGTAGCCGAAGAATTCCAATACTTCGATTTTGCCGGCCTGCTGTTGCGGAATCGGATTGGACAATACGGTGTAATTGACACCTTCGGTCAATGCGGCAGGGGCTGCCGGAGCGGATGTGTTGCTTTGGGCGCTGTCTGCCGGAACGCTGGTTTCCGCCTGTTTGCCGCAAGCGGCCAATGCCAACAGGGTCAATGAAGTCAAGGCTAAGGTTTTCAGTTTCATAGGTATCTCTTTACATTCAAATCAATGGGCGGATTTTATGGCATTTCGTTGGAGGTGTGTTCGATTTGAGTGAAAAAATGTGTTTAGTTTTATTTCAACCTTTATAAAGGCCGTCTGAAATATGGCTTAGATCATAGCCTTATTTTCAGACGGCCTTTGCCTGATTTCATCAGAAACGGTAATTTACCCGGGCGGTATAGCCACGCGGATTACCCGGCATGGCGTCCGAACGCCAATATTTTTGATTGAGCAGATTGGCTGCGGCAAAGGTAACGTTGACGTTTTTATGGTTCCAGCCGAGCATGGCATCAACTCGGGCAAAGCCGGGAAGCGTGGTAACTTCTTTGTTTCTTGAATCGTAGCCGTAGCGTTTGCCCGTACCGGTTACGCCGATTTCGCCATAGAGGTTTTCGGTTGGGGTGTAACGGAAAAACAGGTTGCCGGTAACGTTGCTGGTGTTATTCAAATGAATGCCCACTCGGTCGGGATTGTCTTTGTCTTCAACGACTTTCGCCTGCATCACGCCCAACGAACCGCGCAGATAGAGTTTTTTGGGAATGATTTGCCCGATGGCGGACAATTCCACGCCACGCGAACGGTGTTTACCGCCGACTGCCCAAGTGTAGGGATCATTTTGCGCGTCGGGGCGGTAGCGGATATTGAAGCGTTCTATTTGGTAGGCAGACAACGTAGTGCTGAGGCGGTCGTCTAGCCAACTGCTTTTAACGCCGGTTTCGTATTGGCGGGTGTACTCGGGGTCGGCGTTGAACACGGCGGAAGACGACGTATCGATGCTCAAATAGCCGCGTCCGCCATAAGGTGCGAAGCCTTTGTTATACGAGGCGTAGAGCGTGTGGGCAGGCGTTGCGTTCCACACTGCGCCGATGTTGGGGCTGAATGAGTGACCGCTGTATTGGCGGCGGCTGCCGGTGAGTTTGTTTTCTGAATTGAAGGTGTACTTGTCGTAACGGCCGCCGAGGACGAATTTCAAATCGGGCGTGGCGGAGAAGATGTTTTGCACAAAGATGCCGTAGGAGTCGGCTTTGTGGCGGTTTTCGGTCAGTACGGGCTGCAATCTACCCGAAGCCGGCCAGCTTGCGCGGTCGTAAGGGTCGATGGAGGCAGTAAAGGCGCGGCTGTAACCCAATGTCGGGTTGCGGTGTTCGCGGCTGTAATCCATGCCTACGGTCAGGTGGTTTTCAAAACGGCCGATGTTGTAGTCGCCGTTGAGCGTGAAATTGGACGACAGGGTTTTGTTGTCGGTCTGCTGCCAGGCGTAGTTGCGTTTGATTCGGCTGCCGTTTTCGCTGCCTGCATGAAAATGGTCGAAATCCTGCGCCGCCGTGCGGTGGGCAAGCTGCCATTGGGCGCGCCATTTGTCATTGAAGGCGTATTCAAGGTCGGAACGCCAAACTTGCAGCTTGTCTTTCACAAAATCGTTCGGGTGGGCAAAGCCCATGCGGTAAGGCAGTCCGAAGCGGTCGTACACGGACTTGGTCGGGCTGCGGTCGGGCGTGCGCTCCACATTGTCGTAGGTATATTGTCCCGTCCATTTCAAGCCGTTGTCGAGTTTGACGGTAATGCTGGGCGAAACCATGACATTTTTGCTGTCTATGCCGCTGCGGAACGAATTGGCGCGCCCGACTTCGCCGGTGAGGCGGATGGCGACGTTTTTGTTCAGCACTTCGTTGATGTCCATATTCAGGCTGCGGTTTGCCCACGAGCCGTAAACTGCACCGATGTTGCGGCTTTGTTTGAAGTTGGCGTATTTGCTGACCATGTTGATAACGCCACCGCCGTTGGTGCGGCCGTAAAGGACGGAAGACGGGCCTTTCAGGATTTCCACGCGCTCGATGTTGGCGGTACTGCGACGCACTTGTCCGCTTTCGCGCACGCCGTCGCGGTAAATATCGGATGCATCGGCTTGGAAGCCGCGCAGGAAAATGCTTTCGCCGCGCATATCGTAGGCAGCGTCAATGCCGGCATTGCCTTCGAGGATGGAACTCAAATCGTTCGTACCGTAATTTTTGTTTTTCTGGATATTGAGCGTATCGACGGTTTGCGGCGTTTCTTTGATGAGCTGTCCGTTGCGGGTAACGGCGGCTTCGTCGTAGTTGATGTAGCCCTTGAGTACGCTGGTGTCAGACTGCCCGACCACAGAAACAGTGGGCAAAGTAGCGGTGTAATGTTCACCATTGTCCTGCGTATCGGCGGCAGTAACAGGGAAAGAAGCGATAATCAGCGTGGGTAATAAAGCCAAATGAAATGGTATTTGCATTTTTATACTCAATTTAACGAAACAACCGAATTATATTGTCTCACAAAAGAAATGAGAATAGTTTCTTTTAATTATATTTAACATGATATTTGTAAACAAAGGCCGTCTGAAACACATATCGGTTTCAGACGGCCTCTCTTCTTGATAGGCACTTCTAAACTACTTACTCAACAGCATTTCCTGCATCAGCTTCATGCCCCATTGCCAGCCGCTGAGTGCGCCGTTTAACTGGCCCGAATGCGGCGATTGAAGCAGGCGTGCATGCCAGCGGTCAGCCTGTTCTTGCGCCCAATCGCGTGGCGTGCCGTTTGTTTCGGCGATGACCAACGCCGTACGGCAAGGACAGCGGACACGTTGGAACGTATGGATTTCGTCCTTGGGAAAAGCTTCGGGACGCGGCGAGACCAAAATAATATTGGTCAGGCGTTTTTGCGTCAGGATGTCGGCTTGGTACAGCCATGCTAAAAATGCGGACACGCCGGCACCATGAGCCACGACGGCAATATTTCTGCTGACGATATGGTCGAAGGCCGTCTGAATAGCGTGTTGCCATTCGGAAATGGTTTGCCGACTATCGGCTTCGGCAGTTTGAACAATCGGATAGCTGACCGCCCAGCGATCTATCCACATTTCCGCTTCATCCGCATCGCGTATCAGAAACAGTGCCATTTCTTCGAGTTCGAAGCTCTGCATTTCAGACGGCCTATTTGAGCAAGTCGTTGAGTGTAAATGCAATCAGCAATGCGGCTGGCACGCTGAGGATGGCACAAGTCGCCAAACAAAGTACGATGTTGGCAATCAGCCGCCAACCCTTCCAAGCAAAACATTTGGCCGCAATCAGCAGGCAAGGCAGAGAAAACAGCAGCCATACCAACGCCCACGTCGGATTGGCCTTGGTCGGCGCAACCCAACCGGACATCCGTGCCAACATAAACACCGCCCACACCAGCATGGGCAATACAAATGCCGCCACGACCCACGCCGCACCTACGCCAGTCTTGCCGTTTATATTCCAATCATATTTACCAAAAACCTTATTCGGCAACATAGTCATACTCCACAACTAACGGGGCGTGATCTGAGAATTTTTCATCTTTATAAACGTGTGCGGAAACGGCCTTGGCGGCCAACTCCGGCGTCACCATCTGATAATCGATACGCCACCCGACATCTTTCGCATACGCTTGTCCGCGGTTACTCCACCAGGTATAGCCCGGCACATCGGGATAAAGTGTGCGCCACATATCCGTCCAACCGAGTTTGTGGATGACTTTGCCTATCCATTCGCGCTCTTCTGGCAAGAAGCCCGAATTTTTCTGATTGCCCTTCCAGTTTTTCAAGTCGATGTTTTGGTGGGCAATGTTCCAGTCGCCGCAGACGACGATATCGCGCCCTTCGTTTTTCATGGCTTCGAGCATGGGATAGAACGCGTCCAAAAAGCGGTATTTCACTTGTTGGCGCTCTTCCGCGCTGCTGCCGCTGGGCAGATACAGCGAAATTACCGACAACTTGCCGAAATCGCAACGGACAAAACGGCCTTCCCTGTCGAATTCTTCAATGCCCATGCCGATTTGCACATTGTCGGGTTTGCGTTTACTGTACACCGCCACGCCGCTGTAACCGCGCTTTTCGGCGCAATGCCAGTAGCCGTGCATACCGTGCGGATTCTTCATATCGTCTGACAGGTCGGCTTCTTGAGCTTTCAGTTCCTGCACGCAGACAATGTCCGCGCCCGATGCGGCGATGTATTCATAAAAACCTTTTTTATAGGCGGAGCGGATGCCGTTGACGTTGGCAGAGATGATTTTCAACATAAGATTTGAGTAATTTTTAAAAACGGATAATAGGATTGGAGTTTTCAGACGGCCTGCAAGTCATAAACAAATACTTTGGAATTGCGGCCGTTGGCATTGTATTCCTGCCGGCGTTCGGCAGGCAGGTCATCGGCTAAGGCCGTCTGAAAGCCTCGTTCGACAAACCATTCGCCCGTATGCGTGGATAAGGCGAAGAGCGTTTTAATATTTAAGGCGCGTGCTTTTTGAAACAGATGTTCCAACAGCAATTCGCCGTAGCCGCCATCACGCGCTTCGGGCGACACCACCAGGCAGGCCAATTCGCCGCAGTCCGGTTCGGAAAAGGTTTTCAACGCCACGCAGCCGTAAATGTTTTGATCGTGTTCCAATACGGAAAAACTAGAAATATGGTTTTCCAAATACTCGCGGCTGCGGTGTAACAAGATGCCTTGTTCCGCCAACGGACGGATTAAGGCGATGATGTGCGGAATGTCGTCGCTGCGTGCCTGACGGATGGAAACAAACGGCTCACGGGCAATAGATGTACCGCTGCCCTCGCGGGTAAACAGCTCGCGCAACAGGCTGCCGTCTTCACGGCCGTTGAGAATCTGCACCCGCGATACGCCGTTTTCCAACGCACCTACCGCTGCATGCAACAAATCGGCCGGCGCATCGGGATTATCGTGTATCAGCTCCTGCACTTCACCGACAGACAAAGTATTGGCCAAAGAGCCGTCGGCACGACGGATACCGGCTTCTTCGGTCAAGAAAACCAGCTTCTCCGCCTGCAAAGCCATTGCCACTTCCTGAGCGGTTTCACACATACTCAGATTGAAGGTTTTGCCGCTGTACGAATGCCCCAAAGGGCTGATCAGCACCACGGCGCCGCCATCTAAGCGCAAACGGATTTCTTCTGCGTCGATTTTGCGGACGGTACCGGTATAGCCCATGTCCACACCGTCGATAACGCCCAACGGACGGGCGGTAATAAAGTTGCCGCACGCGATAACCGGCGGCTTGCTCCGTTGCGGTGCGGATACGCTGCTGAACAAGGCGGCTTCGACATCGCTGCGGATAATCCCCGCCACCTGCTTCACTTCCATCAAAGTTGCTTCATCGGTAATTCGTCGGCTGCCGCTGTATTTCGGAACAAAATCCCGACCCGAAGCCAATTTGTCGAGCAAATGCCGCGAACCATGTACCAAGACCAAACGCAAGCCCAAGCTGGCCAACAGGTTCAAATCTGCGGCCAAACGAATCAGGGTTTCGCCTTCCAACAAGCTGTCGGTCACGCCGACCACCATGGTTTTGCCGCGCAAATATTGTATATAGGGCGCGGCCTCGCGAAAGCTGGCAACAAAATGGGCGATGGCACTCATAGCAGGGCAAGATAAAAGAGTTGCATAATCAAAACCGTCAGCGCAATCAGCGATGCCAACGTCCAGTTGAAACCGTCCTTGCGCGTTTTGACCGCCGCCTGCTCTTCCGCCTTAGGCTCTTCCTTGATCGCGCTGTTGAGCAAATTGGAAATTTCTTTGCGCGAGAGTTTGGAATGCTTGAGGATTTGCGCGCCGATGTTATGCACGAGGCGCACATCCGTTACCGCCACAGGCAGATGAGCCGGATCGGCCGGCAGGTTGCCCGACAGATAATCCTTGGCCTTAAACATCCCCGAACAACGCGTGCAGACCACGAAACCCTGCGCCACGTTCAACTGGGCATCTTTCACCCAATGTGGTGTTTTACAATGAGGACAAGAACAAGCAGGCATGAGTATTTTCCGTAAGTGTATTGAATCAAAAATATATATTTTAGCTAATGTTTCAGGCCGTCTGAAACAGTTTTCAGACGACCTGAGCATGATGTTATGGTTTAAACCGCGCCGTAACGTTCGCGATAGGCTTTGACCGGCTCGAAGAAGCCGCCAAATTCGGCATTGTTTTGCAAGAGCGTGAACAAGTCATTCAGGTTGGCAATCGAAACCACCGGCAGGCCGTATTGTTTTTCGACTTCCTGCACCGCCGACAATTCGCCCGTGCCTTTTTCCATGCGGTCGAGCGCAATAGCCACTGCGGCAGGCGTTGCGCCTTCGGCCTCAATCAGTTTGACCGACTCGCGCACGGATGTACCGGCGGAAATCACATCATCGATAATCAGCACGCGGCCTTTCAAAGGCGCACCCACCAACACGCCGCCCTCGCCGTGGTCTTTGGCTTCTTTGCGGTTGTAGGCAAACGGTACGTTTACGCCTTTTTCCGCCAACATCATCGCTGTTGCCGCCGCCAAAATAATGCCTTTATAGGCTGGGCCGAACAGCATATCGAATTTCACGCCGCTGGCAATAATGGCCTCGGCGTAAAACTTCGCCAGCTGCAAAGTCGATGCGCCGTCATTGAACAAACCGGCATTGAAAAAATAAGGCGACTGACGGCCGGCCTTGGTCGTAAATTCGCCGAATTTCAACACATTTTGTGCCAAAGCGAATTTGAGGAAGTCTTGACGGAAATCGGACATTTGGGTTCTCCCGAAAGATGTTGATTTATCAAAGAAACGATTATAAAGGATTCATGCGGAAAAATCAGGCCGTCTGAAAGCAGGTTCAACCCCGCGTTAAACCGACAAGGCGGCATTGCCTTCTTATCCCTGCACTCAAAGCGGATTATTCCCGATGATACGGATGGTTGTGCAAAATCGAAACGGCGCGATAAAGCTGCTCGGTCAGCAAAACGCGCACCATACCGTGCGGCAAGGTCAGGCTGGAAAGGCGCATCATCATATTTGCCTGCTGTTTCAAACGGTCGGTCATGCCGTCTGCGCCGCCGATAATAAAGCAGACGTGTTCGCCGTTTTGCTGCCAGCTTTTCAAATGTTGCGCCAATTCGACCGAAGTCGGCGCTTTGCCGCGCTCGTCCAATACCACCAAAAACGCGCCCTGCGGTATGGCTTCCAGCAGGCGTTTTTCTTCAGCCGCCATGCCCTGAGCCGCATTCACACCCGCGCCGCGTTTCTCTGGCTTGATTTCTTTCAGCGCATAATTAACATCGCGCCCGAAGCGTTTGGCGTACTCGCCGACGGCTTCATCCACCCAACGCGGCATTTTCGTGCCGACAGCCAAGACGGTGATATTCATGGGGTATCCTTTTGTATCGTTGTCGGTTGGATATTATGGTCAAGCAAGCCCTTAACCTTTTCAAACCATGAGCCAATACCCATGCAACCGACTGAAAATAAAAGGCCGTCTGAAAGCCGAATGTATCCCGTTCGACTGTTTCAGACGGCCTTTCAATGATTAGCAGTGAACCAGTGTACCTTCGTTTTCGCCGGTTACCACGCGTTTGAGCGAGCCTTCTTTAGCAATACCGAATACCACGATATTGAGCTTGCGTTCGCGGCAGAGGGCAAAAGCAGTGGCATCCATCACTTTGAGGTTTTTCAACAAGGCTTCGTCAAAAGTAATGGTTTCGTAGCGTGTTGCAGATGGGTCTTTTTTCGGGTCTGCGGTGTACACGCCGTCGACGTTGGTGGCTTTGAGCATCACGTCGCAGTTCATTTCCGCGCCGCGTAATGCAGCGGCAGTGTCGGTCGTGAAGAATGGGTTACCGGTACCGGCGGCGAAAATCACAACTTTGCCTTCTTCCAAATATTGAATGGCTTTAGGACGGGCGTAAGTTTCAGCGATTTGCTGCATAGACAGTGCGGATTGTACGCGCGCTTTGATGCCCAAAGTTTCAAATGCGTCTTTGAGTGCCAACGCGTTCATCACGGTTGCCATCATGCCCATGTAGTCGGCAGTGGCGCGGTCCATGCTGCCTGCTTGGGCGGATACGCCGCGGAAAATGTTACCGCCGCCGACAACGATACCGACTTGCACGCCCATTCTCACGATTTCGGCAATTTCGCCGACAGTTTGAACGATGGTATCGTGATTGATGCCGAATGGATCAGAGCCCATCAGGGATTCGCCGGAGAGTTTCAGTAATACGCGTTTGTATTTGATTTGCTGTGTCATGGGATACCTTGCTTTCTTGAATGTCGTCGGTCGGAGTTCGGGCCGTCTGAATTTTCAAACGGTCGGATTACAATGATATGGTGTGTCGTTCTATTATTGTTTTGTTTTCAGACGGCCTTTATATTCAGCCGTCTTAAAATAGGTACCGTAAACGGTTTTCTCAAAAAAAAGCACCCTGATTCGTTTGGAATCTAGGTGCTTTCTTTTTCATAAGTGCCTTACACTTTAGCAGCGGCAGCAACTTCGGCTGCGTAGTCAACAACGGCTTTCTCGATACCGTCGCCTACTTTGTAGCGTACGAAGCTAACCACTTCAGTGCCGTTTTCTTTAGCGAATTGGGCAACAGTTTGGTCAGGGTTCATCACGAATGCTTGGCCGTTCAGAGTGATTTCAGCCAAGAATTTGCGAATACGGCCTTCAACCATTTTAGCGGCGATGTCGGCAGGTTTGCCGGAAGCGATAGCTTGTTCGGTGTAGATGTGGCGTTCTTTTTCAACGGTTTCAGCATCTACTTCGGCTTCGCTTACGCATTGTGGTTTAGCGGCAACGATGTGCATACCGATTTTGCGTGCTACGTCTTCAGAGCCTTTGTACTCAACCAATACGCCTTCGGTAGCCAAAGCACCGTGGATGTAGGCAACCAGTTGGTTGGCAGTGTCGATCACTTGGAAGCGGCGAACAGACATGTTCTCGCCCAATTTAGCGATGATGGCTTTGCGTTCTGCTTCAACCAGTTCGCTCAGTTCTTCAACAGAAGCCGGTTTTTTCTCGGCAGCAGTTTTAGCAACGAAGTTGGCAAATTCTACGAAGCCGGCGTCTTTAGCAACGAAGTCGGTTTCGCAGTTTACTTCAACCAATGCGCCGACATTGCCGTTGATCGCGTAAGCCAATACGCCTTCGGCAGCAGTACGGCCAGCCAGTTTACCGGCTTTCGCACCAGATTTAATACGCAGGATTTCTTCGGCTTTGTCGAAGTTGCCTTCAGCTTCAACCAAGGCTTTTTTGCATTCCATCATGCCCAGGCCGGTAGCGGCGCGCAGGTCGGCAACCATTTTTGCAGTAATTTCTGCCATTTTGAATCTCCTAGATTTTTGGGAACACGGCCATTGCCGTGTTTGGAAATAGTGGCCGTCTGAAACGGATTTCAGAACGGGATTTGAGAAAAGGGGCATAACGCCCCTCTTCTGTGTACCGAATTATTCGGCAGCAGCTTCTTGGGCAGCGGCTACAGTTTCTTGCAGCGCTTGGTTTTTGCCTTCCAAAACTGCGTCAGCGATGCCGCGGCAGTACAGGCGGATGGCTTTAGCGGAGTCATCGTTACCAGGGATAACGTATTTCACGCCGTCAGGGCTGTTGTTGGTATCGACTACGGCGATAACAGGGATGCCCAATTTTTCAGCCTCAACCAGAGTACCTTTTTGGTAGCCGGTATCGATAACGAAAATCGCGTCAGGCAGGCCTTTCATGTTTTTGATACCGCCCAAAGAACGTTCCAGTTTTTCAACGTCGCGTTGCATTTCCAGAATTTCTTTTTTGTTGAAACCGCCTTCAGCAGCGTTTTCCAGGGCAGCAGTTTTTTCTTCCAGGCGTTTGATGGATTGCTTAACGGTTTTGTAGTTAGTCAGCATACCACCCAACCAGCGGTAATCAACGAAAGGCATACCGGCACGGGTAGCTTCTTCGCGGATAATGTCGCGGGCTTGGCGTTTGGTACCTACGAACAATACTGTACCTTTGTTGGCAACCAGACGACGTACGGCTTCTTGCGCCTCTTGGAACATCGGCAGGGTTTTTTCCAAGTTTACGATATGGATTTTGTTGCGCGCACCGAAAATGTATTGGGCCATTTTCGGGTTCCAGAAACGGGTTTGGTGACCGAAGTGAACACCGGCTTCAATCATCTGACGCATAGTAATTTGAGACATGTTATTTCCTTGAAAGGGTTAAAGAGCACACATTCAATCGCATAGAACTTGATAGGCGGCGCCTATTGTCAAGCACCCTTCGGCGAAAGTGGGCATAAGTTTTAAAAAAATAAAAGCGTGTTTCCCAAATGGAAAACTGACGGATTATAGCGGATAAGAGGCCGTCTGAAAAGGGATTTCATACCTTTCCGTCCTGTTTTTCATCCGTCTGTACCGCCTTTTGGCGGGCCGCTTCAAACTCCGCCTGCTCCTGCCGTTTCATCCGGCGGTTGCGGCGGCGGATGGTCACGACGAAGACCGTGAACACGGTGGGCAACACTGCCCAAAAAACCAAATAAATCAACGCGCGCGCAATACTCGGCTGCGCGGCGGAAAACATCACGGCAACAAAAAGATAGCCGATGGCGACAATGTGCCACATCGTGTGCGTCCTGTTTGAATGTTAACAAAATCGTTATAATCGCAACATTCTACCGCAATCCCGAAAGGCCGTCTGAAAATGAGGAATCCCGAAAAATCGGCACTACGCAAACAGTTCCGCCGCGCACGCGCCCAAATGAGCGCCGCCGAGCGAAACGCCGCCACCGAAACCATCAACCGCCTGCTCAAGCCCTACATTAAAAAAGGACGGAAAATAGGCGTGTATTGGCCGATGGGCAAGGAATTGCGATTGGACGGCTTTGTCCGTGCCGCACAAAAACGCGGCGCAAAACTCTACCTGCCCTATATCGAACCGAACACGCGGCGGATGTGGTTCACCCCCTACCCTGCCGACGGCGCCAAACAAGAACGCAAACGCGGCCGCGCCAAATTGCATGTCCCCCAATTCACCGGCAAAAAAATCCGCGTCCACCAACTCAGCCTGCTGCTGGTCCCCATCGTCGGCATCGACAAACGCGGCTACCGCCTTGGACAAGCCGGCGGCTATTACGACGCCACCCTCTCCGCCATGAAATACCGCCTGCAAACCCGAACACTGGGCGTAGGCTTCGGCTGCCAACTGACCGACACACTGCCGCGCGAACCGCACGACCTGCCGTTGGACGGGTTTGTATCGGAGTCGGGCGTGCTGGTGTTCAAACATCATTAATCAATAGCTTTCAGACGACCTCAAAAAAGCCGTCCGTTAAGACACTATAAAAGATCGTCTGAAAAATCAAACCATCAAATACAAAGGAAACCACATGGCTGATTTTTCATCCGCTCCCGTTTTGTCCTTCGATCGCGTCCGTCTCGAACCTTTAACAACGGCACACGAAGCCGGTTTGCGCGAAGCAGTTTGCGACGGCGAAGTTTGGAAGCTGAACGTAACCACCGCGCCCGAACCCCACCAAGTAGCTGACTATATCCGCACCGCCATACAAACCCGCCTCGCCTTTGCCGTCATCGACGAAGACACGGGAAAAATTGTTGGCTCGACTTCGCTTTACCACATCGACCTCGCCATCCCACGCCTCTACATCGGTTTCACATGGTATGCCCTGTCGGCACAGCGCACGCACATTAATACCGCCTGCAAAATCATGTTGCTCGACTACGTTTTCGACACTTTAAACTGCCGTTGCGCCTGCTGGCAGACCGACAACCTCAACACCGCCTCCCAACGCGCCATCGAACGCTTGGGTGCACACCAAGACGGCATCTTGCGCTGCCACAAGCTGCGGAAAGACGGCAGCGTGCGCGATACGGTTGAATACAGCCTGCTGCGTGAGGAATGGCCGCAGGCAAGGGTAAAACTGCTCGAAAAAGCGGCAGCTTATGACGCGTCCTGAAAAAACGTTTTCTTCTTCATTTTTTCATCAGAACACGCCCATCTTGCTGAAAATCCGAACTCTTTAAAAATTAATGAAATAAGGTGCAACACCGTCAATCCCCTGATAAATAAAGGCCGTCTGAACATTTCAGACGGCCTTTATTCGGATTAAACCTTACTTCGCATCTTTAAATCCGCGTTTCAAATGCACCATCAGCAATGCAACGGCGGCAGGCGTTACGCCGGAAATGCGGCTGGCTTGGCCGACGGTTTCGGGTTTGTGCTGGTTGAGCTTTTGCTGCACTTCTGCCGACAAACCTTTGACTTTGCTGTAATCGATATCCTCGGGCAGCTTTAAGGTCTCGATGTCGCGGCGGCTGTCGATTTCTTCGTTTTGGCGGTCGATATAGCCTTGGTATTTGACTTGGATTTCGACTTGTTCGACCACGCTGTCGGCAAGTGCGGTTTCAGGTTGTGCGTCGGGCAGGGTCATCAGTGCGGCGTAGTCGAGGTTCGGGCGGCGCAGGAGGTCGTGCAGATTGGCTTCGCGGCTGAGTTTTTGGCCGAACACGCGGATTTGTTCTTCTTCGGCGAGTTTTTGCGGCGTGTACCACGTTGTTTTCAAACGTTGGATTTCGCGTTCGATGGCTTCGCGTTTTTCGTTGAACATGCGCCATTGCTCTTCACCCACCAAACCGATTTTGTAGCCGTCTTCGGTCAGGCGCATGTCGGCGTTGTCTTCCCTGAGTTGCAGGCGGTATTCGGCGCGGCTGGTGAACATTCGGTAAGGCTCGTTCACGCCTTTGGTGATAAGGTCGTCCACCAATACACCGAGATAGGCTTGTTCGCGGCGCAGCAGGAGCGGGTCTTGTTCGCGGACGTATTGCACGGCGTTCGCGCCTGCAAGCAGGCCTTGTGCGGCGGCTTCTTCGTAGCCGGTTGTGCCGTTGATTTGTCCGGCGAAGAAGAGGCCTTGGATGGTTTTGGTTTCGAGGCTGGCTTTGAGGTTGCGCGGGTCGAAGTAGTCGTATTCGATGGCGTAGCCGGGGCGCAGGATATGGGCTTTTTCCAGACCTTTCATGCTGCGCACGAGCGCAATTTGGATGTCGAACGGCAGGCTGGTGGAGATGCCGTTGGGGTAGTATTCGTTGGTGGTCAGGCCTTCGGGTTCGAGGAAAATCTGGTGGCTGTCTTTGTCGGCGAAGCGGTTGATTTTGTCTTCGATAGACGGGCAGTAGCGCGGGCCGACGCCTTCGATTTTGCCGGTGAACATGGGGCTGCGGTCGAAGCCGCTGCGGATAATTTCGTGTGTTTTCAAATTGGTATGCGTAATCCAGCAGGACACTTGGCGCGGGTGCATTTCGGCGTTGCCGCGCACGGAGAAGACGGGCACGGGCGTGTCGCCGGGCTGTTCGGTCAGCTGGGAGAAATCAATCGTGCGGCCGTCGATGCGCGGCGGCGTGCCGGTTTTCAGACGGCCTTGCGGCAGGTTCAATTCGCGCAAACGGCCGCCCAAGGATTTGGCGGCAGGATCGCCGGCGCGGCCGCCTTCGTAGTTTTCCAAACCGATATGGATTTTGCCGGACAAAAACGTGCCGGCAGTCAACACAACGGCGCGTGCTTTAAACTCCACGCCCATCGCGGTGACCACGCCGCTGATGCGTTCGCCATCAAGCGTTACGTCTTCAACGGCTTGTTGGAAAAGCTCCAGATTTTCTTGGTTTTCCAGCATTTCGCGGATGGCGGCTTTATATAGGATACGGTCTGCCTGCGCGCGCGTGGCTCGCACTGCCGCGCCTTTACTGGCGTTCAAGCGGCGGAACTGGATGCCGGATTTGTCGGTGGCCAACGCCATCGCACCGCCCAATGCGTCGAGTTCGCGCACGAGGTGGCCTTTGCCGATACCGCCGATGGAGGGGTTGCACGACATTTGACCGAGGGTTTCGATGTTGTGTGAAAGCAGCAGGGTTTGCGCACCCATGCGTGCGGCGGCAAGTGCGGCTTCGGTACCGGCATGGCCGCCGCCGACGACAATCACGTCGTAGGTTTTGGGGTAAATCATGTAAGTCATGTTTATGTGTTCTGTAAAGGTTTCAGACGGCCTTTTGTTGATCAGGCCGTCTGAAAAGTGGAATAAAATCTTAAAAAACCAAGCTTAGAAGGTATAGCCTGTTTCCAATTCGTCATCGCCGACCAATTCGACCAGCAACGCATACAGCGGCGCCAAATCGTTGTAACGGCGGGATACGCGGCGCAGGTAGTTCAAGAAGCGCGGGATTTCAGGACGATATTTGTCTTTGCCGTCGCGGTAGTACAGGCGGGCAAAAATACCGGCCACTTTCAAATGGCGTTGTACGCCCATCCATTCAAACCAGCGGTAGAACTCGTCAAACTCGGCAGGCACGGGCAGCTGGGCAGCGCGTGCTTTTTCCCAATAACGGATGACCAAGTCCAATACAAATTCTTCTTCCCATTCGATAAACGCATCGCGCAACAGCGACACCAAATCATAGGAAATCGGGCCGTAAAGCGCGTCTTGGAAGTCCAACACGCCCGGGCGGCCTTTTGCCAACATCAGATTGCGGACGATAAAGTCGCGGTGGACATACACTTTGGGCTGCGCCAACAGGGGCGGCAGCAGCGTATCGACGGTTTGCTGCCACAACTGGCGTTGCTTGAAGGTCAGCTCGCGGCCCAATTCTTTGGCCACAAACCATTCGGGGAACAAGTTAATCTCGCGCAGCATGACTTCGCGGTCGTATTCCGGCAGTTTGCCGGGTTGGCTGGCTTTTTGCAGCTCGATCAGTTCGTCGATGGCTTCGAGCAGCAGGGCTTTGTGGGCGGTTTCACTGTTTTCCTGATTCATGGCAGTCAGGAATGTGGTGTTGCCCAAATCGTTCAACACCATAAAGCCCAACGCTTCATCCACATGAAGCACTTGCGGCACATTGACCATATTAAACAATTTTTGCACTTTCAAATACGGCGCAACACTCATCTTCTCAGGAGGCGCGTCCATACAGATGACGGTTTGGCCGTCTGAAAACGTCGCGCGGAAATAGCGGCGGAAGTCGGCATCGGCTGCCGCAAAGCTCAATTCGAACGGCTGGTTCGGGTAAACAGACTCCAGCCAGTTTTGTAATTCGGTTTGTCGTTGCATAGCGGTATCGCAGAATTTCAGGTTACAATAACCGCTATTCTAACTGGCAAACCGATTTAAGGGGCGATTTTGGCTCGTTTATTTTCACTCAAACCCTTGGTACTCGCCTTAATTATGGGCTTTGGCGCAACAGCCGTGCGCGCGGAAGATGCTTCTGTTCCGCAGGCGGAAGACTATACCCCTGCCCACACCGCCGAATCCAAACCGGCAAAAACCGGCCAAAGCGAAGCCGATCCGCTTTCCTTGGGCAGCACTTGCCTGTTTTGCGACCACGAAGATGCCAAGCCGGCCGAAACCGCCGAAATCAAACGCAGCGGCGAGCCAGCCCTGCCTGCCGATTACACCCGCGTCAACGCCGATAAAATAGAAGGTCAGACCCAAGTCGGCGTCCGTGCCGAAGGCGACGTCATTGTCGAGCGCAATGCCGATGTTCTCAACGCCGATTGGGCGCAATACGACCAAGCCACCGATACCGTTACCGCCGGCGACCGCTTTACCCTGTATCAAAACGGTTCGACCGTATCCGGCGACCAATTGGTTTACAACCTCAAAAACCAAACCGGTTCCGGCACCGCCGTGCGCCTCAATACTGAACAAGGCGGCCGCCGCCTTCAAAGTGTCAGCGAAAAAGCCGAACTCAAAGGCAAAGGCCTCTACAAACTCATCAATACCAAATTCAACACCTGTTCGCCCGGCGACGCCAGCTGGTATATCCAAGCGCAAAGCATCGAAGCCGATGAATCGACAGGCATCGGTGTGGCCAAACACGCTTCGCTCGTATTCGGCGGCGTCCCCGTCCTCTACACGCCTTGGGCGGACTTCCCCATCAATGGCAACCGCAAAAGCGGCCTGCTCGTTCCGACCATTGCCACCGGTTCAGACGGCCTTGAGCTGAGCCTGCCCTACTACTTCAACCTTGCGCCGAATTTGGATGCCACCATCCGCCCGGGCATCATCAGCAAACGCGGTGTGCAACTGGGCGGCCAAGTGCGTTATCTGCAGCCGAATTACAGCGGCGAAGTCGATGGCGACTGGATGCCGAACGACCAAAAAAGCGTCCACAACAACCGCTACCAGTTCAAATGGAAACACCAGCAGCAGCTGAACAGCAAAATCAGCGGCGGCATCAACTACAACCAAGTTTCCGACGACGATTACTACCGCGACTTCTACGGCCGCGAAGACATCGCGCGCAACGTCAACCTCGACCGTCAGGCATGGCTCAATTACAGCGACAAACTGTTGGGCGGCAGCTTCGACGGCTCGTTGCGCGTACAAAAATACCAAACGCTGGCCAACCAAGACGGCTATAAAGACGAACCTTATGCCATCATGCCCCGTCTGACCGGCCGTTGGCAAAGCCATCTCGGCAAGGCTCAACTCAACGTGTTCGGCCAATTCACCCGTTTTGACCACGATACCAAGCAAGACGGCAGCCGCGTGGTGCTCTACCCGAGCGTCAAATGGGACTTCCACAACCAATGGGGCTACATCCGACCTAAAGTTGGCGTACATGCCACTTATTACAGCCTCAACAGCTTCAATGGTCAAAGCGGCCGCAATGTCAGCCGCGTCCTGCCGATCATCAACGTCGACAGCGGCCTGACTTTCGAGCGCAGGGCCCGTCTATTCGGCGGAGAATACCTGCAAACACTTGAACCGCGCCTGTTTTACAACTACATTCCGACCAAGTCCCAAAACGACCTGCCCAATTTCGACAGCTCCGAAAACAGCTTTACCTATTCGCAGCTGTTCCGCGAAAACCTGTATTCCGGCAACGACCGCATCAATTCTGCCAACAGCCTGACGCTGGCCACACAAAGCCGCATCCTCAACCCCAATACCGGTGCGGAACTCTTCCGTGCAGGTATCGGCCAGAAGTTTTATTTCAAAAAAGACAACGTCCTGCCTGACGGCAACGTCAGCAATTATCCGCGCAGCCAATCCGACTGGGTAGCCTTTGCACACGGCAACATTACCCCGAGCATCCGCATCGACTTGGACATCCACTACAACCAAAACCAAAGCCGTGCCGAAAGCTACGCTGCAGGGATTACCTACAACCCCGAACCGGGCAAAGTCTTAAGCGCGCGCTACAAATACGGACGCAACGAGCGCATCTATCTGCAAGCCAACGGCGACTATTTCTATGACAAACTCAGCCAAGTCGACCTTGCCGCCCAATGGCCGTTGAGCAAAAACCTATACGCCGTCGCCCGTTACAACTACGAAATCGAAGCCAAAAAACCGCTGGAAATGCTCATCGGTGCAGAATACAAAAGCAACTGCGGCTGCTGGAGCGCAAGCTTGGTCGGCCAACGCTATGTTACCGGCGAAAACAGCCACAAAAACGCCGTATTCTTCAACCTCCAACTCAAAGACTTAAGCAATATCGGCAACAACCCATTCGAAAAACTCCGCTTAGCCATCCCCGGTTACAGCAAAACCAACGAGGTAGTCAAACAATGAACTTCAAACCCCTGATTCTCGTCGCCGCACTCACTCTCGCAGTAGGCGCACACGCCGCTCCTAAAGCCAAAGCAGGCAAAGCGCGCGCAGCCAAAGCCCCTGCCGTCAGCGCCACCGCCATGCCTGCCGTACAAAGCGGCGTACATCTTTCAGACGGCATTGCCGCGGTTGTCGACAACGAAGTCATTACCCACCGCCAAGTAGAACAAGCCGTGGCACAAGCGCGTCAAACCATGCCTAAAGGCACGCAAATGGACGCCAACGAGCTGCGCCAACAGGTTTTGGCACAAATGATCAACCAATCCCTGATCCTCCAAGCCGGCAAACGCCGCAACATCCAAGCGACCGATAGCGAAATCGAAGCCGTTATCGCGCACAATCCCAACATCAAAAATCCGTCTGCCGCCGTCCGTCAAGACATCGCCGACAGCATTATTGTTGAAAAAGTGCGCCAACAGGCCATCATGCAAAACAGCCGCGTGAGCGACTCCGAAGTGGCACGCTACATCGAGCAGGCCAAACAACAAGGCATCACCCTGCCCGAAGCCGACCCTGTGCGCCAATATCATGCCCAACACATCCTCATTAAAGCCGACAACGACAATGCCGCCGTCGGCGCAGAAAGCACCATCCGCAAAATCTACTCACAAGCCCGCAGCGGCGCAGATTTCGGCGGTTTGGCACGCCAATACTCGCAAGACAGCAGCGCCGGCAACGGCGGCGACTTGGGCTGGTTTGCCGACGGCATGATGGTTGCCCCATTTGAAGAAGCCGTCCACAAACTCAAACCCGGCCAAATCAGCGCCCCTGTCCGCACCCAATTCGGCTGGCACATCATCAAGCTGAACGACGTCCGCGAAGCAGGTACGCCTGAAGAGCGCCAACAAAACGCCGTCCGCCAATACCTGTCCCAACAAAAAGCGCAACAGGCGACCACCAACCTCCTGCGCGAACTGCACAGCAGCTCCTACGTTGACGTACGCTAATTGCGCGTATTGTTAAAAAGGCAGAAATCCGTACAATAAGGCCGTCTGAAAACCATTATTCAGACGGCCTTTTCCCTTAAGCAACCATTGATTAAAGCACCCCATCATGTCCATCCGTCCTAACTGGCAAGCCGCCACCCTGCTGCAAGCCGAAGAAACCTCCATTACCTCCGCACACACCGGCCGCACCTACCGCATTCAAGCCGCGGCACTCGGCGAGCGTCCGGCAGGCGGCTATCCCGTACTGTATATTCTTGACGGGGATGCCTTTTTCCCTGCCATCCTCAATATGGCGCAATCCCTGCTCATCAACCCCATCACCAAAAGCCATGCCGCCTGTCTGATTGTCGGCATCGGCTACACCGGCGGCACCATCCGCGACTTAAGCCAACGCGCCCTCGACTACACGCCGCCGCTGCCCGACAACGCGCCCGAATCCGAACGCAAACAATACGGCCAAGCCGACCGCTTCAGCCGCTTTATCGATGACGAACTCTCCGCCCTGCTCGACAGCAAATACCGCATCGACACCCAAAACCAAGCCGTCTTCGGCCATTCGTTCGGCGCACTGTACGGCCTCTATTCCCTATTTACCCGCCCCGAACGATTCCGCCATTATTTGCTGGTGTCACCGTCTATCTGGTGGCAAGACCGCCGCGTACTCGATTGGCTGCCCGACACTTTGCCACAAGGAATCGGCATCCGCCTTGGCGCAGGCGAACATGAAGGCAGAAACAACCGCCCCGACCAAACCAGCAGCGGCATGGTTGCACAAGCCAAAATTCTTGCCGGCACTTTGCACCACCTCGGTGCGGATGTCCGCTTTACCCTCTACCCCAACGCCAATCACGGCAACGCCCCGTTTTACGCCCTGACCGACTGCATCGAATATTTGCGCAACGTATGGCAGCGTTAAAGCAGGTTTGCCAAACATTGAGGCCGTCTGAAACGCAAACTTAGAAGCGTATTGAACCTATCGGATCAATTTAAAACCCTCCAAAATCCAATTATAAAAAGGCCGTCTGAAATCTATTGTTCAGACGGCCTTTGATATACGGTTTGCCAATCAGCCATTATCCCTGCTTTTTCCATTCCAAAGCCAAATCATACAGCGCCTTTTTATTCTCGCCGGTAATCTTGGCGGCAAGCTCGGCTGCTTGTTTGGTCGGCAACTCGGCCGCAAGGATTTTCATGGTGTTTTGCGCCGCTTCGGGCAAATCACTGTGCTTTTCTTTCACAGCAGGGTGCAACACCAGCACCATCTCGCCGCGCGTTTGGTTGCTGTCGTTTTTAAGGGCGGCTTGGATTTCGGCAACCGTACCGCTGAGAAAGGTTTCAAATGTTTTGGTGATTTCGCGCGCCAAAGTCAAACGGCGTTCGGGAAACTGCGCGGCCATATCCGCAAGGCTTGCTTCGATACGGTGCGGCGTTTCAAACATCACAATCGGAAAATCGGCTTCCGCCCATTTGGCCAGCAGCTTTTGGCGTTCGCCGGCCTTAGGCGGCAGGAAACCATTGAAGTAAAAATCGGATTCCGTCACACCGGCCACGCTCAACGCCCCCATGACCGCGCTTGCGCCGACCACAGGCACCACTTTAAATCCGGCTTCGCGCACGCGGGCGGCAAGTTTCGCACCCGGATCGCAAACCGCAGGCGTACCCGCATCCGAAACTTGGGCGACGCTCAGGCCGTCTGAAAGATGGGCGATGATTTTATCGGCCATTTGTTGCTCGTTGTGTTCGCGAACGCTCACGAGTTTGCCCTGAATACCGTACGCACTCAAAAGCTGGGCGGTAACACGGGTATCCTCGGCGCAGATAATGTCGGCCTTTTGCAGCACGGCCAGTGCGCGCAACGTTATGTCGGCTAAATTGCCGATGGGTGTGGCAACAACGTATAATATCTGTTTTTCGATGCTGTCGACGGCTTTTTGCAGGTGTTTTGTGTACATAGATTCAAGGCCGTCTGAAACGGCGTCTCTTTAAAAACAATGATTATATAACGGGTAAACTTTTCATGCGCTTAAACCACAAACAGGGGGCGGCGGCCGAAGATGCGGCACTGGCGTTCCTACAGGCCAAAGGCTGCTCGCTGCTGGCACGGAACTGGCATTGTGCCTACGGCGAAATCGATTTAATCGTCAAAAACGGCGGTACGATTGTGTTTGTTGAAGTAAAATACCGCAAAAACCGAGGTTTCGGTGGTGCCGCATACAGCATCTCGCCGTCCAAATTATTGAAATTGCAACGAAGTGTAGAGTATTATCTGCAAAAGCACGGGTTAAACCATGCGCCCTGCCGCCTAGACGCGGTACTGATTGAAGGCGACGGTCAACCCGAATGGATTCAAAATATTACAGGTTAACCTCATGACAACATTACAAGAACGCGTTTCCGCGCATTTTGCCGAGAGCATCCGCGCCAAGCAGGAAGCCGAAAAAGTACTGGTCGAGCCGACCGCACAGGCTGCCGAGCTGATGCTGCAATGCCTGATGAACGACGGTAAAATCCTGGCCTGCGGCAACGGTGGTTCGGCTGCCGACGCTCAACACTTCGCCGCAGAAATGACCGGCCGTTTTGAAAAAGAACGCATGGAATTGGCCGCTGTCGCGCTGACGACAGACACCTCCGCCCTGACCGCCATCGGCAACGACTACGGTTTCGACCATGTATTCAGCAAACAAGTGCGCGCACTCGGACGTGCAGGCGACGTATTGGTCGGCATCTCCACCTCCGGCAATTCCGCCAACGTCATCGAAGCCATCAAAGCCGCACACGAGCGCGACATGCACGTCATCGCCATGACCGGCCGCGACGGCGGAAAAATCGCTGCCATGCTCAAAGATACCGACGTTTTGCTCAACGTCCCTTATCCGCGCACTGCCCGCATTCAAGAAAACCATATTTTGCTGATTCACGCCATGTGCGACTGCATCGACTCCGTCCTGCTTGAAGGCATGTAACCCTTTCTTTTCAGACGGCCCATCCCTTAGAGGCCGTCTGAACGCCCACCCGTCCATACCCAAGGAAAAGGATATGAAGAATATCAAACGCTACGCCCTCCCCGTTCTGACAGCGACCCTCTTGAGCCTGAGTCTGAGCGGCTGCGTCGGCGCACTGATCGGCGGTGCAGCCGTCGGCACCAAATCCGCCGTCGACCGCCGCACCACCGGTGCGCAAACCGACGACAACGTTATGGCCCTGCGCGTCGAAACCACCGCACGCTCCTACCTGCGCCAAAACAACCAAGTCCAAGGCTACAAGCCCAAACTGAACGTTGTCGGCTACAACCGCCACCTGCTCCTGCTCGGCCAAGTGGCCACCGAAGGCGAAAAACAATTTGTTGAACGCATCGCCCGCTCCGAACAAGCCGCAGAAGGCGTGTACAACTACATTACCGTTGCCTCACAAGCGCGTTCGTTCGGTGATGTGACCAACGATACTTGGGGTACATCCAAAGTCCGCGCCACCCTGTTGGGCCTCAGCCCGGCCACCCAAGCACGCGTCAAAATCGTGACTTACGGCAACGTGACCTATGTGATGGGCATTCTCACGCCTGACGAGCAAGCCCGCGTGACCCAAAAAGTCAGCACGACCGTCGGCGTACAAAAAGTCGTGACCCTCTATCAAAACTACGTTGCCAACTGATTCACAGGCAACCCGGGGCCGTCTGAATATTCAGACGGCCATTCCTCCAACGATTACCCGACCCATCATGTCAAAGAATAATAAAACTCCTTTCCAACTTAAGCCCAAACACCTAATCCGCGCTTTATTCCTTGTCAGCTTTATCGCCGTCGCAGCCCTTGTTGCCGGCGTATTCAGCACCCTAAACTCCGGTAAAACCGACGTACCAGAAAAAAGCCCTGCCGAACAAACCGACACACGCATTGAAGTTTGGCGCCCCAACGGCGCAGTCGAACCTGAAACCGTTCAACCTGCCAAAGACGGCGACGCAAAAACCGCCTCCGGCAATCCTGTCGTCCCACAAGACGAAAAAGGCGAAAAAGCGGAAGAAGGTGTAAAAACCGACCGCCCCACTACACACCGCAGCAAACGCACAGAAAACAAACGCGTTGAAGCCGACAAATCAGAAAACACACAATCCGACAACAGCAGCCCTGCCGCTCAAAACACACCTCAAACAGACAGCCAGCCGGTAGAAAACAAATCGGCAAAAGCCAAAGCCCCCGAGTCCAAACCGACTCCCAAAGCCGAGCCTGAGGCCAAACCGACTCCCAAAGCCGAACCTGAGGCCAAACCACAAGCCAAACCGCGCAATAAAGACAATCTCGACAACCTGTTTTAAACAGACGGCACACCCGTCCCGTTCAGACGGCCCCCATGCCGTCTGAAACAAGAAGGAAACCTCATGGACAAAGTCATCATCAAAACCCCCGAAGAAATCGAAAAAATGCGCGAACTCGGCCGCTTGGTCGCCGAAGCCCTCGATTACATCGGCCAATTCGTCAAACCCGGCGTCACCACCAACGAAATCGACAAACTCGTTTACGATTACCACGTCAACGTTCAAGGCGGTTATCCCGCCCCCCTCAACTACGGCAACCCGCCCTACCCGAAATCCTGCTGTACCTCCGTCAACCACG
This sequence comes from Neisseria sp. P0021.S007, assembly GCF_051956855.1. NCBI lineage: Bacteria > Pseudomonadati > Pseudomonadota > Betaproteobacteria > Neisseriales > Neisseriaceae > Neisseria > Neisseria sp. P0021.S007. The sequence goes on from NZ_JBQCXA010000007.1 coordinate 26,726, forward strand.
TCATCTGCCACGGCATTCCCGATGACAAGCCGCTGAAAGAAGGCGACATCGTCAACATCGACCTGACCATTAAAAAAGACGGCTTCCACGGCGATTCCAGCCGCATGTTTACCGTTGGCAAAGTCTCCCCGATTGCCCAGCGCCTGATCGACGTGACCCACGCCTCCATGATGGCGGGTATCGAAGCAGTCAAACCCGGCGCCACCCTCGGCGATGTCGGCTATGCCTGCCAACAGGTTGCCGAAAATGCCGGCTACTCCGTAGTTCAAGAATTCTGCGGCCACGGCATCGGCCGCGGTTTCCACGAAGCGCCGCAAGTGGTCCACTACGGCCGCAAAGGTCAGGGCCTCGTCCTCAAACCGGGTATGATTTTTACCATCGAGCCGATGATCAACCAAGGCAAACGCCACCTGCGCATCCTGAACGACGGTTGGACAGTGGTCACCAAAGACCGCTCCCTTTCCGCCCAATGGGAACACGAAGTCTTGGTTACCGAAACCGGCTACGAAATCCTCACCATCAGCCCTGCCACCGGCAAGCCTTAAACTTGAAAAATTTTCAGGCCGTCTGAAAATACAGATTCAGACGGCCTGAAATTTATCCGTTTTCCCGACCCGTCAAACCGAATAAAAGCTCAAAATTAAGTTTTTACCCATAATGAATTGTTTAGTTGTGTAAAAATTTGCCCACGCCATATTTAAGATAATCGCATAATTTGATGATTTATATGCCAAAAATTATACGAAATAATGAATTAAGAAATATTTACACAAATTATGGCAAACAGCGGCAAACTTCTTTCGAATATACTGTCTAATTATCTAGATCAGTCATTTGCAATACGCCCACATATCACCCCAAAAGCCTACAGGAAAAGGGATGCCGGCATTCTTGCAGACCCATTTTTATGCCTAGAGGCATGCAACAAATACCACAATAAGGAAGATTCATGAAATCGTTCGAAAAAATTGAAAACATCCGCGATATCCGTAAAAAACTCGGCCTGAACCAAATGGACTTCTGGAGCCGCATTGGTGTGACTCAATCCGGTGGTTCCCGTTACGAATCCGGCCGCAATATGCCTAAACCTGTACGCGAATTGCTGCGTTTGGTACATATCGAGCGCGTAGATTTAGCTAAAGTCAACCGTGACGACTTGGCCGTTGCTTCCCTGCTGAAAAACCGCGACCCTGAGTTGTACGCTTCTCTGAAAAAAGAAGCCAAAGCCGACAACAAAGGCAAATAATCAAGCCATTCAAAAGGCCGTCTGAAATTCGTTTTCAGACGGCCTTTTTACTTTCTGCACACTAAGGGCATGTCGCATACATGCCCTTTTTCATTTACGGCTGATACTGTTTGAAATAATCCAACACCGTTTGCGGCAGCCATTGCAGATTCAGACGGCCCCAATCGCGACTGACAAAGCCGACATGCCCGCCGTATGCCGGTTGCAGCAGCGTAACGGCCGAGGACACGTCCCGCCCGGTCGGCAGGGCTTCCGGCGGCAGGAAGGGGTCGTTGACGGCATTGAGCAGCAGCAACGGTGTATCCACGCCTTTCAGAAATGGCTTGCAGGAATTGCGGCGGTAGTAATCGTGGCGGTCGGCAAAACCGTGAAGCGGCGCGGTAAAGCGGTCGTCAAAATCGCCAAGCGTTTTGCAGTTTTGCCGGCTCAAGGCCGTCTGAAACTGAGGAATCGCTCGGGCTTTCGGCAGCAGCGAATTCAAAAAATAACGCGTGTAAATCAGTCGCGTCATGCCCTGATCAAAACGCGTACCGGCCGCCACGGCATCGACCGGCGCGGAAACGACGGCAGAAGCACGCGGAACGGCATTGCTGCCCTGCTCGCCCAGATATTTGGCCAAGGCATTGCCCCCCAAAGAAACGCCGACGGCGTAAATGGTTGAATAGCGCCGGGCCAGCGTGTTGAGCATAAAGGCGATTTCAGTCGTATCGCCGAGGTGGTAGAACACGGGCGCGGTGTTTGCGATGCCGCCGCAACTGCGGAAATGGGCAACCACGCCGTTCCAACCGCGCTGCTGCACGGCTTTCATCAACTCGACCGCGTAATGGCTCTCGCTGCTGCCTTCCAGTCCGTGAAACAAAACCACCAACGGCGCATCGGGATTGGCACTATCGACAAAATCGTAGGCAACTTGGGTTTTGCCGGTACTGTCGGGCAAAAGCTCGCGGCGGTAGTCGGGCGCCTTGCCTTGCAGCAACTTGGCAAACAGGGTGTCGGCGTGGCCGTTTCTGAGCCAATAAGGTGTGTTGGGCAAACGTATATTCATAGTTTATTTCTTCTGTTTTTCAGACGGCCTGAAGATAAGCATATACACCAGCAAGGCAGTCAGCGTGCCGTTTGTCCAACCTGCCCAAACATCGGTGGGATAATGCACGCCCAAATAAATGCGTGAAAACCCGGTCAACAGGGCAAAGGCAATACCGGCCACCCAAGCGGCGCGGCGGTAGCGCGTGCGGCGGCAAAGCAATATCAGCATGACGGCAATGGCGGCGGAAAACGTACTGTGGCCGCTGGGGAAGGAAAAATTGCTCTCTTCAATTAGGCGCGGCCAAAGCAGTGGGCGTTCGCGGGCAAACCAAACCTTCACAATCAGCATGTTCACAGTCGGCACCAATGCCGCCAACACGCAAAACAGTGCTTCGCGCTTCTTATCGGCGAAATACAGGGCGGCGGCAACCGCGCCGATTAGCGGCACGGCAATCGCGGTTTTGCCCAGATAGTGCAACACGGTGGCAATCGGGTCAAACCATGTGCCCGCGTGGGCATGGACGGCGTGCATCAGCGGCGGCTCGAAAGCGAAGCCGCCATATTGCGCCAGCCAAATGCCGATAACGAGGGTCGGCGGTAAAAACAGCAAAGAAGCGAAAGCCAGTGCGCGTTTGGCTTGGGCTGGAGACAAGTGCATTATTCCACCGTTTCTTTCAAAGTCGCGCCAATCGCCTGCAAACCCTGCAACGCATCTGCCCACGCCGCATCCAGCAAGCGGCATGCCTCGCCTTCCGCTTTGATGCCGAACTCGATATGCGGCGGAATATAACGGCCGTCTGAAGCGGTACGGCCCACGGTGGGCAGGCTGTACGAACGGATACCGGCGTAGGTACGCTCAAGATGTTCCATAATCGGCGTAATGCGCGATTCGGGTTGGTCGAACACATACACGCTGCGGCTGCCGCGTTCGGTTTGGTTGAAGCGGTCGGCGTAATAAGTTTCCAATACCCATTCGGCCATCGGGTGCGCCATCACGGGGAAGCCGGGGAAGAAATAATGCTCGCGGATGGAAAATCCGGCGATGTTGTTAAACGGATTGGGTACCAATTCCGCGCCTTCGGGAAAATCCGCCATTTTCAGACGCTGGGCGTGTTCCGGCGAATCGAGCGGCTCGCCGCGTTTCAGGGTTACGCCTTCGATAAACTTGGCGGCTTCAGGATGGCGGATAACGGGCAAATCCAAAGCAGCCGCTGCGGCTTGGCGCGTATGGTCGTCAGGTGTAGAGCCGATGCCGCCGGTAACGAAAGTCGGCAGGCCGTCTGAAAAGCTGCGGCGCAGCTGTTTGACCAGCAATTCGGGTTCGTCGGGCAGATATTGCACCTGATTGAGTTTCAGCCCGTGCGATTCCAATAAAGATTTGAAAAAGGCGAAATGCTTGTCTTGGCGGCTGCCGTGCAGGATTTCATCGCCGATGATAATGAGGTTAAAAGCGTTCATGATGAGGTTTCTTTAATACGGCCTTCCGAACATTCAGACGGCCTATTGCTGACAATGTATTCCATTTATAAGATAATGGTTTCAACTTTTCAAGTCTGGAGAAATTCCCATGAGCCAAAACCATACCATTTTACAAAATCTCCCCGTCGGTCAAAAAGTCGGCATCGCCTTCTCCGGCGGCCTTGATACCTCTGCCGCGCTGTTGTGGATGAAACTCAAAGGCGCGCTGCCTTACGCCTACACCGCAAACCTCGGTCAGCCCGACGAAGACGATTACAACGCCATTCCTAAAAAAGCGATGGAATACGGCGCAGAAAACGCCCGCTTAATCGACTGCCGCGCGCAGTTGGCACACGAAGGCATCGCCGCCATCCAATGCGGCGCGTTCCACGTTTCCACCGGCGGCATCGCCTACTTCAACACCACACCTCTGGGCCGCGCCGTGACCGGCACCATGCTCGTTTCCGCCATGAAAGAAGACGACGTGAATATCTGGGGCGACGGCAGCACCTACAAAGGCAACGACATCGAGCGTTTCTACCGCTACGGCCTCTTGACCAATCCCGCGTTGAAAATCTACAAACCTTGGCTCGATCAACAATTTATCGACGAACTCGGCGGCCGTCACGAAATGAGCGAATTTCTGATTGCCAACGGCTTCAACTACAAAATGTCGGTTGAAAAAGCCTATTCCACCGACTCCAATATGCTCGGCGCAACGCATGAAGCCAAAGATTTGGAATTCCTCAACAGCGGCATCAAGATCGTTAAGCCCATCATGGGCGTTGCCTTCTGGGACGAAAGCGTCGAAGTCAAACCCGAAGAAGTCAGCGTGCGCTTTGAAGAAGGCGTGCCGGTTGCATTAAACGGCAAAGAATACGCCGACCCCGTCGAACTCTTCCTCGAAGCCAACCGCATCGGCGGACGCCACGGTTTGGGCATGAGCGACCAAATCGAAAACCGCATCATCGAAGCCAAATCGCGCGGCATCTACGAAGCCCCGGGCATGGCATTATTCCACATCGCCTACGAGCGTTTGGTGACCGGTATCCACAACGAAGACACCATCGAACAATACCGCATCAACGGCCTGCGTCTCGGCCGACTGCTCTACCAAGGCCGCTGGTTTGACAGCCAAGCCCTCATGTTGCGCGAAACCGCACAACGCTGGGTTGCCAAAGCCATTACCGGCGAAGTTACCCTCGAACTGCGCCGCGGCAACGACTATTCGATTCTGAACACCGAATCGCCCAACCTGACCTACCAACCCGAACGCCTGAGCATGGAAAAAGTTGAAGACGCCGCATTCACCCCGCTCGACCGCATCGGCCAACTGACCATGCGCAACCTCGACATCACCGACACCCGCGCCAAACTGGGTATTTACTCGCAAAGCGGTTTGTTGTCCTTGGGCGAAGGTTCCGTATTGCCGCAGTTGAACAATAAAGAGTAGAATCATAGGGGGTCTTAAGGCCCCCTTATTTTAAAGGAATAAAATGAAAGAATATAAAGCCGTCATTTATCAAGAGAACCTGCTTTCCAGCTTGATTTTCGGCAGCGCCAAAATCAATCCGGTCAAATTCAGCGATTTCCTCAACAGCCACGCTTCGCAAGGCTGGAAGGTCGTTACCATGGAAAAAGACCAGCGCCGCATGCTGCTGTTTTTCGTGCGTGAAGCCTACGTCGTCATTTTGGAAAAAGAACGTGTTTAAGCTCGGCGTCTATGCCTGTCTCGGATTGTTCGTCGGCTGGGTGTTGCTCTTGATTTTGCAACTGTGGTTTGCCTTTATCGACGCCGATTTGTTTTTCAAAATCTCCCTGACCATGGCCGGTCTTTTCATTATCATTCTGGCCAGCTTACTGGTCATCGGCCAGTATTTTGCCGAAAAGAAAATGAAAGACGACGGATTTATCAACTGATACCGCTTTAAAAACACCCTATTTTGAAAACTTAACGCAACATCCTTGTTTAATAGACAAGGCCGTCTGAAATTTAAGTTTCAGACGGCCTTATTACCCTTCCCAAATTTATCAAATACCATGAAATTCTTTTCTCACTTTTATCTTGAAAATCATATGTATTTCAACGACTACTTGAAATACATCCTGATTTTCGCCGCCCTCGTCATCCTCCTGCTCGCCGTATCGCAATACCTGCGCCACCGCATGGACACCAAATACCGCGACCTGAGCATTATTGCGCTGCTGTTGCTCATCCTCATCTGCGGCACGCAATATCTTTCGTACAGCGAGCGTCAAAACTTTGCCGCCGACACTTCGCGCATGGTGGGTTTTCTCAATGCTTTGATTGAAAACCAAAAAGTTGAAAAACAAGACATCATCGTCAACAGCACGCGCCTGTTCAACGGCATGATTATCGGCATTAAAAACCAATACTACGAAGTCCATTTCAATCAAGACTTCTCCGCCTACACGCTGACGCCCATCAATTTGGTCAACAACAATATCGAACTCATCGATAAAGAATAACAGGATACACACACATGGAAGCATACTCCCTGCTCGCCCTCAAACTGCTGATGGGTTTTTTAGGTTTGATTTTGCAAATCAACCTCTTAGGCAAAGGCAACCTCGCGCCGACCTCCGCCATGGACCAAGTGCAAAACTATGTACTCGGCGGCATCATCGGTGGCGTGATTTACAGCGACAGCGTCGGCCTGTTGCAATTTTTCCTCGTGCTGATTTTGTGGACGCTGTTGGTCTTGAGCCTGAAATTCATCAAAAACCACAACCGCTGGGTCAAATCCATCATTGACGGCAAATCCGTCTGGGTTATCGTCAACGGCGAAATCCAAACCGATGAATGCATGAAAAACGGCATCAGCGCGCACGACCTCATGTTCAAACTCCGCGCCGCCGGCATCTACGAAATCTCTGCCGTCAAACGTGCCGTGATGGAACAAAACGGCCAGCTCGCCGTCATTAAGTACGGCGACGAAAGCCTGCGCTATCCACTGATTACAGACGGCCAAGTTGACCCCGACATCCTCGAAATCATTAAGCGTGATGAAGAATGGCTGCAACAGGAACTCGACCGCCTCCACCTTGAAGCCTCGCAAGTCTATATCGGCGAATACATAGACGGAAAATTGGTGGCACACCGTTATCCTTCTTGATTTGAAAATAGCAGGCCGTCTGAAACCTTGATTTCAGACGGCCTTTTTGTATTCAGCCCAAACACTGATTTTTTAATCGCGATATTCAAACCTTGCACCCAAAAATTGAGCCAGTGCGGAGACGTGGGAATGTCGAGGGTCTTTGACGGCGGTCAGCAATAAAATATTGCCGTGCTGTTTTTCCAAATCCAGCAGCCGCTTGATGGCGGCTTGTGCAGTTTCATTGTGCAACTCTTCGTGATAACGGCTGACAAAACCGTCAAAATTTTGAGCCGGATTTTCGTGATACCAGCGGCGCAGGTTTGCACTGGGCGTAATGTCTTTCAGCCAAAGCGCAGTGGCAAAAACCTCTTTGCGGACGCCGCGCGGATAGAGGCGGTCGATAAAGACGGCGGTTTGTTTAGAATCGGGTTGATAGGCGTAAATGCGTTGTACGGTAAACATTATGTCTGCCTTCAAATCGATTCAGGCCGTCTGAAAATTCAGACGGCCTGATGTTTTTTAGGATTTAAAACAGTTTTTTGACTTCGGCTTCGATATCGTCGGCACGCATAAAGGTTTCGCCGATCAGGAAAGTATGCACGCCGTGGCCGCGCATGAAATCGACGTCTTCTTTGTTGCGGATGCCGCTTTCGGTTACAACGGTTTTGCCGCTCAACTCAGGCAAGAGGTCGAGGGTTTGTTGCAGGGTCACTTCAAACGTACGCAGGTTGCGGTTGTTGACGCCCCACAGCGCTGTGGTCATGTTGCGGCATTTTTCCAGCTCGGACGCATCGTGCAATTCCAACAATACGGTCATGCCCAATTCGTGGGCGACGGCTTCAAAACGCTCAAGTTGCTCGGCTTCCAATGCGGCGGCAATCAGAAGAACCGCATCCGCACCCCACGCGCGCGCCTGATAAATTTGGTATTCGTCGATGATAAAGTCTTTACGCAAGACCGGCAGCGCCACGGCCGCACGCGCCTGTTTCAAATACTCCGGCGAGCCTTGGAAATAAGGTTCGTCCGTCAACACGGACAAACAGGCCGCACCCGCTTTTTCATAGGCAACGGCGATTTCGGCAGGATGAAAATCAGGGCGGATCAGGCCTTTGCTCGGGCTGGCTTTTTTGACTTCGGCAATAATGGCGGGCAGGTTTTGTGCGTGTTTTGCACGGATCGAGCCGATAAAGCTGCGAACCGGCGCAGCAGCCTGCGCTTGGGCTTTGATGTCTTCCAAGGAAACGGCGGCTTTTTGGGCGGCCACTTCTTCTGCTTTGGTGGCAAGGATTTTGTTGAGAATATCGGTCATGGCGTTTTTCTACTGAGCTGATTTTCGGGTTTAAATCGTGCAACATGCCGTTGCCGATTAGGTTTCAGACGGCCTGAATGCCGTTATTTTAATGGTTTGAAAAAAGGCGGGCAAGAATGCCCGCCTTTGTGCTTGCTTCAATTTAGTGATGAATGCCCAAAACGGTCGCGTTGTGGCTGATGATTTCGTCCGCCAAAGACGGATTGTCGTTCAGCTTGATGCCGTAACCGGGCACCAATTCTTTCAGACGGCCTGACCATGATTCGGCATGATCGGGGAAGCATTGGTGAACAAGTCTGATCATCAGCGGAACTGCTGTCGATGCACCGGGAGACGCGCCCAGCAATGCGGCCAGCGAGCCGTCGGCATGGGCGACGATTTCGGTACCGAATTGGAGTACGCCGCCTTTTTTCGGGTCTTTTTTGATGATCTGCACACGCTGACCGGCGGTAATCAGTTCCCAATCGTCAGGATTGGCTTCGGGATAGTAGTCGAGCAGCGAGGCGAAGCGTTCTTCTTTGGTTTTGCGCAATTCGCCCAAGAGGTATTTGGTCAGCGGCATATTGTCCCAACCGGCGCGGAGCATGGGGTAGAGGTTGTCCATGTGGATGGACATCGGCAAATCCATGAGCGAGCCTTGTTTGAGGAAGTTGGGGCGGAAGCCTGCATACGGGCCGAACATCAAATGGCGTTGGCCGTCCACGTTGCGGGTATCCAAGTGCGGAACGGACATTGGGGGCGCGCCGACGGAGGCTTGGCCGTACACTTTGGCGTTGTGTTGCGCGGCCGTTTCGGGATTGCTGTTGCGGAAGAAGAGGCCGGAAACCGGAAAGCCGCCGTAGCCTTTGCCTTCGGGGATACCGGATTTTTGCAGCAGGGTCAGTGCGCCGCCGCCTGCGCCGAGGAAGACGAAACGGGTGCGGAGTGTCAACGGGTCGTCATCGTCTTTGGTGCTGCTGGTTTTCAGCACCCATGCGCCGTCCGATTCGCGGTTGAGGTCGTCGACATGGCGGTTGAATTTGATTTTTACGCCTTTGTCGCTCAAGTATTTGACCATCTGGCGGGTCAGGCTGCCGAAATCGACGTCCGTGCCTTCGGCGGAGTAGTTGGCGGCGATGGATTGGTTTTCATCACGGCCGTTGATAACCAGCGGCGCCCATTCGGCAATTTTGGCGCGGTCGGTAGAAAACTCCATTTTTTCAAAGAGTTTTTGGTTTTTGAACACGTCGAAACGTTTTTGCAGATAACTGCAATGGTCGGCGTTCATCACCAGCGACATATGGGGGACGGAATTGATGAAAGTGCGGTCGGTCAGTTTGCCTTCTTCGACCAAAGTCGCCCAAAATTGGCGGCTGATATGGAATTGTTCGGCAATATTGAGGGCGCGGGTCGGATCAATCGTGCCATCGGCAGTCAGGGGCGCATAGTTCAATTCACACAGCGCAGAGTGTCCCGTACCGGCATTGTTCCATGCATTTGATGATTCCAACGCTACATCTTCCAAGCGTTCGATCAGGGTGATTTCCCAAGATGGTTCGAGTTCTTTGAGCAATACGCCCAAAGTAGCGCTCATAATGCCGCCGCCTACTAATACGACATCGGTTGCTTCAGCCATGGTTTTACTCCTACTAAAGTCAGGCATGGTTTGCCTTGTGGTTATCTATCATTATAAACAACTGATTTCATAGGAATTATTTTGTATTTTTGTTGTGTGTGAAACTTTTGTTGCCTGCTGAGTTTCCGAGCGTAAATGGCGGAAGGCAGTTTCGGTTTGGGTTCCAGATTTCAGGTCTTTATAATATGTTATTGAGAATTTAGTAGATTTTACGGAGAAATGCAAAGATTTTCTGTTCGGTTCATATAAAAATAAGAGATTAGGTCGTCTGAAAACGTTTTCTTAACCTTTATCCGCCAACGTTTGCCAAGAAAAAAGAATTTTTCATTTCTTTTTTAATTGACCGTTTTTGTCAGCAATTTCAGCGCTAACAAACGTGAATCAACCGCCAATCTGCTATCATTTCGACTTATCCCACAACAAGGCAAGCCGCCATGTATCTGACACAAGAAAAACCCTACCGCCCCCTATTGGTCGCACTGATGTTCCTCACCCTGCCGCTGGCGATGATATTGCACAATATCGTGCAAATCGCCTTTTCAGACAGCCAAGGACTGCTGGTCACAGTCAAAAACGGCACATGGGCATGGCAAAGCGGCTGGCAGGATTCCGTCGCATGGTTTGTCTGCGGCATGTTTGCCTTCCTCAACTTGCCGATTGCCGGCGGACTGACCAAGCTGGCGTATAAAAAAATGATGCGCCGGCATTCGCGTTACGCCATCTTCCTTGCCGGTGTCGCAGCGTGTGCCTCAGCGGTGGCAGGCTTGATTTTTGAAGCCATCTTAGGCAATGCCGCATTGGCAGGCATGCGTGGGCAAGGCGTGTTCTACTACACCCTCTCCGTATGGATCATCGCCATGCTGACCCTGCCCAAACAGCTCACGCGCGCGCCGGAGCAGCCCATCGTCTTTCACAAGATGAAACGTTGATTCAACAGGCGCAAACATTTTCAGACGGTATGCTTTCCGTTACCATTACATCCAACGCGTTTTAACCAATAAGGAATAACAAATGAATCAGGCGCAACAGCTCCGCGACGGCATACAGGCACTGGGTTTGGACATCGACGAAGCCAAACAAGCCAAACTGCTAGACTATGCCGCCCTGCTGCAAAAGTGGAACAAAACCTACAACCTGACCGCCCTGCGCGATCCCGCCCAAACCGTCAGTCATCACCTGCTCGACAGCCTGACCCTCCTGCCCTATATCGAACACGCGCAAACCATGCTTGACGTCGGCTCCGGCGGCGGACAGCCCGGCATACCCACTGCCATCTGCCGCCCCGACCTCGACATTACCCTCCTCGATGCCAACACCAAAAAAACCGCCTTTCTGCAACAAGCCGTCATCGAACTCGGCCTTAAAAACGTCCGCGTCATCAGCGGCCGCGTAGAAGCCGCCGCCGACTGCCGCGCCGACGTCATCACCAGCCGCGCCTTTGCCGAACTCGCCGACTTCGTCAACTGGACCGAACACCTCCTCAAAGACGGCGGCTACTGGGCAGCCATGAAAGGCGTATATCCGCAAGAAGAAATCGACAAACTCCCCGAAAGCGTCGCCGTCGAAAAAGTCGAAGCATTGCACGTCCCCCAACTCAATGCCGAACGCCATATCGTCATCATCCGCAAAAAGGCCGTCTGAAAACAACCCAAGCATACCGAATAACGGTACAATCCAGCCATCCACACTTAACACGACAGCAAAGCACATGAGCGCACAAATCCTCGCCGTCGCCAACCAAAAAGGCGGAGTCGGCAAAACCACCACCACCGTCAACCTAGCCGCCTCCCTGGCCTCCAAAGGCCGCCGCGTCCTCGTCGTCGACCTCGACCCCCAAGGCAACGCCACCACAGGCAGCGGCATCAACAAAGCCACCATCGAAAACGGCGTTTACCAAGTTGTCCTCGGAGAAACCGACATCCCCAACGCCGTCGTCCGCAGCAAAGAAGGCGGCTACGACGTATTGGGCGCCAACCGCACACTGGCCGGCGCAGAAGTCGAACTCGTCCAAGAAATCGCACGCGAAATCCGCCTCAAAAACGCCCTGCAGCTCGTTGCCGACAACTACGACTACGTCCTCATCGACTGCCCCCCGTCCCTGACCCTGCTCACCCTCAACGGCTTAGTCGCCGCCAACGGCGTCATCGTCCCCATGCTTTGCGAATACTACGCCCTCGAAGGCATTTCCGATTTAGTGGCCACCGTCCGCAAAATCCGCCAAGCCATCAACCCCGACCTCGACGTAACCGGCATCGTCCGCACCATGTACGACAGCCGCAGCCGCCTCGTCGTCGAAGTCAGCGAACAGCTCAAACAACACTTCGGCAACCTGCTCTTCGACACCGTCATCCCCCGCAACATCCGCCTCGCCGAAGCCCCCAGCCACGGCCTCCCCGCCCTCGCCTACGATGCCCACGCCAAAGGCACGCAGGCTTATCTCGACTTGGCCGATGAACTGATTGCACGGTTGGAAAAATAAACAGAAATATGAATATAAAAGGCCGTCTGAAAGTTGGGAAATACTTTCAGACGGCCTTTGGTTTGATTGGAAAGAACATTTTTAAAAAAGACCGCGTGCGTGCGTACCGCACACACCCTACACATAAATTTTAAACTCTTTGTAATTCATAGGTAGGGTGTGTGCCCAAAGGCACGCACGCGGTTGCATGGAGGCTACGGCTTGCTTATTTTAATATAATTAATTGATTTTAATAAATTAAATATTTCTTTTACAGCATAATTCATACCTAAAAAATTATTAATTTACCCTTAAATAAAGTTATTTAAGATAATACGTTGACAAAAAATCTCTACTAACATATAATCAAGGAAAATAAATTTTAACTGGTGGCTGATATGAACTTAAATAACCTTATTAATTCACTAAAAGAGGCTTATTTACGCCTTGTTAGTGAATTTGGTAGTGAGCATGTTGGTCGATATTACGTACCTTACGATCTGTTAAAAGAGGAGTTAGGTTACAAACGTGCAACAAAAAAAATGCTTGAAACTTCTATGTTAATTTTAAGGCAAGCTGGTTTTGAAGTATCTGATGAACCGGCTAATAGGGCTCTTTTAGTGAAAGTCGATATTAACTCACTTTCTTATATGGATAGCGAACGTTTAGCTAAAGCATTAGAGCAATATCGAAATAAACCTCATGGATAAAATAAAGCCGACCTTAATTATTGACGTAATTAAGGTCGGCAGGTAGGTATTCAATGTTGACGCATTGAATACAATGCAGCATTCCCAGCCGCTCATTACAACAGCAACTAGGTTATAAACTGCTAACTTTCTGACTAAAAGTTCTTAGATTTTAACCATAACGTCTGCGATTGTCTACTATCCGTTAAGCGTTGGGCAACATCCTCGGATAGAAAGTGTATATATGTATACAGACGATCGAGGCACTTTTATCTTACGTTGGACTCGTAAATTGCCCAATGGTAAGGTAATTCGTGCTAAAGGAAAGCCTTTTAAAATCTATATTTCAAAGTAATTGTGTTGAGGTATTTTTAATACATTACAATTTGCAAGCCGTTTGGTTATAAGCCAAACGGCTTTTTGTTGCACAATGAACAAGTTTTACAAAAACAATCCTAATATAGAAATTTACATACCGAATTTTCCCCACTCCTTCAACAACCTCTTCACCGACACCGGATACGGTGTCTTCAATTCCTGTGCAAACAGCGACACTCTCAATTCTTCAATCATCCATTTAAACCCTGCAAGGCCGTCTGAAACGGGTAGTCCTTGTTTCACCAAACTGTCGGTTTTTTCTTGCCACATTTGTTCCAGCTCTTGAATATCGGCTTCGCGGGCTGCGTCGCGGGCGGGGTTGCTACTGTATTTTTCGAGACGCAGGGTCATGGCTTTTAGGTAGATGGGGAGGCGCGGCCATTGTGCCCACGGGGTGCGGGTGGCGAAGCCGGCGGCGAGCAGGGTTTGCAGGCGTAGTCTTAGGAGGTGGGTCAATGGATGCTTGCCGAGTTTGCCGTTGAGTTCGGCATAGGCGGCTGCGGTTTCCTGCAAGTAGCGGCTGAGGGCTTCTTTGACGGCAGGCAGGCGGCTGCGGGCGCGTTTGATTTGCTCTTTAAAGGCTTTTTCGTTGCGTGGCAGCTCGTCTTCGCCGATAAAGGCGCGGTCACAGACGGCTTGGGTGAGGTCGTCGCGCAGGGTGTCGGCATTGATGTGTTTGAGCAGCATGGCGGCTTGGGTAAAGCCTTGGATGCCTTTGTTCAGGTCTTTAACTTGTTCTTTTAATTGCAGCTTCATCAATTCGATTACGCCTTGACGGTGTGCCTGTTCGGCGGCTTCGGTGGTGTCAAACAGGCGCAGGGCGATGCGGCCGTCTTTTTCTTTTTGCAGGCCGAGATAGCCGGTGAGCTGTTGTTTGCCACGGGCAAATTTGATGGATTCGGGCAGGGTGCCGATGTCCCATGCGGTAACGTTGTCGCGCTCGAATTCTTGGGTGTTGTCGCGGAAGGTAACGGCGGCGGCTTGGCCGAGTTGTTGTTGCAATTCATGCAGTTTGCGGCCGCCGGCAAGCTCTTGTCCGCCGTCGTCGATAATGCGCAGATTCAGATAGCAGTGTTCGGGCAATTCTTGCGCCACCCATGCGTCTTGGTCGATTTGCTCGAGAATCCGCATATCGCCGGCGCTTTTGGCGATAAAGTGCGCCAACTGGGGAATGATGGCCGCTTGGCGGTCGGGATTGCTTTCGAGAAATTTGGTGATGAAATCGGGTACGGGCACGCAAATGCGGCGGATTTGCTTCGGCAGGGCTTTAATCAGCAGCTGGATTTTTTCGCGCAACATACCGGGCACCAGCCATTCGAGCGACGGCGCGTGCAGGCGGTTGAGGACGGTCAGCGGCACGGTCATGGTCACGCCGTCGAGCGGATGGTGCGGCTCAAAGCGGTAGGAAAGTTTGAACTTGCCGTCTGCGGTTTGCCAGAATTTGGGGAACTGTTCTTCGGTAATGTGCGCGGCGGCGTGTTGCATCAAATCGTCGCGGCTGAGAAACAGCAGGCGCGGATTGTCGCGTTCGGCGGTTTTGAGCCAGGCTTCAAAGGTGCGGATATCGGCAAGGGGCAAAGGTTTCAGACGGCCTTTGCCTTTTGCGGCATGCTGATTGGTCTTGTTGTCTGATCCGTTTTGTTCGGCATTTTTATCTGACAGGTTTTGTCCGCCCTCTTCACTTCCCCAAATGCCGCCTTTCGCGTCTTTCCACACCAGCTCGGGCAGGCGTTCGTTATAAAACGCAAACAGGGCTTCGTCGTCGACCAATACGTCTTGTTTGCGCGATTTGTGTTCGAGTTCGGTAATTTCTTTAATCAGCTTTTTATTGTGGGCAAAAAAGGCCGTCTGAAGATTGCTTTCCTGCGCCACCAATGCGCCGCGGATAAAGATTTCGCGCGCTTCTTTGGGCGCAACTTTGCCGTAAGACACGGGGCGGCGCGGCAATACGGTCAGGCCGTAAAGCGTCACGCGTTCACTGGCGATGACTTCGCCGCGTTTTTGCTCCCAGTGCGGCTCGAAATAATGATAGCGGACGAGGTGCGGCGCTTCCTGCTCTATCCATTCGGGCTGGATAACGGCGACGTCGCGCGCGTAAAGGCGCGTGGTTTCAACCAATTCTGCCGCCATCACCCATTTAGGTTTGGCTTTGAACAAGGCTGATGCCGGGAAAAGGTGGAAACGGCTGCCGCGCGCGCCAGTATAGTCGTTGCCGTCGGGTGATTTCATGCCGACGTTGGCGATAAGGCCGGTCAGCAGGGCGCGGTGGATTTGTTCGTATCCGGCTTCTTTAGCGGCGCGGATTTGGGCGCGGTGTTGTTTCTTATCCAGTTGTTTTTGTTTGAGCTTTGCCGCCAAATCTTGGTCGCCTTGGCTTTCAGACGGCCTTAATTGTTCTTGGGAAGGAGGTTGTCTAAACGCGGCTTCTTTGGTGGTCAAACCCATTTCAATCGCGGTTTGAGCAAGCTGGTGGTGCAGCTCGCGCCATTCGCGCATCCGCAGATGCGACAGGAAATATTGACGGCACCATTGCACCAGCTGCTTGTTGGACAAACCTTTGTCGCGCTCGCGCTGGAAGCTGTCCCAAATATTCAGATAGGCAAGAAAGTCAGATTGCTTATCGGTAAAGCGTTCATGCGCCTTGGCCGCGGCATCGCGCGCTTCCAACGGCCGCTCGCGCGGGTCTTGAATCGACAGTGCGGACGCGATCACCAATATTTCCGCCATGCAGTCGTGTTTCTTCGCCGCCAGTAAAATACGCGCGATTTTCGGGTCGATGGGCAGGCGCGCCATTTGTTCGCCGAGCTTGGTCAGACGGTAGCGCGTGTTGGCACCGATATGGCCTGAACTGTTTTGCAGGCCGTCTGAAATATTGGCTGGGTTGAATCGGGCATCAATGCCTGATCCGCGTACTTGGTTTTTCATATTTTGCATAGTCTTGTCAATCGGGCATCTATCCCCGACATCATCTAAATTTGTCTTTATTGGTTTTCACGCCGCTTATTGTGGATAAACATATTCCGCCTTGCCATCGCGAATGTTCAAGCTGCCTGCATCGCCTGTAATCAGGTTGCCCGTTACCGAGCCTTCACTACAACCTGAAACCGGCATATCGTAGCCCAGTGTGTGAATCAAAAACGTTGAAAGCTGCTGATGGAAGGCAATCTCGCAAGGTGTAAAAGCTTGGTTGGCAGCCTGTTGCACGGCCTTATCCGGGCTGTACAACACCAGCGGCACAAGATAGCTGTCGGGCTGTACCGTGCCTTGATTGTAGGTATCTTGGCGTACATACTGACCATGATCGGAGGTATAGGCAAACAGCCAGTTGCCGTCAGGCTGCTTTTGCAGCTGCTCGAATACGGTTTGAATCATTTGGTCGGTTTTATGGATGGTGTTGTCGTACTTGTCCACAATATTGGCCTCGCCGAATACTTTATCTTGAGGCTGCAACAATGCACCGTATGGGACGTGCGAACCGCGTTGGTGCAACACGATAAAATGCTTGCCCTGCTGCAAATTGATTTTGTCAAACAGCGGCAGCAGTTTCTCATCGGGCATATTGTCGCCGTTGCCGTAGCCAAGCTGCGTCGGCTGAATCAGATGGTCTATCCATTTCTTACCGATTAAGTTCAAAATCGCCATCTCGTTTTCCGCCTGCGCGCTGTAAAAATACGTTTCATAGCCCTGCTCTTTAGCGAGGCGGAACATATTGGTATCGCCGCTGCTGATTTGCTCGTAGCCGTTGGCATGCGGTATCGCATTAAAAAAGCTGGGCAGGGACACAGCCGTCATCAAAGCGGCGGAATAGCTTTGTTTCACAATCGGCTTAAATTCGGCTTGCGACAGCTGGGTCAAAAATGGCGAAGTTTCGCGTCCGTAACCAAACAGTTTCAAATGCGTCGCGCTTTCACTTTCGCCCATAATCAGGACGATATTTTGAACACTGCCCTGCCCGATTTTGCTTGGCGCAGACTGTTTGAACACAGGAATCTTGCTTAAATCAAACAACTGATACGGCAACACGCGTCCGATAAAATAGCCAAAGCTGAAATAATTGGCTTTGATGCGGCTGTATGTTGGTTTGGGCGAAATACCGTGTTCCTGCGTCGTACTGAATGAACGTCCAAAAATCAGCAACATCGCCGCAATAAACAAAATATCGGCAGCAAAATGCGTCTTACAGCGGAACTTGGCAAGGCTGCAAAACAGCACGACTTCCAACACGCCCCACAACACAGGCAGCCACAACTTATCCAACATCGACGCGCCCGCGCTGCCAACTTCGGTAACCTCTTTCAGCATCAGCCAATAATTAATGCCCGTTATCCAACTTTGATAAACCGCGTAATGCACATTGTTGGCAATGATGCTGAGCGCAAAAAACAACGCAATCAGCAACCGTGAAGCCTTATAACGCGCAAACAGATACAGCGCAGCAATCACAAATGTCAGCGCAAACGTTTCTGCAATTTTTGCCGCCGGCAGAGTTTCAATTCCGAATACAAAGCGATAGGCAATTTCGCTGGCAGTAAGTAAAGACGAATACAGAACAAGCGTGAGGAAAGATTTTTTCATCATTAATATTTCACAATAAAAAATTTACCGATTGAGTTTTAAAACCCAATATTCCCTTTTCAATAGTTTTTAGTTTCTCAATGATTTAGGCCGTCTGAAAATGAAACATAATCTACCATTTTCTTTTACTTTTCAGATGGCCTCCACCGCACCCAACTCCAGTAATACCTGAAAACCGTCATTGATATACCGCGAATCGGGCATTTCTAAAAATGGGAATGCTGCTACGTCGCCCAAGTTCAGCGATGCCATGCGTAGGATGACGGCGGCTAGGTTGCTGCGGACGATTTCGGGGGCGGTAAATTCGGGGCGGCTGTTGAAATCTTCTTCTGAAAACAGTCGGATACACACGCCTGCGGAGACGCGTCCGCAGCGACCGGAGCGTTGGCAGGCGGCAGCTTGGGAGATTTTTTCGACATGAAGCTGCTCCACTTTCGCCCGTGCGGAATAGCGTTTGACGCGCGCGAGGCCGGTGTCGATGACGTATTTAATGCCCGGTACGGTGAGCGAGGTTTCGGCGACGTTGGTTGCCAGCACGATGCGGCGTTTTGCGCCTGATGGGTGGAAGATTTTGTGCTGCTCGGCGTGCGACAGGCGTGCGAATAGGGGCAGGATTTCGTCGTTGCGGCGCAGCGTGGATTTGCGCAGGGCTTCGGCGGCTTCGCGGATTTCGCGCTCGCCCGGCAGGAACACCAAAATATCGCCTTCGCCATAGCGTACCAATTCGTCGGCTGCATCGACAATTGCGTCGGTCAGCTCGACTTCTGCGTCGTCTTCGTCTTTGCTGGTCAGCGGTCGGTAGAGGATTTCGACGGGATACGTCCGTCCGCTCACTTCTAAAACAGGGGCACCGTTGAAGTGTTGGGAGAAGCGTTCTGCATCTATCGTTGCCGAGGTGATGATGACTTTCAAATCAGGGCGGCGCGGCAGCAGCTGTTTCAAATAGCCCAAGAGGAAGTCGATGTTCAGGCTGCGTTCGTGCGCTTCGTCGATGATAATCGTGTCGTATGCGGCGAGATAATGGTCGGTCTGGGTTTCTGCCAGCAGGATGCCGTCGGTCATCAACTTGACGCAGGCATCGCGCGAGGTGTGGTCGGTAAAGCGCACTTTATAGCCGACCGCGTTGCCGATTTCGGATTTCAGCTCTTCGGCAATCCGCTCTGCTACGGAACGCGCAGCCAAACGGCGCGGCTGGGTATGCCCGATCAATCCTGCCGCCCCACGCCCGAGTTCCAAACAAATCTTGGGCAACTGCGTGGTTTTGCCCGAACCGGTTTCGCCGCAAATAATCGTTACCTGATTTTCGGCAATGGCTTTTTTGATTTCGTCGAGCTTTTCGTGAACGGGCAGCGTGTTGTCGAATTCGGGCTTGGGCAGTTTGGACAGGCGTTGCAGATAGAGGTCGTGCGATTTTTTGTATTTTTCCTCAACCTTGGCCAGGCCGCCGTATTTATTGGGGTTCTTAAAGGCAGATCGCAGAAAATGGCGGTCTTTGGAGAGGGTTTGGGCGAAATCGGGTTGCGGCATGATGGTGCAATAAATTAAATAATGTGAAAAGAATGGAATTATAGCAAAAGGCCGTCTGAAACTTGCTTGCTTTCAAGTTTCAGACGGCCTTTGTATGGATAAACCGTTTTAGTCGGCGGCGTGCCAAGGTTTTTGCATACCGGCGTGGAAACTCGGTTTTTCTCCGCCCCACAAGGTGTCGATGTCGTAGAAGTCGCGCACGGCAGGGAGCATGACGTGGACAACGAGGTCGCCTGCGTCGACAAGCGTCCATTCGCCGCTGTCGCCTTCGGTGCTGAGGATTTCGAAACCGGCTTCTTTCAAATCGACGGCAACGTTGTTTGCCAGTGCTTTGACTTGGCGTGTGCTGTCGCCGCTGGCAATAATCATGCGGGCGAACAGGGAGGTTTTGTCTTGGGTTTCCAAAACAGAGATGTCTTTGGCTTTGATGTCTTCGAGGGCGTTTACGGCCACTTCGACCATTTTTTGCAGGTCTTGCAATTCTTGTTCGTTCATTATTTTCCTAATTGAAATGTTTTCAGACGGCATTATAGCTTATCTGCCTGAATAAACGCTATTTTTCATAGAGTTTGTGTTGGCGGATGTATTGGGCGACCGGTTGCGGCAGGCCGTCTGAATGGTGCGTTTTGGCAAGATTGGCACGGATTTGGGTGGAGCTGGTGTTGTGCAGCGGCGCGTTGAGGATGCGGACGCTGCCGTTTTGCAGTGCTTCGCCGAGCCATGCGTGCAATTCGCGCGGGGTTTTGTTGAGGTTGTCGCCTTGTCGCATGGCGATGGCGATATGGGTCTGGCGCACGAGGGTTTGCCATTTTTTCCATGTGTGCAGCTGCATCAGGCTGTCGCTGCCCATCAGCCACCACAGTTGCGCGCTGGGAAACTGCTGGCGGAAGATTTGGACGGTGTCAAACGTATAAGTTGCGCCGTCGCGGACGATATCACAGTCGCTGGCGGCGAATTTCGGCTCGTCGGCGATGGCGAGTTCAACCATATTGAGGCGCTCTTGTGCCGGCGTGCGCGTGCTGTCTTTGTGGTACGGGTCGCCTGCCGGCAGGAAGACGACGAGATCCAAACCGATTTCGTCGGCGAAGGCGCGGGCGATGTGGAGGTGGCCGTTGTGAATGGGGTCAAACGTGCCGCCGAATAATCCGATGTTTTTCATTTCGTGGTGATGTCTGCGTTAGATGTTTTGGCCGTCTGAAGCAGGCAGACTGCCGTCAACAATCAGGTTGAGCTTGCCTGTGGTCGGGTGAATGACTAGGCCATGGATGGCGATGTTGTCGGGCATCAGCGGATGTTTGCGAATCAGCTCGACGGTATGGCGCACGCTGTCTTCGACATCGTCAAAACCGGTCAGCCAGCCGTCCAAATCGATACCGGCATTGCGCAGGGTTTCGATGCGGTCGTCGGGGATATTGCTGTCGTGTACGCGTTGGAGGAACTCTTCGGCGTGCAATCCGCGCATACCGCAATCGTGGTGGGCAATGACCATGATTTCTTTGACTTTAAGTTCAAATACGGCCACCAACAAACTGCGCATCACCGAACCCCAAGGGTGGGTCACCAGCGCGCCGGCGTTTTTGATGAGCTTGGCATCGCCGTTTTTCAAACCCAACGCGTTGGGCAGCAATTCGATAATGCGCGCGTCCATGCAGGAGAGGATGGCCAGCTCGCGGCCGGGGTATTTGTTGGTAAAGTATTTTTCGTATTCGCCCGTTTCGACGAAATGTTGGTTATAGGCGAGGATTTCGCTCAATTCGCTCATGATGTGCTCGTTTCGGATGGTTTACTCTATTATAGCGGTTTTCGGGTAGTGCGGTTGTTTTGCAAATTCGCCATAAACGGCTAAAATCGACGTATCTTTAGTTCTTTTGGAGGATGCGCCATGTCTCAGTCTTTCCGTTTTGAACAGGTATTCGCGTCCGATGTCCACGACGCATTGTGGGATTGGGCGCAAACCAGCTATGGCGCATCCGACGATTGGTGCATTCTGTATCTCAACGGCCTGCCTTTAGGCCGTCTGAACCCATTATGGCGCGAACGCCTCGGGCAAGATTGGACAGGCAGGCAGTCAACCCTTTCAGACGGCCTGAATTTGGAAACAGACAGCTGGGCTCAGATGGGCGACAGTTTACAAACGCTGGCGCAACAATGGCGCGAGTGCGGTTGGCTCAAAGGTTGGCGCGGTGAAAAGTTCGACATCTGCGACCAGTCGGGCAAGCCTTTATGCGCACTCGAACGCGCAGCCTTCCGTCCGTTCGGCCTGATGAGTCAGGCAGTGCATTTGAACGGATTGGTCGAAACAGAAGACGGTTTGCGCTTTTGGATAGGCCGCCGCAGTCCGCACAAAGCCGTCGATCCAAACAAACTCGACAATCTGACCGGCGGCGGCATCAGCAGCGGCGAGAGGCCGTCTGAAGCCGTCTGCCGCGAGGGCGAAGAAGAAGCAGGCATTCCCGCTTCATTAACACCTCATATCCGACCGACTGCCCAAATATATAGTTTGCGCCCCGTTAACCGCGGTGTCCACAACGAAATCCTGTATATCTTCGACATCGTCCTGCCCGAAGGCTTCCAACCCGCCAACCAAGACGGCGAAGTCGCCGGTTTTGAACTGATGGACATCCCCACCCTGCTTGATGCCATGTTGGGCGGACACATGATGCACGATGCCCAGTTGGTCACAATCGAAGCCTGCCGTCGATACGGCCTGATCGACCCCAAACATCTGCTGTCCGCATGGCTCGACAGCATCCGTTGCCGACCCCATTTTTAAAGGCCGTCTGAAACCATGTTACAACTCAAAAACATCAACAAACGCTTCGGCAGCAAAACCGTTGCCCAAGACATTAATCTAAACGTCGAAGCAGGCGAAATCCTCGCCGTACTCGGCCGCTCCGGCTGCGGCAAATCCACCCTGCTCAAAACCATCGTCGGCCTGGTGCGTCCCGACAGCGGCGAAGTCTGGCTCAACGGCGACAACATCACCGACATGCCGTCTGAAAAGCGCAATATCTCGCTGATGTTTCAAGACTACGCCCTTTTGCCGCATTTAACCGCCCTCGACAACGTCGGTTTCGGCCTCAAAATGCGCCGCCTGCCCAAAGCCGAAATCGAAGAACAATCCATGCAGGCCTTGCGCGACATCGGTTTGGAACACGAAGCGCAACGCAAACCCGAAAGCCTCTCCGGCGGCGAACAGCAACGCCTCGCCCTCGCACGCGCCCTCATCACGCGCCCGTCGCTGTTGCTCTTGGACGAAGCCTTCTCCAGCCTCGACACCCACCTGCGCCGCCACCTGCGCACCCTGACCGCCGAACGCATCCGCAGTCAAAACATCCCCGCCATCCTCGTGACCCACTCCGCCGAGGAAGCCTGCACCATGGCCGACACCATCGCCATCATGCACGAAGGCCGCATCCTCCAACACGGCACGCCGGAAACCCTTATCCACCGCCCCGTCAACGCCCAAGCCGCCCTACTGCTCGGTTTGGCCAACACCGGCGACACACGCTACATTCCCCAACACGCCATTCGATTCGACCCAGACGGCACGGCCGTCCGCATCAGCGAAGCCGTTCCCCTCGCCGAAGGCACACGCCTCACCCTCGCCCATCCGCAATACGGCGATTTGATTTGGTATCCCCACGCTGACCACGATACGGACAAACCGCAAACCGGACAGGAAATCCGCATCAGCGTGGATGAAAGTCAGATCGTTTGGTTTGATTGAATTTGATGGATTAAGAAAAAGAAAAAGGCCGTCTGAAAATTAAGTTTCAGACAGCCTTTGTTATCTAGCCATCAATCAAACAAACCTATCTGACCTATGGTCGCTTTTTACTTCACTTTCGTACATACCTCACGGGCAGTCCCGTCTTCAAACACCAATTTGCCTGTTTTATCCAGTTGATAAACCTCGTCTTCACCGGGCTTGTCCATCTGCGCGACCAATCCGGTGTATATCATACTTTCCAAGAATTGGCCGTCTTCTGATTCTTCCAACCATGCCAATGTTTCAGGGCTGTGGAGTCGTGAAACTTCACTGTACTTGATTTGGCTTTGAGTTAAGGCATTGTTCGCAAAACGCCATTTACCCCCACCAACAACATGGTATGCCAAAACATTGCCGTCATCGTCCACTTTGAGCTTAGCGTCGCCACGGAAACTGTCGTCCTGAAGATATTCGACTTTTGTATCACTCTGAATGTTTTCATCAGAGCCAACGCAATGCCATGTACCGACAATTGGAGAAGCCAGAGCAGTTGTTGCGGATAAAAGCACCGGCAGAATAAAGAGTTTCATCTATTTCCTTTTTTTAAAGAGGCCGTCTGAAAAAACATTTTTCAGACGGCCTTGTCTATTCAATCAAAATCAGTCTTTCAACTTCGCCAACTGAGTTTGAACTTTCGCCATTTTGTCTTCCAACTCCGCCAAATCGGCTTTGTCTTTTTCCACCAGATGCACGGGGGCTTTTTCGGTGTAGCCGGGTTTGGAGAGTTTGGCATTGAGTTTGTCCAAGGCTTTTTGCAGCTTCTCGGCTTCTTTGCTCAAACGGGCGGTTTCGGCGGCTTTATCGATTTCGACTTTCAGCATCAGGCGCGCGCAATTGCAGACGGCGCTAGGTGCGTCTTCGCTTTCGGGCAGCCTGTCCACTGTTTTGGCTTCGGTCAGGCGCGTGAGGGCGGGCAGGTATTTCAGCAGCGCTTCAGGCACACTGCCTTCCACAAACAGCGGCGCTTTCACGTTCGGGGCAATGCCCATTTCGCCACGCAGGTTGCGCACGGCGCCAATCAGGTCTTGCAGTTGCGCCATTTGGTCAAAAGCAGCCTGCACGATTTTTTCCGGGTCGGCTTTGGGATAAGCGGCCAACATAATGCTGTCGGCGGTTTTGGCATTCGCCAGAGGCGCAACGACCTGCCACAGCTCTTCGGTAATGAACGGCATGATTGGGTGCAGCAGGCGCAGGATGGTTTCGAGTACGCGCACGAGGGTGCGGCGTGTGGTGCGCTGGGTTGTCGGGCAGCCGGTTTGGATTTGCACTTTTGCCAGCTCGATGTACCAGTCGCAATATTCGTTCCACACAAATTCGTACAGCGTTTGCGCGGCAAGGTCGAAGCGGTAGGTTTCAAAGGCTTCGGCAACGGCGGCTTCGGCTTGTTGCAGTTTGCCGATAATCCATTGGTCGGCAAAGGTAAACGCCAACGGCTGCATTTCGTCTTGGCCGCAGTCTTTGTCTTCGGTGTTCATCAACACGAAGTTGGTGGCGTTCCACAATTTATTGCAGAAGTTGCGGTAGCCTTCGGCACGTTTGAAGTCGAAGTTGACGCTGCGGCCGAGGCTGGCGTAGCTCGCCATGGTGAAGCGCAATGCGTCCGCACCCATGCTCGGAATGCCTTCGGGGAAGAGTTTTTTGGTTGCTTCTTCCACTTTCGGCGCGGTTTCGGGTTTGCGCAGGCCGGTGGTACGTTTCACCAGCAGTTTTTCCAAGTCGATGCCGTCAATCAAATCCACAGGGTCGATGACGTTGCCTTCGGATTTGGACATTTTTTTGCCTTCATGGTCGCGCACGATGCCGTGGATGTACACGTCTTTAAACGGTACTTTACCGGTGAAGTGGGTGGTCATCATAATCATGCGCGCCACCCAGAAGAAGATGATTTCGTAGCCGGTGACCAAGACGTTGGACGGCAGGAAGGCTTTGAGTTCGTCGGTTTCAGACGGCCAGCCCAATGTGGAGAACGGCACGAGCGCGGAGGAGAACCATGTATCCAATACGTCTTCTTCGCGGATCAAACCGGTTTTGCCGGCTTGTTTTTCGGCTTCTTCCTGATTGCGGGCAACGTACACATTGCCTTCGTTGTCATACCACGCAGGGATTTGATGGCCCCACCACAGTTGGCGCGAGATACACCAGTCTTGGATGTTGTTCATCCATTGGTTGTAGGTGTTGACCCAGTTTTCAGGGATAAAGCGCACTGCGCCGCTGTCGACGGCTTTTTTGGCTTTGTCGGCAAGGCTTAAGCCTTTGAATTCGCTGTCAGGCTCGCCGCCGTTTGGCGTGGCGGACATGGCGACAAACCATTGGCTGGTCAGCATCGGCTCAATCACTGAACCGGTACGGTCGCCTTTCGGCGTCATCAGCGTGTGCGGTTTGATTTCGACCAAGAAGCCTTGTTCTTGCAAATCGGCAACCATTTGTTTGCGCGCGGCAAAGCGGTCCAAGCCTGCGTATTTTTCAGGCAGGGCAAAGCCTTGTTGCGCTTCGCCTTTGAAGTTGAACACTTCGGCGTTTGCCAGCACTTTGGCTTCCAAGTCGAACACATTAATCAGGCGCGTGTCGTGGCGTTTGCCGACTTCATAGTCGTTGAAGTCGTGCGCAGGCGTGATTTTCACGCAGCCGGTGCCAAAATCTTTTTCAACGTATTCGTCAGCAATCACGGGGATGGTGCGGCCGGTCAGTGGCAGGATTAATTCCTTGCCGATTAAGTGGGTATAACGTTCGTCTTCAGGGTTGACGGCAACGGCCACGTCGCCCAGCAACGTTTCGGGACGGGTAGTCGCCACGATAACGGCTTCGGCAGGATTGTCGGCCAGCGGATAGCGGATGTGCCACATAGAGCCTTGTTCTTCCACGCTTTCCACTTCCAAATCCGACACTGCGGTACCCAATACTGGATCCCAGTTCACCAAGCGTTTGCCGCGGTAAATCAAGCCTTGTTCAAAAAGGCGCACGAACACTTCGGTCACGGTTTCGGCGCGCACGTCGTCCATCGTGAAATACTCGCGCGTCCAGTCGGCAGAGCAACCCACGCGGCGCATCTGCTGCGTAATCGTGCCGCCGGAAACTTCTTTCCATTCCCACACTTTTTCCAAGAATTTTTCGCGGCCCAAGTCATGACGGGATACGTTTTGTGCGGCAAGCTGACGCTCGACCACGATTTGCGTGGCGATGCCCGCGTGGTCGGTGCCCGGAATCCAGGCGGTGTTGCAGCCTTTCATGCGGTAATAGCGGGTCAGGCCGTCCATAATGGTTTGGTTGAAGGCATGGCCCATGTGCAGCGTGCCGGTTACATTGGGCGGCGGCAGTTGGATGGAGAAAGACGGTTTGGTCAAATCCATATCAGGCTGGAAATAGCCCTGCTTTTCCCAGTTTTGATAATGTTTGGATTCGATTTCGGCTGGATTGTATTTGTCTAACATGATGGAACTTTGTGAAATTAAGGTTATTTTTGATGTGCGGATTATAACGCAAAAAGGCCGTCTGAATCATTTCAGACGGCCTTTGGCATACGGGTTTTAAAAATGGAACAATACCAGGCTGACGGCAATCACTGCCATGCCCGTTGTCAGGCCGTAAACGGTTTCATGGCCGTCTGAATAGCGTTTGGCGGCCGGCAACAACTCGTCCAACGCCAAAAACACCATCACACCGGCTATCACGCCGAACACCGAACCAAACACGGCAGGCGATAAAAACGGCTGCAAAACCAAATAGCCCAAAGCCGCCCCCAAAGGCTCGGCCAAGCCGGATAGCAGACACGCCCATACCGTTTTCTTACGGCTGCGGGTGGCAAAATAAACCGGCGCGGCGATGGAAATGCCCTCCGGAATATTATGGATGGCAATCGCCAAGGCCAAAGGCATCCCGACCGCCGGATTTTCCAAGGTGGCAAAAAACGTCGCCAAACCTTCGGGGAAATTGTGCGCCGTAATCGCAAACGCCGCCATCATACCGACTCGTGCGATATGGCGGCGTTTACTTTCTTGAAACGACGGGTCTTGCGCATCTAAGGTTTCATGCGGGTTCGGCACCAGGCGGTCGATCAGCGCAATGCCGCCCATCCCAGCCAAAAATGCCATGGTCGCCGCCGCAAACGCGTGGTCTTTATCATAAATTTCAGCGAATGCCTCGCTGGATTTACTGAAAATTTCCGTCAGGGAAACATATACCATCGCACCGCCGGCAAATGCCAAACCAAACGACAACACGCGCGGATTGGGCGTTTTGGAAAACATCACCAAGCCGCTGCCTAATACGGTAAACAAACCAGCGGCCAGCGTGATGGAAAAGGCAACGGCCAAATTGGACATCGAAAAATCGGGCATGAGAAAACCTGCGCTAAAAGCTGGGACAGGTTCAGACTAACACTTTTTAATGCATATGATAATAGTTATTATTTATTTTATTGATTAGGTACACAGATTTTGAAACAAAAGGCCGTCTGAAAAATAATTTTCAGACGGCCTTTAAGTTTGAAATGTCACTAAACCTTATCGCTTTCCAGCTTAAGCCTGATAGCGCGACAGGCTCAAATCATCGCTGCGGATTTCGGTGTCTTTACCGCTCACGATATCGGCGGTTAATTTTGCCGAACCCAGCGACATGGTCCAGCCCAAAGTGCCGTGGCCTGTATTTAGGAACAGGTTGTCAAAGCGGGTGCGCCCGATTAACGGCGTGCTGTCGGGCGTCATTGGTCTGAGGCCGCTCCAGAACAATGCCTGATTCAAGTCGCCGCCTTCGGGGAACAAATCGTTGACGACCAAAGCCAGGGTTTCGCGGCGTTTTTCGGGCAGTTTGATTTCGTAGCCCGATAATTCCGCCATGCCGCCGACGCGGATTCTGTTGTCAAAGCGCGTGATGGCGACTTTGTAGCTTTCATCCAAAACGGTGGACACTGGCGCGCCGTCTGAGTTTGTGACAGGCAGGGTCAAGGAATAGCCTTTGACGGGGTAAATGAGCAGATCGAGGTCCAACTGCGCCAAAACCGTCCTGCTGAAGCAGCCGAGCGCACAGACGAAGGCATCTGCTTCAAACCGTTCTGTTTCGGTTTCCACTGCGCTGATGCGCTGGCCGCCCTGTTCGATGCGGCGGATGGTTCGGTTGAAATGAAACTGTACTCCCTTTTCCTGACACAATTTGTATAGGTTTTCAGTGAAGAGGTGGCAGTCGCCGGTCGCGTCTGCGGGCAGGTGCAGGCCACCGGCAATTTTGGCGGTAACGCGTGCCAGCGCAGGCTCAAACTCTGCGCATTCTTCGGGTTTCAGACGGCGGTACGGCACGCCGTAGCGTTCCAAAACGGCAATGTCTTGTTCTGCCGCTTCAACTTCTTTGGCTTGGCGGAAAATCTGCAACGTCCCTTTTTTGCGCCCTTCAAAATTCATGCCGGTTTGCGCTTCAAAACGGCGGAACATTTCTCGGCTGTATTCAGAAATCCTGACCATGCGCTCTTTATTGATTTGATAGCGCGCTGACGTGCAGTTTTGCAGCATTTGCCACAGCCATTCGATTTGATACAGGCTGCCGTCAGGGCGAAACAGCAAAGGCGGATGGCTTTTAAACAGCCATTTCAGTGCTTTGGTCGGGATACCGGGTGCAGCCCAAGGCGTGGTATAGCCGTAAGAAAGCTGGCCTGCATTGGCAAAACTGGTTTCCATCGCCACGCCCTCGGCGCGGTCGATGACCGTTACTTCATGCCCTGCCTCTGCCAGATACCACGCGGAAGATACGCCGGCAACACCAGCACCTAAAACAAGCACTTTCATTTTTCTCCTCCTCTGACTTTTTTCAAAACAAACTTAATATCCATCGGGCCGTCTGAATGTTCAGGTTCAGACGGCCTTGGACATTAATGCGGCAATTCGCCGTTTTTGATTTTTTGTTTGAAGTCACGCGTTTCATTGACGATGACTTTCGCCATCAACAAAAGCGCAATCAGGTTGGGCAATGCCATCAAGCCGTTGAATGTATCCGAAGCCAGCCACACCAAATCAAGGCTCAACACGGTTCCCAGCATAACTGAAGAAACATAACCAACGCGGTACAAACCGGCAAACTTCTCGCCGAAGACGTAAACCGCGCATTTCTCGCCGTAATAACACCAGCCGAGAATGGTTGAGTAGGCAAAGAAAATCAGGCCGATGGTGACAATCCAGCCGCCGATACCGGGCAGCATTTTTTGGAAAGTGACGGTTGTCAGCGCCGCGCCGCTCAATTCAGGTTTGACAAACTCGCCACCTGCGCCGAGCAGACCCATGACCAACACGATACCGGTAATCGAGCAGACAACGATGGTATCCAAAAAAGTACCGGTCATGGAAACCAAAGCCTGGCGGACGGGGTGGTCGGTTTTCGCGGCGGCGGCGGCAATCGGCGCAGAACCCATACCTGCCTCGTTGGAGAACACGCCGCGCGCCACGCCGTAGCGGATGACCGTACCGATGGCGCCGCCTGCCACGGCTTGCGCGCTAAACGCATCGGAGAAAATCAGTTTGACGGCGGGCATCAATACATCGGAATTAATCACGATAATGGCAATACCGCCTACTACATAAAACACTGCCATGGCAGGCACGATAAAGGACGCGGCTTTGGCGATGCCCTTAATGCCGCCCAAAAGTACAATGGCCGTTAATACGGTCAATATCACGCCTGTGTAGGCAGGTTCGACACCGAAGCTGGTTTGCACTGCCTGCGCAACCGAGTTGGACTGCACCGAGCTGCCGATACCGAAGGAAGCAAATGTGCCGAACAGCGCAAATGCGACGGCCATCCATTTCCAGTTTTTGCCCAAGCCTTTTTCGATGTAATACATCGGGCCGCCGGACATTTCGCCTTTGGAATTGGTGACGCGGTATTTCACCGCCAACACGCCCTCGCCGTATTTGGTGGCCATACCGAAAATGGCGGTCATCCACATCCAAAATACCGCGCCCGGGCCGCCGGTTACCACCGCAGTCGCCACACCGGCAATGTTACCCGTACCGATGGTGGCAGACAGCGCGGTCATCAACGCCGCAAAATGGGAAATATCGCCTTCGTGGTCTTCGCCGTTTTCATGCTTCTTTGACGGCACAAACGCCTGTTTCAGAGCATAACCCAACATGGTGAACTGCAAGCCTTTCAGCAAAACGGTCAGCAAAATGCCCGTACCAACCAGCAGCATCAACATAATAGGTCCCCAGACCCAGCCGCTGATGGTTTCGAAAAAGGCTTTAAGATTGTCTAAAAACAATTGCATGGCTTTCTCCTTTGTCTGTTTTATTTTTTTATGCACTACTTTTTGTAGTGTCATGTAATTTCAGCACAGAATATTCAATAAGACAATATCTTTCTTTTTAAAAAGATTTTTGAGGTTTTACCCTAAAAAGATATCTATTTAGACCGGCCAGATTGTTTACAATCCGCTAAAAATAAAGGCTGCGGCCGAGAGAAAATGCCAAATGAAAGTTAATCAACCATCAATTAAGACTGCAACAATTAAAATGACACAATCGACAAATGGCACATTATTGAAAAATACAAACACGCAAATCTTGTTTTAAAAAGCTTCAGGCCGTCCGAAAGATGGTTTTCAGACGGCCTGAGGCTTGCTATTTATATTGATAAAGTCAGGTTGATGAATGTTACCCAAGCAACTGCGCCAACAATCGGGCAAAGCGTTCCGTTGCGCCTTCGCTGGTGTGCAAATACAGGGCGGGCTCGATGAGTTCCAATTCATTGAGCAGGAAGGTGTCGCCGACCAATGTACCGTCCACCCGAGCGTAAACCGGAATTTGCGGCAAAGCGGCCAGTACGTCTTGCGCGGCACGGACGGCAAACTCGGGCGGCTCAATACCGAACACCGACACGCCATAGGCCGAGTTGGCGCGCCATTCGCCTTGCGGCGGCTGACGGCGCACGGCATGGCTGAGTATGCCGTTGAAAAACACCAGCGAGGTTTCACCCGCTGTTTCGATTTCGCGGATATACGGTTGAACAATCATACCTTGCGGATAATCCGCCATGTTCACGTCCAATGCGTCCGCACAAACTTTAACCACGCCTTTGCCGCTCTGCCCAAATGCCGGCTTGATGACTGCTTCCATCCAACCTTGTCGGTTCAGGATGTCGGCCAATTCGGCTTTTTGCGGCGGAACGAACACGCTGGGAATCACTTGCGCACCGCGTTCTGCCAAATCGCACAAATAAGTCTTTTCCATATTCCAAGCCATCAGCTCGGGCGGATTGATAAAACGCTGCCCCGCCTGCTCGGCATGCTCCAGCCATTGGCGGAAGACTTCGGGTTCGGCGGCATAATCCCATGCGCACAAAGGCAGTAAAAACGGTGCGGACGGATGGTTTTGCCACGCATCAAATACGGTTTTCACGCCCATGCTTTCCAAGCATGCCGCCAATGTTTTCAGGTTGTCCGATGGTTCGGGATAGGTTTGGCAGGTAATGAGTGCCAAAACGGTTTGCTCGGTCATGGTTGCCACCTCGTCGCTAAAACCAAAATTATATAGCGAAATCAAACCAAAAGATTTTTCAGACAGCCTGATACATGAGGCCGATTCTGATAAAATGGTTTCCCCTTTTTCGTCGGAACATGCTCATGAAATCTGCCCACGTCCTTGTCTGGTTCCGCCGCAACCTCCGCCTGCACGACAATGCCGCGCTTAATGCCGCCGTTGCAAGCGGTTTGCCCATCACCTGCGTCTGGGTCAGCCAAAGGCCGTCTGAAAACCACAATCCGCGTCAAAGCCTGTTCCACTATCAAGCCGCGCAAGAGCTGCATACCCGTCTGGCGGCACACCATATTCCTTTATATGTCGTTGCCTCCGACGAAGACCTCCTCCCCTTGGCTGCTGCGCTCAATGCCCATACCGTCATCACAGACGAAGCCTACACCGAAGCCGAAATCCGTCAAGACAACCACCTCTGGCACAATTTCGACCGAGCAGGCATTGCCCTGCAACACGCCAACGACCGCGGCATTTTGGCCAAATCCCCCCTCATGGATGCCAACGGCCTGCCCTACACCGATTTTGCCGCCTATAAACAAGCATGGTTGCAGGCTTATTCAGGACAAAGGCCGTCTGAAACCGAATTGCCTGTTCAAACCGGACAAAACGTTCCACTGTTTCCAGCCCATACCGGCGCAGTATTGCCTGCCTATCAACAGGGTGGCGAAACCGCGGCCTTAACGCAATGGCACGCGTTCAAACAGAATTTGGTTCACTACCCGATTACCCAAAATTTTCCGGCACGAAAAAACACCAGCCTCCTCAATGCCTACCTGTCCGCAGGCTGCATTTCACCGCGCCTGCTGGCCGCCGAAGGCTTGGCAAACCGACATTTCGAGTGGCTGGACAAGCTTATTTTCCGCGACTACTGCTACCAGCTCGCCTACCACCGCCGCCTGCCCGAAACAACCGATGCCGCTCCGATATGCGAATACTGGCGACACGGCCAAACCGGCGTGCCCATCATCGACGCCTCCATCCGCGGCCTCGAAGCCACCGGCCACTTACACCCCGTTCTCCAGCAGCTGTGCGCCCACTATTTCTGCCATGCCCTCAACTTTGACCCTAACCAAGGCATCGCGTGGACAACCTCCGTCCAAACCGGCACCGACCCCGCGCTCAACCAAGCTAACTGGCACCTTGCCGCACAAGACACGGCCACCGTCCGCTATGCCCACCGTTCACATCAAATCGACCCCGACGGCAGCTACATCCGCAGTTACCTCCCCGAATTGGCGCACCTGCCCTCCACCCTCATCCACACGCCGTGGGCCGCCGCCGACGACATCGACACACACGGCTACCCCTTTCCCAAGGCCGTCTGAAACCTACGTTCACACCAAAAAACCACACTAAATACAGCTGAAAAACGTTCAAACAAAATATTTTGGTTTCAGACGGCCAAACAGATTGAATAGCCAAGATTTACACGGTAAACTTACGTCATTAAAAAATTTTATTATTTCATTACAATGAAACCCGCATTCGACATAAAAACGTCACGTTTGGACGTCTTATCCATCCATCTGCACACCGCAGATCTAACCGAATTGGAAGAATTCCTGCGCCAACTGGCAGGCCAATCCCAAGACGAATTCGTTCCCTTCATTTTAGACGTACAAGATTTCGACCATCCCGAATCCATCGATTTGGGCGGCATGATTTCCCTGTTTGCCCGTTACGGCATGCAAATTTTAGGGCTGCACCACACCAGCGACACATGGGCAGCGGCGGCGGCGCGTTACCACTTGGTATTCAAACAAGGCAACGCCACCCAGGCAGCCGACACACAGGCAGCGCCCACCCCGCGCCAAGCACCGCAGCCGCAAGACGTACAGGCCACCGTCATCAACAATCCGACCGTATTGGTCAGCACGCCCGTGCGTACCGGCCAGCAGGTGTACGCTGAAAACGGCGACCTCATCGTTACCGGCATCGTCAGCCAAGGTGCAGAACTTATCGCCGACGGCAACATCCATATTTACGCCCCCATGCGCGGCAGGGCGTTGGCCGGTGCGAAAGGCAACACCAACGCGCGCATCTTCATCCATTCCATGCAGGCCGAGTTAGTCTCCGTTGCCGGCATCTACCGCAACTTCGAGCAAGACCTGCCCGAGCATCTGCACAAAAAACCCGTACAAGTATCATTGCAAGACAACCGACTGGTTATCAGCGCAATCGACGCCGAATAAACATCAGTACTTAAAAAGGAAATATCGTGTCCAAAATCATCGTAGTAACTTCAGGTAAAGGCGGCGTAGGCAAGACCACTACCAGCGCCAGCATCGCAACCGGCCTGGCCCTGCGCGGCCACAAAACCGCCGTAATCGACTTCGACGTCGGTTTGCGCAACCTCGACCTGATTATGGGTTGCGAACGCCGCGTCGTGTATGACCTCATCAACGTCATCCAAGGCGAAGCCACACTCAACCAAGCCCTGATTAAAGACAAAAACTGCGAAAACCTCTACATCCTGCCCGCCTCGCAAACCCGCGACAAAGACGCGTTGACCCGCGACGGCGTCGACAAAGTGATGAAAGAGCTGTCCAGCAAAAAAATGGGCTTCGAGTTCATTATCTGCGACTCCCCTGCTGGTATCGAACAAGGCGCACTGATGGCGCTCTACTTTGCCGACGAAGCCATCATCACCACCAATCCGGAAGTATCCAGCGTCCGCGACTCCGACCGCATCTTGGGCATTTTGCAAAGCAAATCCCGCAAAGCCGAACAAGGCGGCACAGTTAAAGAGCACCTGCTGATTACCCGCTACTCCCCTGAGCGCGTGGCCAAGGGCGAAATGCTGTCTGTTCAAGATATCTGCGACATCTTGCGTATTCCGTTGATCGGTGTGATTCCTGAATCACAAAACGTACTGCAGGCCTCCAACGCCGGCGAACCTGTCATCCACCAAGACAATGCCGCCGCAGCCGAAGCCTACAAAGACGTTATTGCCCGCCTCTTGGGTGAAAACCGCGAAATGCGTTTCCTTGAAGCCGAGAAAAAAGGTTTCTTAAAACGACTGTTCGGAGGTTAATACATGTCACTGCTCGATATGCTGTTCGGCAGAAAGCCGAAAACCGCCACCGTCGCGCGCGACCGCCTGCAAATCATCATCGCGCAAGAACGCGCACAAGAAGGCCAAGCTCCAGATTATCTGCCGACCTTGCGCAAAGAGCTGCTGGAAGTCCTGTCCAAATACGTCAACGTATCATTGGACGACATCCGCATCTCCCAAGAGAAACAAGACGGCTTGGACGTTCTTGAGCTGAACATCACCCTGCCGGAACAAAAAAAGGCTTAACACATGACCTTGACCGAATTGCGTTACATCGTAGCCGTCGCACAAGAACGTCACTTCGGACGTGCCGCACGACGCTGCTTTGTCAGCCAGCCCACCCTCTCCATCGCCATCAAAAAGCTGGAGGAAGAGCTGTCGGTATCCCTGTTCGACCGTAGCAGCAACGACATCATCACGACCGAAGCGGGCGAGCGCATTGTCGCCCAAGCCCGCCGGGTTCTGGAAGAAGCCGAACTCATCAAGCACCTTGCCAATGAAGAGCAAAACGAATTGGAAGGCGCGTTCAAACTCGGCCTGATTTTTACCGTTGCCCCCTACCTTCTGCCCAAGCTCATTACCGCGCTGCGTGAAACCGCGCCGAAAATGCCGCTGATGCTGGAAGAGAACTATACCCACATCCTGACCGAGTCGCTCAAACGCGGCGATGTCGATGCAATCGTCGTTGCCGAACCGTTCCAAGAGCCGGGCATCGTAACCGAGCCCCTGTATGACGAACCTTTCTTCGTCATCGTTCCCAAAGGCCATCACTTTGAAGAACTCGATGCCGTTACGCCTCAGCTTTTGAGCGAAGAACAAGTGTTACTGCTATCCGAAGGCAACTGTATGCGCGACCAAGTGTTGGCAAGCTGTTCCGAATTGGCTTCCAAGCAAAAAATCCAGGGCTTGACCAATACCCTGCAAGGCAGCTCCATCAACACCATCCGCCACATGGTTGCCAGCGGCCTGGCCATCAGCGTCATGCCGGCTACCGCCTTGACCGAAAACGACCACATGCTTTTCAGCATTATCCCGTTTGAAGGCACTGCACCGCACCGCCGTGTCGTTTTGGCTTATCGCCGCAACTTTGTCCGTCCGAAAGCACTGACTGCCTTGCGCACTGCTATTTTGCAATCGCAACTGACCGGTGTAACGTTCGTCAACGAATAAACCGTAAAACAAAAGGCCGTCTGAACATTCAGACGGCCTTTTTATTTTTAACCAAATAAAGGATTAGTAGCGGGTATGAACTTGA
This sequence comes from Neisseria sp. P0021.S007, assembly GCF_051956855.1. Classification (NCBI taxonomy): domain Bacteria; kingdom Pseudomonadati; phylum Pseudomonadota; class Betaproteobacteria; order Neisseriales; family Neisseriaceae; genus Neisseria; species Neisseria sp. P0021.S007. The sequence continues at coordinate 62,718 of NZ_JBQCXA010000007.1, forward strand.
CTGCCGATAACACCACCCAAAGCCGCGCCACCCAAGGTAGAGCCGGTATCGCCACCAATCAAATTACCTGCCACGCCGCCCAATACCGCACCAGCAGCAGTGTTGCGTTGGGTTTGAGTCATATTGGCACATGCACCCAAAGAAGCGGCCAACATGATCAAGGTCACAGTTTTTGCAAAAGTTTTCTTCATGGTTTGATTCTCCATCAGGGGTTAAGCTGTATATGAAACAGTATGGCACAACCTTTCATTAATATATTTTCTGATAAGTAAAGACAGATTAAACTAAGATAACGCTCTTGATGAGCGGTTAAATACAAAAACAAACGGCAATTCCAAAAGAATATTTATAAATTTTAATATACTTGGCATAAAATTGCGCATACATCAACCGCATTCGGTAGTGATACAATGACGACTTGTCTGAATTACCGGAAACACCCGTCATGAGTATCTACGCACTGGCACACATCATCCACGTTTATTGCGCGATTGCCTTTGTCGGCGGCGTATTTTTCGAAATGCTGGTCCTCTCCGTTTTACACACCGGCCGCGTTTCGCGCGAATCGCGCCGTGAAGTCGAACGTGCCATGTCCTATCGTGCCGTCCGCGTGATGCCGCCTGTCGTCATTACCCTGTTCATCAGCGGCATCGTGATGGTGTACAACCGCTACCTGCCGATACTGCACCACCCATTCGACAGCTCCTTCGGCATCATGCTGAGCATCAAAATCCTGTTGGCAGTAAGCGTTTTGGTACATTTTGCCATCGCCGTCGTCAAAATGGCACGGCACACCCTTACCGTCGGCTGGTCGAAATACATACACGCCGTCGTATTCAGCCATATGCTGTTTATCGTCTTTTTTGCCAAAGCAATGTTCTACCTGTCTTGGTAAACCTTACCCATACCCCACACACAAGGATTGTTTATGACCCAATACCCGTCCGTCGGCTCGCCGATGTTTTACGGCATCTTCTTTATTGCCGTCTTAATTATGATCGCCATCGATATGGTGTCGCTGAAAAAAAACGGTGCCCACAAAGTCAGCATTAAAGAAGCCCTCGCTTGGAGCGGCATTTGGGTGGCCGTATCCTGCGCGTTTGCCGGCTGGCTCTATTTCGAACTGGCGGGCAACCCGGCTTACGGGGTCGTTGTCGCCAAAGAAAAAGTCCTCGAATTCTTCACCGGCTATGTGCTCGAAAAATCCCTTGCCGTCGACAACATCTTCGTTTTCCTGATGATTTTCGGCTATTTCAAAGTCGAACCCAAATTCCAACACCGCGTCTTACTCTATGGCGTATTCGGCGCCATCGTCCTACGCGCCATCATGATCTTCATCGGCGCAGCCTTGGTACAACAATTTGAATGGATTCTCTACCTCTTCGGCGCCTTCCTCTTATACACCGGCATTCACATGATGAAGCCCGAAGCCGAAGCTGAAGAAGACCTTTCCCAAAATAAGATCCTGACCCTGCTCAAAAAAGTCATCCCGACCAGCCTACAGTTTGACGGTGAAAAATTCTTTACCATTGAAAACGGCAAACGCATCGCTACGCCGCTTTTACTGGTATTGATTATGATCGAATTGAGCGACGTCATCTTTGCCGTGGACAGCATTCCTGCTATTTTTGCCGTCACCACCGACCCGTTCATCGTCCTTACCTCCAACATTTTTGCCATCTTAGGCCTGCGTGCCATGTACTTTTTGCTGGCGGATTTTGCCGAACGCTTTATCTTCCTCAAATACGGCTTGGCCTTCGTATTGAGCTTTATCGGTATCAAGATGCTGATTATGCACTGGGTACATATTCCGATTTCCATTTCCCTGTCCGTCGTCTTCGGCGCACTGGGCGCATCCATCCTGACTTCTTTGGTGTACACGCGTCAGCAAGAAAAAAAATAATCCGCCGATACAAAAAGGCCGTCTGAAAAACATTTTTTCAGACGGCCTTTTCAAATATCGGACACCGGCTTATTTAGCAGCATCTTTCAATTTGTCGGCAGCTTCTTGAGTTGCATCGGCAGCTTTACCCAAAGCATCTTTAGCCGCATCTTTGGCAGCGTCTTTAGCTTCGCCCACAGCAGCTTTTGCATCGTCCAAAGCTTTGTCGCTGGCTTCTTTAGCACCATCGATGGCTTTACCGGTAGTTTCTTTAGCATCGGAAATTGCTTTCTCCGCAGTTTCCTTCGCATCGGCACCGGCTTCTTTAGCGTCAGAAACAGCTTGTTCAGCAGCGCCTTTAGCTTCGGAAGCAGCAGCATCAGCAGCAGAAGCCGCGTGTTCAGCAGCAGCGTTCACATCAGAAGCAACGGCAGAAGCCGCTTCTTGAGTTTCCTGTTTCGCCTCTTGAGAACAAGCAGCCAAACCAGCCACCATCATCGCAGCAATCAATAATTTTTTCATGTTGTATATCCTTTGGTCTAAAAAATATCCATCAGAACTGACAGATTAGAAAATCATAACATAATTAATACTCGGAAACGGGAGAATTAACGCCAAATAACAATCGATTTACGTTTTTTGAAAAAAATTTCAAAAAAACAGTTGACGGAAAGAAACAAGCCACCTATAATGCACAGCCTATCGGGTCGTTAGCTCAGTCGGTAGAGCAGCGGACTTTTAATCCGTTGGTCGAGCGTTCGAATCGCTCACGACCCACCAAATATAAAAACCTGCTTTGAAAAAAGCAGGTTTTTTTACATCCCTATCAAACCCTTCTCCATACGATACCTCCCCTATCTTCAAAATCAAGCCATATACAGGCTTTGTCCCAATGCCGCGCATGAACGTTACCCAACGCATCACACCAGCACCAACCTACCTTTAATCAACCAAGTCCGACTCCCCCTTCCATCAACTTTTTCTAAAAACTTCCAAATACCTACCGTCAACCCACTCTAAATACTCTTGTATGCCAGACAATTTAGGCATAGACTAAAACTACATTCAACTACAACAATAGGAGAAAGTTTGATGAAACAACTGTCTATGTATATCAACGGCCGTTTTGAAACCGATTTTAACGGCACATGGCGCGATGTATTGAATCCGGCAACCGAAGAAGTCATCGCGCGTGAGCCTAAAGGCGGAAAAGCCGATGTTGACCGTGCCGTTGCCGCCGCCAGAGAGGCGCAAGCCGCATGGGAGCGTTTGCCTGCCGTTGAACGCGGCGCATACTTGCGCAAAATCGCCCAAGGCATCCGTGAACGCGCCGACGAGCTGACCGACACCATTGTCGCCGAAGGTGGCAAAACCAAAGACTTGGCACGCATAGAAGTCATGTTCACTGCCGACTATCTCGATTATCAAGCCGAATGGGCGCGCCGTTATGAAGGCGAAATCATCCAAAGCGACCGCCCGCGCGAAAACATTTTATTGTTCAAACGTCCTTTGGGCGTAATCGCCGGCATTTTGCCGTGGAATTTCCCCTTCTTCCTGATTGCCCGCAAAATGGGCCCGGCTTTGGTAACAGGCAATACCATCGTCGTCAAACCCAGCAGCGTCACCCCGATCAACTGCCACATCTTTGCTGAAATCGTTCACGCTTCAGGCTTACCGGCCGGCGTATTCAACGTCGTCAACGGCCCGGGTGCAGAAATCGGCAATGCCTTGGCATCACATCCGCAAGTCGACATGGTCAGCCTGACCGGTTCTGTAGAAGCAGGCCGCCAAGTAATGGAAGCCGCCGCCACTAACATTACCAAAGTCTCATTGGAACTCGGCGGCAAAGCCCCTGCCATCGTTTTGAAAGACGCGGATTTGGACTTGGCAGTGAAATCCATCTTGGCTTCGCGCGTCGGCAACACCGGCCAAATCTGTAACTGCGCCGAACGCGTATATGTCCACAGCAGCCTGAAAGACGCGTTTATCGAAAAAATGACCGCCGCCATGAAAGGCGTACGCTACGGCAACCCGGCCGAAGCCGAACCCGGCTCACTGGAAATGGGCCCGTTGATTGAAGAGCGTGCCGTCAAAGCCGTTGCCGAGAAAGTCGAACGCGCAGTTCGACAAGGCGCAACTTTGGTTTGCGGCGGCAAACGTGCCAACGGCAAAGGCTACTTCTTTGAACCTACCCTGCTGACTGATACCGACAACAGCATGGACATTATGAAGGAAGAAACCTTCGGCCCCGTCCTGCCGGTTGCCACTTTCGACACGCTCAATCAAGTCATCGCCTTGGCAAACGACAGCGAATTCGGCCTGACCAGCTCCGTCTATACCACCAATCTGAATGAAGCGTTTTATGTAACCCGCCGCCTGCGTTTCGGCGAAACCTACATCAACCGCGAAAACTTTGAAGCCATGCAGGGCTTCCATGCCGGTTGGAAAAAATCAGGTATCGGCGGCGCGGACGGTAAACACGGTTTGGAAGAATATCTGCAAACCCAAGTCGTTTATTTGGAAACCGATATCTAACTGACCTTCATGAAACAAAAGGCCGTCTGAAACCAATTTTTCAGGTTTCAGACGGCCTTTCTGCCTTTATAGAAAAAAACACCGACATCGCGTAAAATAGAGCCAATTTTTCACTTTATTCAGGCCGTCTGAAAACTCCGGCAGCCTGACTCATTTTTCCGGAAAACACCATGAGCGAACAAAACAATCCGCAAATCGAGCCGCAGTTGGACGAAAACCAAATCATCGCCCTGCGCCGCGAGAAACTGCACAACATCCGCAAAGAACGCAACGCCTACCCTAACGATTTCAAACGCGACAGCTTTGCCGCCAACCTGCATACCCAATACGGTGAAATCAGCAAAGAAGAACTCGACCCGCAAGGCATTCCCGTCAAAGTGGCCGGCCGCATGATGCTCAAACGTCAAATGGGCAAAGCCAGCTTCGCCACCATTCAAGACGTTACCGGTCAAATCCAGCTTTATCTAAACAACAAAGGCGTGAGCCAAGAAGTTTTGGACGACTTCAACCACTGGGACTTGGGCGACATCGTCGGTGCGGAAGGTACTTTGTTTAAAACCAACCATGGCGAATTGACCGTGCGCGTGTCCGACATCCGCCTGCTGTCCAAATCCCTGCGTCCGCTGCCGGACAAACACAAAGGCTTGAGCGATCAGGAAACCAAATACCGTCAACGCTACGTCGATTTGATTGCCAACGAAGAATCGCGCAATACCTTCATCAAACGCAGCCAAATCATCCAATCCGTGCGTAATTTCATGGTGAACGAGCATTATCTCGAAGTCGAAACCCCGATGATGCATCCGATTCCGGGCGGCGCAACAGCGAAACCTTTTGTTACCCACCACAATGCTTTGGACATTCCGCTCTACCTGCGCATTGCGCCCGAGCTGTATCTGAAACGCTTGGTGGTCGGCGGTTTGGAGCGCGTGTTTGAAATCAACCGCAGCTTCCGTAACGAAGGCATGTCCGTGCGCCATAACCCTGAATTCACCATGATCGAATTCTACGAAGCCTTCTCCGACTACGAACGCATGATGCAAATGGCGGAAGACATCATCCGCAACGCTTCCCGCGCGGTAAACGGCACGGCAAAAATCAGCTACAACGGCAAAGAAGTCGATTTGGAAAGCCCGTTTGAACGCCTGACCATTCTCGAAGCCATCAAGAAATACAATCCGCACTACACCGACGAGCAGTTGAACGATGAAGAATGGCTGAAAAAAGAAATCGTCAAACACGGCGAAAGCCTGCCTCCGTCTCCGGGCATCGGCAGCCTGCAACTTGCCCTGTTTGAAGGTTGTGCAGAAAGCAAACTGTGGAACCCGACTTTCATCATCGACTACCCTGTCGAAGTATCGCCATTGGCACGCGCATCCGACAGCAAACCGGGTTTGACCGAACGCTTCGAGCTTTTCGTTGTCGGCCGCGAACTGGCAAACGGCTACTCCGAGTTGAACGATCCGGAAGATCAAGCCGAACGCTTCAAGGCACAAGTGGCGCAAAAAGACGCTGGCGACGACGAAGCCATGCACTACGATGCCGACTACATCCGTGCCATGGAATTCGGCCTGCCGCCGACCGGCGGCTGCGGCATCGGCATCGACCGCTTGGTAATGTTGCTGACCGATTCGCAAACCATCCGCGACGTGATTCTGTTCCCGCAAATGCGTCCCGAATAACACATTGAAATAAAATCAAGGCCGTCTGAAAACAAGATTCTGTTTTCAGACGGCCTTTTTGTTCAAATATGTAAAACGGAAAAATTAAAATCGACAATTCCTTTACATTATAATAATAAAATTCCATGATAATCAAAAGCATAATATAAAAAAGAATATGTAAACGTTTTTCAGTTTGTTGACAGTCTGCTAGAATACATCCAATTACAGGACAGCCCACACACACAGGCTGTCTGAAAATGCAAAAACTCTGAAAGGTTTGTATGGATCAATTTTTCGAACAGCTTCACGGCTGGGTAAACGCCATCAACGACCCAATGTGGTCGGGGTTGGTATATATGCTTTTAGGCGCAGGCCTCTTTTTCACCGTTACCACCGGTTTTGTACAATTCCGCCTCTTCGGCCGCAGTATCAAAGAAATGCTGGGCGGCCGCAAACAAGGTGATGATCCGCACGGAATCACACCGTTCCAAGCATTCGTTACCGGCTTGGCCAGCCGCGTAGGCGTGGGCAACATCGCCGGCGTGGCGATTGCCATCAAACTCGGCGGGCCGGGCGCGGTATTCTGGATGTGGGTAACCGCCTTAATCGGCATGAGTTCGGCGTTTGTCGAATCTTCACTGGCCCAACTCTTTAAAGTCCGGGACTACGACAACCACCACTTCCGCGGCGGTCCTGCCTACTACATAACTCAAGGCCTGGGACAAAAATGGCTGGGCGTTTTGTTCGCCCTGAGCCTGATTTTCTGTTTCGGCTTTGTATTTGAAGCCGTACAGACCAATACCATCGCCGATACCACCAAAGCGGCATGGGGCTGGGATCAACACTATGTCGGTGTCGCCCTGGTCATTCTGACTGCCCCTATTATCTTCGGCGGTATCCGTCGCGTATCTAAAGCCGCGGAAATTATCGTTCCGCTGATGGCGGTTTTATATCTCGTCATAGCACTCTTCATCATTGCTACCAATATTTCCCTGATTCCTGATGTGTTCGATCAGATTTTCTCCAACGCGTTCAACTTCGATTCGGCTGCAGGCGGTTTCCTCGGCGGTCTGATTTCGACCACCATGATGCAGGGTATCAAACGCGGCCTGTATTCCAATGAGGCGGGTATGGGTTCTGCGCCGAACGCCGCAGCCGCAGCCGAAGTGAAACACCCCGTCTCCCAAGGCATGATTCAAATGCTGGGCGTTTTCGTCGATACCATCATCGTCTGCTCATGCACTGCCTTTATCGTCTTGACCTATCAACAGCCTTACGGCGACCTGAGTGGTGCGGCGCTGACCCAAGCGGCAATCGTCAGCCAGGTAGGCGAATGGGGCGCGGGCTTCCTTGCCGCCATCCTGTTTATGTTTGCCTTTTCAACCGTTATCGGCAACTATGCCTATGCTGAGTCCAACGTCCAATTCATCAAGAGCCATTGGCTGGTTACCGCCGTTTTCCGTATGCTGGTTTTGGCATGGGTCTACTTCGGCGCAGTTGCCAACGTACCCTTGGTATGGGATATGGCAGACATGGCCATGGGCATCATGGCATGGATTAACCTCGTTGCCATCCTGCTCCTGTCACCACTTGCCTTCCTGCTGTTGAAAGACTACACAGCCAAGCTGAAAATGGGTAAAGACCCAGAGTTCAAACTCTCTGAACACCCAGGCTTGAAACGCAAAATCAAATCCGATATCTGGTAATACCAAAGGCCGTCTGAAATTTCAGACGGCCTTTTTAATCCCTGCCATCTAGATAAAACGATGCCCCTTAAAGCAGAAGCCTTAAGGGGCAGAGCGTTGCGGCACATCTTTTCAGACGGCCTTATTGTAGCAACGTTTCTCATTTCGCAGTGCAACAATATGGACGGATTCTAATTCCAAATCGGCACCCAGTCAAGCATTTCATTTGCATAGTAATACTTACCTAGGATATATTTATACTTACCAAACATCACATTACGGAGAAACTGATGGCTGCATTCAAACCCAATCCAATCAACTACATCCTCGGTCTCGATATCGGCATTGCATCCGTCGGCTGGGCGATGGTAGAAATTAACGAAGAAGAAAACCCCATCCGCCTGATTGATTTGGGCGTGCGCGTATTTGAGCGTGCAGAAGTACCGAAAACAGGCGACTCTCTCGCAGCGGCAAGACGCTTGGCACGCAGTGTTCGCCGCCTGACCCGCCGTCGCGCCCACCGTCTGCTTCGGGCCCGCCGTCTATTGAAACGCGAAGGCGTATTACAAGCCGCCGATTTTGATGAAAACGGCTTGATTAAATCCTTACCGAATACACCATGGCAACTTCGCGCAGCCGCATTAGATCGCAAACTGACGCCTTTGGAGTGGTCGGCAGTCTTGTTGCATTTAATCAAACATCGCGGCTATTTGTCGCAAAGAAAAAACGAGGGCGAAACTGCCGATAAGGAGCTTGGCGCTTTGCTTAAAGGCGTAGCCGACAATGCCCATGCCTTACAAACAGGCAATTTCCGCACACCAGCCGAATTAGCTTTAAATAAATTTGAGAAAGAAAGCGGCCATATCCGCAACCAACGCGGCGATTATTCGCATACGTTCAACCGCAAAGATTTACAAGCAGAGCTGAATTTACTGTTTGAAAAACAAAAAGAATTCGGCAATCCGCATGTTTCAGACGGCCTTAAAGAAGGTATTGAAACCCTGCTGATGGCGCAACGCCCTGCCCTGTCTGGCGATGCTGTTCAAAAAATGTTGGGGTATTGCACCTTTGAGCCGACAGAGCCGAAAGCCGCTAAAAACACCTACACCGCCGGACGTTTCATCTGGCTGACCAAGCTGAACAACCTGCGTATTTTAGAGCAAGGCAGCGAGCGGCCATTGACCACTACCGAACGCGCCACGCTTATGGACGAGCCATACAGAAAATCCAAACTGACTTACGCACAAGCCCGTAAGCTGCTGGGTTTAGAAGATACCGCCTTTTTCAAAGGCTTGCGCTATGGTAAAGACAATGCCGAAGCCTCAACATTGATGGAAATGAAGGCCTACCATGCCATCAGCCGTGCGCTGGAAAAAGAAGGATTGAAAGACAAAAAATCCCCATTAAACCTTTCTCCCGAATTACAAGACGAAATCGGCACGGCATTCTCCCTGTTCAAAACCGATGAAGACATTACAGGCCGTCTGAAAGACCGTGTTCAGCCCGAAATTTTAGAAGCGCTGTTAAAACACATCAGCTTCGACAAGTTCGTCCAAATTTCCTTGAAAGCATTGCGCCGAATTGTGCCTCTAATGGAGCAAGGCAAACGTTACGATGAAGCCTGCGCCGAAATCTACGGAGACCATTACGGCAAGAAAAATGCGGAAGAAAAGATTTATCTGCCGCCGATTCCCGCCGACGAAATCCGCAACCCCGTCGTCTTGCGCGCCTTATCTCAAGCCAGAAAAGTCATAAATGCCGTTGTACGCCGGTACGGCTCCCCTGCACGTATCCATATTGAAACGGCAAGGGAAGTAGGCAAATCGTTTAAAGACCGCAAAGAAATCGAAAAACGCCAAGAAGAAAACCGTAAAGACCGGGAAAAAGCCGCCGCTAAGTTCCGAGAGTATTTCCCCAATTTTGTCGGCGAACCCAAATCCAAAGATATTCTGAAACTGCGCCTGTACGAGCAACAACACGGCAAATGCCTGTATTCGGGCAAAGAAATCAACCTAGGCCGTCTGAACGAAAAAGGCTATATCGAAATCGACCATGCCCTGCCGTTCTCGCGCACATGGGACGACAGTTTCAACAATAAAGTGCTGGTATTGGGCAGCGAAAACCAAAACAAAGGTAATCAAACCCCTTACGAATACTTCAACGGCAAAGACAACAGCCGCGAATGGCAGGAATTTAAAGCGCGTGTTGAAACCAGCCGTTTTCCTCGCAGTAAAAAACAACGGATTCTGCTGCAAAAATTCGACGAAGACGGCATATATCGAATCGGTGTCAAAACCGCCCTTTCATTCCCAAAATACCAAATCGACGAACTCGGCAAAGAAATCAGACCATGCCGTCTGAAAAAACGCCCACCTGTCCGTTAAATTAATCTATCCCTGTTTCAGACGGCCTGAAGCAGGGATTTTTTATAAAAAATAAGGGGAAAAACATGACTTGGCGCAGCCTGCTCATTCAAAACGGCGGTAAATTATCCTTACAACGCCGGCAACTGCTGATTCAACAAAACGGCGAGTCCCATACCGTACCATTAGAAGACATCGCCGTTATCATCATCGAAAACCGCGAAACCCTAATTACCGCCCCGCTCTTATCAGCCTTAGCCGATCATAGTGCAACCCTGCTGACATGTGATGAGCAATTCCTACCCTACGGACAATGGCTGCCTTATGCCCAATATCACCGCCAACTTAAAATCCTCAAGCTGCAACTGAATATAAGCGAACCCTTAAAAAAGCAACTCTGGCAACATATCGTCCGCCAAAAAATCCTAAATCAAGCATTTGTCGCAGACGAAACAGGCAATGATCTTGCAACCAAACGGCTGCGCACTTTGGCAGTCGAAGTCCGTTCAGGCGATACAGGAAACCGTGAAGCCCAAGCTGCCGCCCTCTACTTCCAAGCCCTCTTTGGGGAAAAGTTTACCCGTACGTCAATGCCGCATTGAACTACACCTACGCCGTACTCCGTGCAGCAGTAGCACGCGCCCTGACCTTATATGGTTGGTTGCCTGCATTAGGCTTGTTTCATAGGAGCGAACTAAATCCATTCAACCTCGCCGATGACTTTCTCGAACCCTTACGCCCATTGGCCGACCTGGTCGTTATACATTTGCATAAACAAGGCCGTCTGAAAACTGAACTGACACCCAACCTCAAACAAAACCTTATCAAGATCCTTCACTATCAAATCTGCATCGAACGGCAACATTTCAGCACCTTGGCTGCCATCGACAAAATGATTTCTTCATTTCAAGCCAGCGTAACTAACAAAAACGCTAAACAGCTGAAACTGCCCGAAATCTTGCCATTGAAAGAATACCAATATGAGTGAGGCTAAATTTATGAGGATTATCGTCTTCTTCGACCTACCTGTTACCACGGCGGCCAAGCGCAAAGCCGCCAATCAATTCCGCCAGTTCCTTTAAAAGATGGATACCAAATGCTCCAACTTTCCGTATACAGCCGTATTGTCAAAGGTCGAGATTCGTTGCAAAAACACCACAATAGGCTATGTGCAAACCTACCGCAAGAAGGCTCAATCCGCTGTTTGGAAGTAACAGAAAAGCAATATACCACCATGAAACTGCTGTTGGGAGAGCTGAAAATCCAAGAAAAAAGGGTAAATTCCGACCAACTATTATTATTTTAAGGCTGCTTTTTTAGACAAAATAAAACGGGAAACCCTTATAGAATAAGGGTTTCCCGTTGAAGTATTGTAGCACTGCGAAATGAGAAAGGGTCTATCCAAATAAAAAAGCACCACCTAAACAGGTAGTGCTTTCATATTAATTTGCTTATTCAGCAGAATCAGCTGCTTTATCAACCAATTCAACCAATGCCAAAGGAGCATTGTCGCCTTTACGGAAACCGTATTTCAGTACACGAATATAGCCGCCGTTACGAGCAGCAAAGCGTGGACCCAATTCGTCAAACAATTTAACTACAACATCACGATCGCGAGTGCGGTCAAAAGCCAAACGACGGTTTGCCAAAGAAGGTTTTTTACCCAAGGTAATCAAGGGCTCAACTACGCGGCGCAATTCTTTTGCTTTAGGCAAAGTTGTCACGATGGTTTCGTGAGTCAACAAGGAATTCGCCATATTGCGCAGCATCGCAGCACGGTGGCTGCTAGTACGGTTTAATTTGCGGTTGCCATTACGATGACGCATGTCATTATCCTTTAATCTTCAAACTTACGGCTTTTCTAAGCCTACAGGCGGCCAAGCTTCTAATTTGGAACCTAATGTCAGACCTTTAGAGGCCAACACTTCTTTGATCTCATTCAAAGATTTACGACCCAAATTAGGGGTCTTGAGAAGCTCGGTTTCAGTACGTTGAATCAAATCGCCAATATAGTAAATATCTTCAGCTTTCAGACAATTAGCTGAACGTACGGTTAATTCCAAATCATCTACAGGACGCAGCAAGATAGGATCGATAGGAGGTGCTTTTTCTTCAACCTCTTCAACCGGAGTACCTTGCAGATCTGCAAAAATAGACATTTGGTCAATTAAGATACGTGCGGCACTACGTACAGCTTCTTCTGGATCAATAGAACCATTGGTTTCAATATCCAAAACCAATTTATCCAAATCCGTGCGTTGCTCTACGCGTGCAGGTTCAACTTCAAAGCTAACACGACTGATGGGCGAAAAGCTCGCATCCAACTGAATCGCACCAATCTGTTTGTTCTCATCACGCAATACGCGACGGCCTGAAACAGACTGATAACCACGACCTTGCTCTACTTTAATTTCCATGTCGATTTGGCCATTGTCAGCCAAGTGGCAAATAACATGTTCAGGATTGATGATTTCCACATCGTGTGGCAAATCAATATCACCGGCTACAACTGCACCGGCACCTGTTTTCTTCAAAGTCAACTGAACTTGGTTACGACCGTGAAGCTTGAATACGATACCTTTAATGTTCAAGAGAACGTCAACAACATCCTCCTGAACACCATCAATAGTAGAGTATTCGTGCAATACGCCAGAAATAACTACTTCAGTTGGGGCAAAGCCATTCATGGATGACAGTAAGATACGACGCAAAGCATTACCTAAAGTATGACCAAAACCACGCTCAAATGGCTGCATAGACACCTTAGCTCGAGTAGAAGACAAGGTATCTACATCGATTTGACGAGGTTTCAAAAATTCGGTTGTGCTATTTTGCATTTAACTGTCCCTCATTGAGCTAGCATTATTTAGAGTAGAACTCTACCACCAGCTGTTCATTAATATCGCCAGACAATTCTGAGCGATCCGGCATATTTTTGAATACACCTTCCAATTTGTCGGCATCAACAGATACCCAGCTTGGCAAGCCAATTTGAGTAGCCAAGCTCAATGCCTCTTGGATACGTACTTGTTTCTTAGCTTTTTCACGAACAGCTACAACATCGCCTGCTTTAACTTGGAAAGAAGGGATATTAACAACCTGACCGTTTACAACGATAGCTTTATGAGAAACCAATTGACGTGCTTCAGCGCGGGTAGAGCCAAAACCCATACGATAAACGACATTATCCAAACGGGACTCCAGCAATTGCAACAGCAATTCACCGGTAGAACCTTTACGACGATCAGCTTCCGCAAAGTAACGACGGAATTGGCGTTCTAACACACCATAAATACGACGGATTTTTTGTTTTTCACGCAATTGCAAACCGTAGTCTGACAAACGTGGTTTTTTCGCACCGTGCTGACCAGGTGCAGAATCCATTTTACATTTTGAATCCAAAGAGCGACGTGCACTCTTCAAAAACAGATCCGTACCTTCGCGACGTGCTAATTTACATTTAGGGCCAATATAACGTGCCATGTTTTAAATCACTCCAATATTAAATACGACGTTTTTTAGGCGGACGGCAACCGTTATGAGGCAACGGGGTAACGTCAGTAATGCTGGTAATCTTGAAACCAAGAGCGTTTAAAGCACGTACAGAAGATTCGCGACCAGGGCCAGGGCCTTTAATGCGGACTTCTAAATTTTTAACGCCATACTCTTGGGCAACTTTACCAGCTGCTTCTGCTGCAACTTGTGCTGCAAATGGTGTACTTTTACGAGAACCTTTAAAACCAGCGCCGCCAGAGGTAGCCCAAGACAATGCATTGCCTTGACGGTCAGTGATTGTAATGATGGTATTGTTGAAAGATGCATGAACGTGCACAATACCTTCGCTTACGGTTTTACGTACTTTTTTACGTACACGCGAAGCTGTGTTTGCTTTAGCCATTAATCAAATTCCTTAAAATTTATTTCTTACCGGCAATCGCTTTGCGCGGACCTTTACGGGTACGAGCATTTGTGCGAGTGCGTTGACCACGACAAGGCAAGCCACGACGATGACGGAAGCCGCGATAGCAACCCATATCCATCAGTCGTTTAATGCTCATCGTTACTTCACGACGCAAATCGCCTTCAACTTCATATTTAGCAACTTGCTCACGCAAAGCGTCTAATTGAGCCTCGTCCAAATCTTTTGCTTTAGTAGTAGGAGCAATATTTGCTGCCTCACAAATCAATTTAGCACGAGTCGCACCAATACCATAAATAGCCTGAAGGCCAATTACGATATGGGCATTATTAGGGATATTTACCCCTGCAATACGAGCCATATTTTTTCCTTTTTAGGGCAAAGTATGTCACTATACCACAAAATCAATAGTTAAGAAAACTAGCTTCTTAACCTTGACGTTGTTTGTGACGTGGGTCAGTACAAATTACGCGAACTACACGATTACGACGAATAATCTTGCAATTGCGACAAATTTTCTTTACAGAAGGTTGTACACGCATTTTATTTCCTTTTATCGTTTATCTTGCTCGGAAAACAATCCGAGCACGGGTTAAATCATAAGGAGTTAATTCAACTGTTACCTTATCACCTGGAGAAATACGGATATAGTGCATTCGCATTTTTCCAGAGATATGACCAAGTACTACATGATCATTTTCCAGTTTTACTTTAAACGTTGCATTGGGCAAAGTCTCAAGGATTTCACCCTGCATCTGTATGGTATCTTCTTTAGCCATAAGCCTACTTACGTGATAAAGATTTCATATCTGGACGACTCATCAAATCTTCATACTGACTGCTCATTACGTAGGAATTGATTTGCGTCCTAAAATCCATTGTAACGACAACCAAGATAAGCAAAGATGTTCCGCCTAAATAGAAAGGTACATTCAATGCTGTCGTTAAAAATTCAGGTATCAGACAGATTGTAGTGATATACAAAGCACCAAATAATGTTAGTCTCAGTACAACTTTTTCCAAATATCTAGAAGTTTGCTCACCTGGGCGAATACCAGGTACAAATGCACCACTTTTCTTCAAATTCTCAGCCATTTCTTTAGGGCTAAATACTAAAGCAGTATAGAAATAGCAGAAGAAGATAATAGTTGTTGCAAACAATCCAATATACAAAGGCTGTCCGTGTTGCAGCATTGCAGCAACCTTATGAAGAACAGAATTCGTACTATTTGAACCAAACCAACCTAAAAGTGTAGATGGAAATAAAATAATACTGGAAGCAAAAATAGGAGGAATAACACCTGCCATATTTAGCTTGAACGGCATATGAATGCTTTGTCCCGGCATTATTCCAGAGCCAAACTGTCTTTTAGCATAATGCACAGGAACTTTACGCTGAGCACTCTCAAAATAAACTACAGCATAGATCAACAGCAAAATACCAATCACAATTGATACCGCCATCAACATACTCATAGAGCCTTGTTCAGTCAAAGTTAATAACCGAACAATACCGGATGGGATACCCGATACAATGCCTGCTGTAATAATTAAAGAAATACCATTACCAATACCACGCTCGGTAATTTGCTCCCCTAACCACATCAGAAACATAGTACCTGTAACCAAACAGACCACTGTAGAAATATGAAACTCAAGCGAACTCGTTACAACAACACCTTGTTGATAAACAAATGTTGCAACACCAAAGCTTTGCAATACAGCCAATAATACCGTCCCATACCTAGTATATTTCGTAATTATTTTCCTACCAGCCTCACCTTCCTTCTTTAAAGCTTTTAAAGAAGGAACAATTTCAGAAGCAAGCTGAACAATAATCGACGATGAAATATAAGGCATGATACCAATTGCAAATATACTAAAGCGCTCCAACGAACCACCCGAGAACATATTTAACATTCCGAATATGCCGTTTGCAGCGCCTTCGTATAACTTAGCTAATGCAACAGCATCTACGCCCGGTACCGGTATATGAGCACCAATACGGAAAACGACTAAAGCACCTAAAAGGAACACCAGACGTTTTTTCAGATCACCAAATTTGGATAATCCTGATAAAGATTGTTGATTAGCCACTGTAGTGCAAGCCTTATTCTTCTACTTTACCACCGGCAGCTTCAATAGCAGCTTTAGCACCTTTAGTAGCTTTTACACCTTTCAAGGTAACTGCTTTTGAGATTTCACCAGAAGCAATAACTTTTACATTAGAAGCAGTTGCAGGAATCAGACCAGCTTGTTTAAGAACCAAGACATCAATCTCGTTCACAGCAATCAGATTCAATTCACTCAAACGAACTTCAGCATTAGCGGCCGCAGTCAAAGATTTGAAACCACGTTTCGGCAGACGACGTTGCAAAGGCATTTGACCGCCTTCAAAACCTACCTTGTGGAAGCCACCAGAACGGCTTTTTTGACCTTTATGACCACGACCACCTGTCTTACCCAAGCCGCTACCAATACCACGGCCTACACGACGACTAGCGTGAGTAGCACCCTCAGCAGGTTGAATAGTATTCAAAAACATATTAAGACTCCACTTTCAACAAGTAGCTGATTTTATTGATCATGCCACGGTTTTCAGGGGTATCCAAAACCTCTACAGTATGTTCACGACGGCGCAAACCTAAACCGCGAGCACATGCACGATGAGATTCAATTGTACCGATCAGGCTCTTAACCAATGTAACTTTAATCTTTTTTTGCTCAGTCATGGTTAGCTCCCAAAATATCTTCTACTGTCAAGCCACGTTTAGCAGCAATATCAGCAGGGGTATACAATTTAGACAAACCGTCTAATGTAGCGCGTACAATATTGTAAGGATTAGTAGAACCATGTACTTTAGCTGAAATGTTATGAATACCCATAGCATCAAATACTAAACGCATTGGACCACCAGCTTTCACACCGCTACCTTCTTTAGCAGGTTGCATAAATACCTTAGTAGCACCATGACGACCAATAACTTCATGATGAATAGTACCGTTTTTCAAAGGTACTTTAATCATAGAGCGTCGAGCTTGATCCATTGCTTTTTGAACAGCAACTGGTACTTCTTTTGATTTACCTTTGCCCATACCGATGCGACCATCACCATCACCAACAACAGTCAGTGCAGAGAAAGCCATGATACGGCCACCTTTAACTACTTTAGTCACGCGATTAACTGCGACCATCTTTTCAATCAGGCCGTCACCGCGTTCTTCAATTTCATGTTTTGCCATCTGAAAGTCTCCAAATATTAGAAGCTTAAACCATTTTCACGTGCAGCTTCAGCCAAAGCTTTCACACGACCGTGATATTGGAAACCTGAACGGTCAAAAGCAACTTTTTCAACACCCACTGCTTTAGCTTTTTCAGCAATACGCTTACCAACTACAGCTGCTGCTTCAACGTTACTACCTGATTTCAGGCTACTACGTACTTCAGCTTCCAATGTAGAGGCTTGAGCCAATACTTTATCACCTTCAGCACTAATTACTTGAGCATAAATATGATTATTGCTGCGGAACACACATAATCTTACCATTTTCAAGTCCGCAATACGCGCACGGGTTTTGCGTGCACGACGGAGTCGGGTTGTATGTTTATCCATTAGTGAACCTCAATTATTTTTTCTTGGCTTCTTTCATCACTACTACTTCACCCACATAACGAACACCTTTACCTTTATAAGGCTCAGGAGAACGGAATGCACGAATTTCAGCAGCGACTTGGCCAACCACTTGTTTATCTGCACCAGTCAAAACGATTTCTGTTTGGCTAGGAGTTTGAACAGAAACACCTTCAGGCATTTCGTATACGATTGGATGAGAGAAACCCAAAGACAAGTTCAAAACTTTGCCCTGAGCTTGGGCACGATAACCCACACCAATCAATTGAAGTTTTTTCTCAAAACCTTCAGAAACACCCTTAACCATGTTATTAACCAATGCACGAGCAGTACCAGACATAGCATTAGCCTGTTTACTGTCATTTTTTGCAGCAAAAGTCAATTTACCATCGTTCAGTTCAATAGCAACATCGGAATGCAAAGGAAAAGACAATTCGCCGTTTTTACCTTTGATAACCAATGCATCTGTTCCGAATTTTACTTCTACACCAGCAGGAACAGTCACTGGGTTTTTTGCGACGCGTGACATTTACTTTTCTCCACTAGGCTACGATGCACAACAACTCACCACCAACACCCTCAGAACGGGCTTTGCGATCAGTCATTACACCTTTAGAAGTACTAACAATAGCGACACCCAGGCCATTCATTACGCTAGGGATCTCACTTGATGCTTTGTAAATACGCAAACCTGGACGTGAAACACGTTTAATTTGCTCAATCACAGGACGACCTGCATAGTATTTCAATTGAATTTCCAATACCGGTTTTGCATCAGCAGAAACCGCAAAATCCTCGATATAACCTTCTTCTTTCAGAACTTTTGCAATTGCACATTTCAGTTTAGAAGAAGGCATGGCAACTGCTGCTTTATTAGCACGTTGCGCATTGCGAATACGAGTCAACATATCGGAAATAGGATCATGCATACTCATTATTTATACTCCTATTACCAGCTAGCTTTAACAACACCAGGGATCTCGCCACGCATAGCGATTTCACGGATTTTAATACGGCCCAAACCAAATTTACGGAAAGTGCCACGAGGACGACCTGTTAAAGCACAACGACGACGTTGACGTACAGGTGCTGCATTACGAGGAATGGATTGAAATTTCAAACGTGCCTCAAAACGTTCTTCTTCAGTCGCATTAGCATCATTAATAACAGCGAAAATTGCCTCACGTTTAGCTGCAAACTTTTTCGCCAATGCTTGACGTTTCAGCTCACGATTAATAAGTGCTTTCTTAGCCATGATTATCCTTTAAACGGAAACTTGAACAGTGACAACAAAGCTTTCGCTTCTTCATCAGTTTTTGCAGTAGTTGTAATAGTAATATTCAAACCACGCAAAGCATCGATTTTATCGTATTCAATTTCCGGGAAAATAATTTGCTCACGAACGCCCATATTGTAATTGCCACGACCATCAAATGATTTACCGCTTACACCGCGGAAGTCACGTACGCGAGGCAATGCAATAGTAATCAAACGATCTAAGAATTCAAACATTTGATCACGACGCAATGTTACTTTGCAACCAACTGGATAGTTATCACGGATTTTAAAACCTGCGATAGATTTACGAGCAACAGTAACAACTGGTTTTTGACCAGCAATTTTCTCTAAATCAGAAACAGCATGCTCCATTACTTTTTTATCAGCAACAGCTTCACCTACACCCATATTTAAGGTGATTTTTTCAATACGTGGAACTTCCATTACTGATTTGTAACCAAATTGTTTAACCAATTCAGGAACAACTGTATCTTTATAAAACTCTCTCAAACGAGCCATGTTATCTCCTTATGCTCCAATGATAGAGCCATTTGATTTGAAGAAACGAACGCGTTTAACTTTGCCTTCATTTTCAATCAGCTTAATACCAACACGGTCTGCTTTATTAGTTTCCGGATTCAGGATTGCAATATTAGAAATATCTAAAGGCATTTCTTTAGCAATAATGCCACCCTCAATACCACGCATTGGATTAGGTTTTTGATGGCGTTTTACAACATTAACACCCTCAACAACAACTTTATCACCCAATACTCGAACTACTTGACCTTGCTTACCTTTATCTTTACCGGTAATCACTACAACCTGATCGCCTTTAATGATTTTATTCATCGCGCTATTCCTTATAATACTTCAGGCGCCAATGAAACGATTTTCATAAATCGCTCAGTACGCAATTCACGGGTTACCGGACCAAAAATACGGGTACCCAGAGGTTCAAGTTTATTATTCAACAACACAGCAGCATTGTTATCGAATTTAATTAACGCACCATCAGGACGACGCACACCTTTAGCAGTACGAACAACTACCGCATTGTATACATCACCTTTTTTGACACGACCACGCGGGGCTGCATCTTTAACTGCAACTTTAATAATGTCGCCAACAGAAGCGTAGCGACGCTTAGATCCGCCTAATACTTTGATGCACATTACGCGACGCGCACCAGAGTTATCAGCCACATCTAAGATGGTCTGCATTTGAATCATATTAGTACCTTTAAATTAACCAACTTAATTTACCACTTTCATATAACTCGCACCTTACTTTAAGCTGCTTATTAAATGAAACCATCACGGTTCTAGTAAACCAGTCTTGGATCCCGAAGGGAGAGAAACTTCCATAAGAAGCTGGAAGATAAGAAACGAAGTTTACACGCAAATTAACTTTGCTGCAAGACTTCGTTTCTTATTAAGCTGCATTACTGTGTTTTAAATCAAACAGTACGGGCTTTCTCAACCAATTCCTTTACAACCCAAGACTTGGTTTTTGACAAAGGACGAGATTCCTCGATTACCACTACATCACCAATGCCATATTGATTGTTTTCATCATGGGCATGGATTTTAGTTGATAAACGAATAATTTTACCGTACAGAGGGTGTTTAACCTTACGTTCAACCAATACTGTAACAGTTTTGTCCATTTTGTCGCTTACCACTTTGCCTTGCAAAGTACGAACATTTTTAGCTTCGCTCATTACTTAGCACCTTTTTCAGTTAAAATGGTTTTAATACGAGCAATATCGCGACGTACACGTTTCAACTCGCTAGATTTACCCAACTGACCGGTTGCATTTTGCATGCGTAAGCCAAACTGAGCTTTCAACAAGTCCAACAAATCAGAGTTTAATTGCTCAATAGATTTGTCTTTCAATTCATTTGCTTTCATTATTGACCCACCTGTCTTACTACAAAGGTTGTAGGAATAGGCAATTTGGCAGCGGCCAATTCAAATGCTTCACGAGCCAAAGACTCAGGAACACCGTCCATTTCGTACAATACTTTGCCTGGTTTAACTTCAGCAATGTAATATTCCACATTACCTTTACCGCCACCCATACGAACTTGGATAGGTTTTTCAGTAATTGGTTTATCAGGGAATACACGAATCCAAATACGACCGCCACGTTTAATATGACGAGTCATAGTACGACGAGCAGCTTCGATTTGGCGGGCAGTCAAACGACCACGACCTACGGCTTTCAAACCGAACTCACCGAAACTTACTTTGTTACCGCGAGTAGCAATACCGGTATTACGACCTTTTTGTTGCTTGCGATATTTCAGTCTAGTTGGCTGCAGCATTACGTCCACCTGCCTTTCTTTGTTTCTTCTCATGCTCAGGTTTAGAAGATTTAATATTACCTTCTGTATAAACCCAAACTTTCAGACCCAGTACACCATAAGTAGTGTGCGCTTCGCTAGTTGCATAATCTACGTTCGCACGCAAAGTATGCAAAGGCACACGACCTTCACGGTACCATTCGCTACGAGCGATATCAGCACCATTCAGACGACCTGAAGTCATGATCTTGATGCCTTTAGCACCAGAACGCATTGCATTTTGCATTGCACGTTTCATAGCGCGACGGAATTGAACACGTTTTTCAAGCTGCTGGGCAATACCATCAGCAATGATTTGTGCATCCAATTCAGGACGACGAATCTCTTCAATATTTACATGAACAGGCACACCCATCAGAGTTTGCAAGTCACGCTTCAAGATTTCAATATCCTCACCTTTTTTACCAATAACCACACCTGGACGAGCAGAGTGAATAGTAATACGTGCAGATTTAGCAGGACGCTCGATCACTACGCGACCAACTGAAGCATTAGCCAGTTTTTTACGCAAGTAGTTACGAACATCAATATCTTGTTTCAAAACAGTAGAAAAGTCGGTGCTTTTAGCAAACCATTTTGAAGACCAGTCTTTAGTTACCGCCAGGCGAAAGCCTGTAGGGTTAATCTTTTGTCCCATAGCTTTTCCTTAGTTGCCCACTGTCACGTTAATATGACAAGTTTGTTTCTCGATGCGGTTACCGCGACCTTTGGCACGAGCTTGAAAACGTTTCAAGCTTGGACCTTTGTCAACAAAGATAGTTACCACTTTCAGTTCGTCAATGTCTGCACCATTGTTGTGTTCGGCATTGGCGATTGCTGATTCCAATACTTTTTTAATCAGCTCAGCACCTTTTTTAGGGCTGAATGCCAAGATATTCAAAGCTTGGGCAACGTCTTTACCACGAATCAAATCAGCTACCAAACGAGCTTTTTGAGCTGAAATACGGGCGTTTTTATGTTGTGCACTTACTCTCATGATTCACCTTATTTCTTTTTAGCCTTTTTATCGGCCAAGTGGCCTTTAAAGGTACGGGTCAATGAGAACTCACCTAATTTATGACCAACCATGTTGTCACTGATAAACACAGGCACGTGAGTGCGACCGTTGTGTACAGCGATAGTCAGACCAATGAAATCAGGCAAAATGGTAGAACGACGTGACCAAGTTTTAATTGGGCGTTTGTCGTTGCTTGCACGAGCAGCATCTACTTTTTTCAGCAAATGCAGGTCTACATATGGGCCTTTTTTTAATGAACGAGCCATACTAATTAACCTTTATTTGAGTAACGACGACGAACAATCATGTTATCCGTGCGTTTGTTATTACGAGTGCGGTAGCCCTTAGCAGGAGTACCCCATGGGCTAACCGGTTCGCGAGCTTCACCAGTACGGCCTTCACCACCACCATGCGGGTGATCAACAGGGTTCATTACAACACCACGAACGGTCGGACGAATACCACGCCAGCGGTTAGCACCAGCTTTACCGATTTTTTTGAGGCTTTGTTCTTCGTTACCAACTTCACCGATAGTTGCACGGCAATTTACGCTAATTTTGCGTACTTCACCAGAACGCAAACGAACTTGAGCGTAAGCACCTTCTTTTGCAAGCAATACCGCAGAAGCACCAGCAGAACGCGCAATTTGCGCACCTTTACCTGGTTTCATTTCGATACAGTGAATAGTTGTACCAACAGGAATATTGCGGATCGGCAAAGTGTTACCTACTTTGATAGCAGCCTCAGCACCGGAAACCAATACTGCACCGGCTTGAATACCACGAGGAGCAATGATGTAGCGACGCTCACCATCTGCATAGCACAACAGTGCGATAAATGCAGTACGGTTAGGGTCATATTCGATACGCTCTACTTTTGCAGGGATACCGTCTTTGTTACGTTTAAAATCTACAACGCGGTAATGATGTTTATGGCCACCACCTTTATGACGGGTAGTGATATGACCATTGTTGTTACGACCGGCAGTAGAATTTTTCTTTTCTAGCAGAGGTGCATAAGGTGCACCTTTGTGCAAACCTTCTGTTACCACGCGAACCATGCCGCGACGGCCTGCAGAGGTCGGCTTCATTTTAACGATTGCCATTTTGTTTATTCCTTATCTGCAGCTGCAGCAGCGGCTTCCAAATCCAACTCTTGACCGGCAGCCAAGCTTACATAAGCCTTTTTAACATCGCTGCGACGACCTAAAGTGCGACCAAAACGTTTAACTTTACCTTTAATGGTAACAGTAGTAACGTCTGCAACTTGAACGCCGAACAGCAGCTCAACAGCCGCTTTAATTTCAGGTTTTGTTGCATTTGCCAAAACTTTAAACGTCATTTGGTTACGTTTTTCAGCCAATACGTTGCTTTTTTCAGAAACGATAGGTGCCAAGATTACTTGAGTCAAACGTTGTTGATTCATACCCATTGCTCCTCTAATTGTGCAACTGCATCTTTAGTGATAACGACTTTTTTGTAACGCAGCAAGCTGTAAGGATCAACTTGTTGAGCTTCCAAAACCAATACGTTAGGCAAGTTGCGTGAAGCCAAGTAAACATTCTCGTCGAGCTGTTTAGTTACAAACAGAACTTGCTCCAAACCCAAATTTTTCACTTGTTCAGCAAAAACTTTGGTTTTAGGAGTTTCAGCAGTCAATGCTTCGATTGCAAACAAACGTTCATCACGAGCCAATTGGGACAAAATAGTCGCCATACCGGCACGGTACATTTTACGGTTCACTTTTTGAGTGAAGTTTTCGTCAGGTTTGTTTGGGAATGCACGACCACCTTTACGCCACAGCGGAGAAGAAGTCATACCGGAACGAGCACGACCGGTACCTTTTTGGCGCCATGGTTTTTTAGTAGAGTGGTTTACTTCGGCACGAGTCTTTTGAGCACGATTACCAGAACGGGCATTTGCCAAGTAAGCAGTAACCAGTTGGTGAACCAGAGCTTCATTGTATTCACGAGCAAACAAAGCATCAGAAACAGCCAAGCTGCCAGATACTTGTCCTTTAGCGTCAATTACTTTCAATTCCATTACGCACCTACTTTCACGCTAGGACGAACCACGACGTCGCTGTTAACCGAACCCGGAACAGCACCTTTAACCAACAAGAGTTGGCGTTCAGCATCAACACGCACAACTTCCAATTTTTGAACAGTTGCTTTAGTGTTACCGTATTGACCTGCCATACGTTTACCAGGGAACACGCGACCAGGGTCTTGTGCCATACCGATAGAACCAGGAACACGGTGAGAACGGGAGTTACCGTGGGAAGTACGTTGAGCACCGAAGTTATGACGTTTGATCGTACCAGAGAAACCTTTACCTTTAGAGGTACCGGTTACATCTACCAATTGACCAACTTCAAACATAGAAACGGTAATTTCATCACCGACTTTTAATTCAGCCAGCTTTTCTTCAGTCAAAGCAAACTCAACCAAACCGCGACCAGCTTCAACACTCGCTTTAGCAAAGTGACCGGCTTCAGTTTTGTTGACACGATTAGCTTTTTTCTGACCAAAGGTAACTTGTACAGCAGTGTAGCCGTCAGTATCTTTGGATTTCACTTGTGTAACGCGGTTGGCAGACATATCCAAAACAGTTACCGGAACAGAAACACCCTGTTCGTCGAACACGCGAGTCATACCAACTTTGCGTCCAACCAGACCTAAAGTCATGATTATTTTCCTTTTAAGTAAAGGGGCGGGCTACGATTGGCCTGCCTTTCAGACAAAGTTAAACTTGATACGGATGTACCAAGTCCACCATTATAATTGACAAATCAAAGAAATATCAACAAAAATTTCAATTTAACTTCTTAAAACCATCATTTTTTTCGGATGAAGCGTTGCCAAATGTCTGACAATTTTCAGACGGCCTAAGAATTCTATAAAAAAACCGAACAGCCAAGCTGTTCGGTTTTTCAGTTCTTATTGAACTTTAATTTCTACATCCACACCCGCTGGAAGATCCAGTTTCATCAGTGCATCAGTAGTTTTGTCAGTCCAGTCCACGATGTCCATCAGACGCAAGTGGGTACGGATTTCCAATTGTTCACGAGAAGTTTTATTCACGTGAGGAGAACGCAAGATGTTGAAACGTTCGATTTTAGTTGGCAAAGGAATCGGACCTTTAACAACAGCGCCAGTACGTTTGGCAGTTTCAACGATTTCTTGCGCAGAACGGTCAATCAGACTGTAATCATAAGCTTTCAGGCGGATACGGATTTTTTGGTTTGCCATTTATCAATATCCCTCAATTAAGCAATTACAGAAGAAACCACACCCGCACCTACGGTACGACCACCTTCGCGAATCGCAAAGCGCAGACCTTCTTCCATAGCGATAGGCGCAATCAGTTCTACAGTAATGGTTACGTTCTCACCTGGCATTACCATTTCTACACCTTCTTCCAAAGTAACTGCACCAGTTACGTCAGTAGTACGGAAGTAGAATTGTGGACGGTAGTTAGCGAAGAATGGAGTGTGACGACCACCCTCTTCTTTGCTCAGTACGTATACTTCTGCTTTGAATTTGGTGTGAGGAGTGATAGTACCTGGTTTAGCCAATACTTGACCACGCTCTACATCTTCACGTTTAGTACCACGCAGCAATACGCCTACGTTGTCACCTGCTTGACCTTCGTCCAGCAGTTTGCGGAACATTTCAACACCGGTACAAGTGGTTTTTTGAGTTTCTTTCAGACCTACGATTTCGATCTCGTCACCAACGTGGATGATACCGCGCTCTACACGACCGGTTACTACTGTACCACGACCGGAGATAGAGAATACGTCTTCGATAGGCAACAAGAAAGGTTTGTCCACAGCACGCTCAGGTGTTGGGATGTAGCTGTCCAGAGCAGCAGCCAATTCGAAGATTTTTTCTTCGTAACCAGCGTCACCTTCCAAGGCTTTCAGTGCAGAACCTTGTACGATTGGGCAGTCATCACCTGGGAAGTCGTAGCTTGACAACAAGTCACGGATTTCCATTTCAACCAGTTCCAACAACTCGGCATCGTCAACCATGTCGCATTTGTTCATGAATACGATGATGTAAGGTACACCTACTTGGCGGGCCAACAGGATGTGTTCGCGAGTTTGTGGCATAGGACCGTCAGCTGCGGAACATACCAAGATCGCGCCGTCCATTTGGGCAGCACCGGTAATCATGTTTTTAACGTAGTCGGCGTGGCCTGGGCAGTCTACGTGTGCGTAGTGACGGGTTTCAGTTTCGTATTCTACGTGTGAGGTATTAATGGTAATACCGCGGGCTTTTTCTTCAGGAGCGTTGTCGATTTGGTCGTAAGCTTTTGCAGCACCACCAAATTTTTTAGCCAAAATAGTAGTCAAAGCAGCAGTCAGAGTGGTTTTACCATGGTCAACGTGACCGATGGTGCCAACGTTTACGTGCGGTTTGCTACGTTCAAATTTTTCCTTAGCCATGAGCTAATTCCTTTACATTAAAGATCGATTAAAGAACAGAGGCCGTCTGAAAAATCATTTCAGCCTTTCAGACGACCTATTTGCCTGATTAGCCTTTACGGGCTTCAGTTACAGCAGCAGCTATGTGGGCAGGAGCTTCAGAATATTTCTTGAACTCCATAGAGTAAGTAGCGCGGCCTTGGGTTGCAGAACGCAGGTCGGTAGAATAACCGAACATTTCTGCCAGAGGCACTTCGGCACGGACTTTTTTACCGCCGATGCCGTCATCATCCATACCCAATACAACACCACGACGACGGTTCAAGTCGCCCATTACGTCACCCATGTATTCTTCAGGTGTTTCCACCTCAACTGCCATGATTGGTTCCAACAGAGCTGGATTGGCTTTACGCATACCTTCTTTGAAGGCTTGAGACGCAGCCAATTCGAAGGCCAGTTGAGAGGAGTCAACATCGTGTGAAGAACCGAAGATCAGACGCACACGTACGTCAACTACTGGGTAACCGGCAACGATACCGTTAGGCAAAGTATCGCGAATACCTTTATCGACAGACGGAATAAATTCGCGAGGAATCACACCACCTTTAATTTCATCGATAAATTCGTAGCCCGCACCACCTGGTTCCATAGGTTCCATTTTGATCACAACGTGACCGTATTGACCTTTACCACCAGATTGTTTGGCATGTTTGTATTCAGCTTCAACTTCTTTGCGGATGGTTTCACGGTAAGCCACTTGAGGCGCACCGATGTTTGCTTCCACGCCGAATTCGCGTTTCATACGGTCAACAATAATTTCCAAGTGCAGCTCACCCATACCAGAAATAATGGTTTGACCGGACTCTTCGTCTGTACGAACGCGGAAAGAAGGGTCTTCTTTCGCCAGACGGTTCAGGGCGATACCCATTTTCTCTTGGTCGGCTTTGGTTTTCGGCTCAACGGCAATATGGATTACCGGCTCAGGGAATTCCATGCGTTCCAAGATGATAGGTGCGCTTTCTGCACACAAGGTCTCACCAGTAGTAACGTCTTTAAGACCGATCGCAGCTGCAATATCACCAGCGCGTACTTCTTCAATTTCAGTACGGTCTGCAGCAGTCATTTGCACCAAGCGACCGATACGTTCGCGAGTACCTTTTACAGAGTTCAATACGGTATCACCGGATTTCACCACACCAGAGTAAACGCGGATGAAAGTCAGCTGACCAACGTATTTATCATTCAACATTTTGAACGCCAATGCAGAGAATTTCTCTTCATCGCTGGCTTGACGGCTGTCGGCTTCTTCAGTGTTAGGGTTAACACCTTGAACTGGAGGAATGTCGGTAGGAGCAGGCAGCAATTCTACAACTGCATCCAACATACGTTGAACACCTTTGTTTTTAAATGCTGAACCGCACAACATTGGTTGAATTTCACCGGCCAAAGTACGTTGACGCAATGCGCCTACGATTTCTTCTTCAGTCAGCTCATCACCGCCCAAGTATTTGTCCATCAATTCTTCGCTGGCTTCTGCTGCAGCTTCAATCATGTTTTGACGCCATTCTTCGGCAGTCTCAACCAATTCAGCAGGAATGTCGCCATAGGTAAAGGTTGTACCTTTATCGGCTTCATTCCAAATAATGGATTTCATTTTCAACAGGTCAACGACACCGCTGAAGCTGTCTTCCGCACCAACCGGAATCACGATAGGTACTGGGTTTGCGCGCAAACGGGTTTTCATTTGCTCAACAACGCGGAAGAAGTTGGCACCTTGACGGTCCATTTTGTTTACAAATGCCAAGCGAGGTACTTGGTATTTGTTAGCTTGACGCCATACGGTTTCAGATTGAGGTTGAACACCGCCTACTGCACAGTAAACCATTACCGCGCCGTCCAATACACGCATAGAACGCTCTACCTCTACAGTAAAGTCAACGTGTCCCGGAGTGTCGATGATGTTGAAACGGTGCTCAGGGAACTGTTTCGCCATACCAGACCAATAAGAAGTCACAGCAGCAGAAGTAATGGTAATACCACGCTCTTGCTCTTGTTCCATGTAGTCGGTAGTAGCCGCGCCGTCATGCACTTCGCCCAATTTATGAGTCAAACCTGTATAGAACAAAATACGTTCTGTTGTGGTTGTTTTACCCGCGTCAATATGGGCAGAAATACCGATATTGCGATACAGGCTGATAGGGGTCTTACGAGCCATTTTGTTAGCCTTTCGATATTAGAAACGGAAGTGAGAGAATGCTTTGTTAGCTTCAGCCATGCGGTGTACTTCTTCACGTTTTTTCAACGCACCGCCACGACCTTCAGCCGCATCAATCAATTCGCCTGCCAAACGCAGGTCCATAGATTTCTCACCACGTTTACGGGCCGCATCGCGAACCCAGCGCATTGCCAAGGCCAGACGACGTGAAGGACGAACTTCAACAGGAACTTGGTAGTTTGCACCACCTACACGGCGGCTTTTCACTTCCACGATAGGTTTGGCGTTTGCAATGGCTTCGTTAAATACTTCAATTGCTACTTTGCCGGTTTTTTTCTCAATTTGCTCCAACGCACCGTAAACGATACGTTCTGCAACAGATTTTTTACCGTCAATCATCAATACGTTCATGAATTTAGTCAGCTCAACGCTGCCGAATTTAGGATCTGGCAGTACGTCGCGCTTAGGGACTTCTCTACGTCTTGGCATTTTAATTTCCTTTAATCTATTCAGTTGGGGCAATTCCCATGAATACCCAATTGAGTATTCACTTACTCGGCCGTTGTTCAGCTTAGGCGGCCGACGTGCCTATTTGAGTCCCGATAATTATTTAGGACGCTTAGCACCGTATTTAGAACGGGCTTGTTTACGGTCTTTAACACCTGCAGTATCCAAAGAACCGCGTACAGTGTGGTAACGTACACCTGGCAAGTCTTTTACACGACCGCCGCGAATCAATACGACGCTGTGCTCTTGCAGGTTGTGGCCTTCACCGCCGATATATGAAATTACTTCAAAACCGTTGGTCAGGCGAACTTTACATACTTTACGCAATGCAGAGTTAGGTTTTTTAGGGGTAGTTGTGTATACACGGGTGCAGACGCCACGTTTTTGCGGGCAAGCTTCCAGTGCAGGCACTTTGTTTACGTACACAGGCTTTTGACGGCCTTTGCGTACCAATTGGTTAATAGTTGGCATATTTTCTCGTCCTGTTGAGTTAAATACTTGCCGACACCATGTCGACAAGATTGGAATTATATTTTTATTGCAAGGGTTTAGTCAAGCAAATGACTGATAAAGTTTGGTGTTTTCCAATTTATGTCTAAATTTTGGAAACAAAGGCCGTCTGAAATATTCAGACGGCCTTTGTCATTTTAAATAAGTCCGCAATTTAGTTCTCTACTTATTTTCTCCATTGCTTTCCTTATTTATTCAGACGGCCTTAAACTCTACCCTCTTTTAAGTCCTCTAAAAAATAAAACCGCAAGACTGGCTTGCGGTTTTATTTTCACAATAATCCCTCGGGATTATTCGTCTAAAGCTTCGGTTTCAGAAGTTACTTGATCGGCTTGCTGCCATTGTTGATGACGGCTGCGGTGGTAGGTCAAACCTGTACCGGCAGGAATCAATCGACCGACAATCACGTTCTCTTTTAAACCGCGCAGCTCGTCTTGTTTGCCCATGATAGCGGCCTCGGTCAAGACGCGGGTTGTTTCTTGGAACGATGCTGCAGAAATGAAGCTGTCGGTAGACAAGGAAGCTTTGGTAATACCCAACAACACATTTTCATAACGTGCCGGCTCTTTGCCTTCAGCGATGGCTTTCTCATTGGCAAGCATCACATCGCTACGCTCAACTTGTTCGCCGGTAATAAACTCTGTATCACCAGCATCCACAATGTTCACACGGCGCAGCATTTGGCGGATGATGACTTCGATGTGTTTATCGGAAATCTTCACACCTTGCAAGCGGTAAACCTCTTGTACCTCTTGAACAATGTAGCGAGCCAATGCTTCGATACCTTGCAGACGCAGAATGTCATGCGGATCTACGGCACCATCCACGATGGTTTCACCGCGGTTTACCACTTGACCGTCGTGTACCAAAATCTGTTTCTCTTTAGAAATCAGCGTTTCGTATGCTACACCGTCTACATCGGTAATAATCAGACGCTGTTTACCTTTGGTTTCTTTACCGAAGGAAACGGTACCGGTAATTTCAGCCAACATGCCGGCATCTTTCGGCACGCGTGCTTCAAACAACTCAGCAACGCGCGGCAAACCACCGGTAATATCGCGGGTTTTAGAAGACGCTTGTGGAATACGCGCCAACACATCACCCTTACCGACTTCCTGACCTTCACGGATAGTAATCACCGCACCGACCGGGAATGCCATAGAAACTGGGGTAGTCGTACCAGGAATGCAAATTTCCAGACCATTTTCATCCAACAGTTTGACAGTCGGACGCAACAGTTTAGAAGCACTAGAAGAACGACGTTTGCCGTCAATCACTACCAAAGTAGACAAACCGGTTACATCGTCAGTTTGTTTCGCAACGGTAACACCCTCTTCCACGTTTTCGAATTTCACCATACCTGCGTGTTCGGTGATCATCGGACGGGTATGCGGATCCCAAGTTGCCAAAGTTTGACCGGCTTTAATGGCTTCGCCGTCTTGTACCAGCAGGATTGCACCGTAAGGTACTTTGTGACGTTCACGTTCGCGACCGATATCGTCGTGAATCACTACTTCACAAGAGCGGCCAATGACAACCAATTCGCCTTTGTTGTTGGCAACGTAACGCATTTGGCTGCTGAAACGAGCTGTACCATTGGATTTGGCTTCCACTTGACTGGCAGCAGCCGCACGAGATGCCGCACCACCGATGTGGAACGTACGCATGGTCAGCTGAGTACCTGGCTCACCAATAGATTGTGCAGCAATTACACCTACAGCTTCACCAGCGTTAACCAGTTTACCGCGCGCCAAGTCGCGGCCATAACAGTGTGCACACAAGCCATGACGGGTTTTACAAGTAATTGGCGTACGGACTTTAACCTCGTCAACACCAGATTGGTCAATGATATCAACTAATTTCTCAGTCAGCAGTGTACCTGCCTCAACCAAAGTCTCGCCAGTTGAAGGATCAACAACATCTGATGCTGTAACACGGCCTAAAATACGATCGCGCAACGCTTCAATTACGTCACCGCCTTGTACTACTGCTTTCATGACAAAGCCGTCTGAAGTACCGCAATCGTCTTCAACAACGACCAAGTCTTGAGTTACGTCTACCAGACGACGGGTCAGGTAACCAGAGTTTGCCGTTTTCAACGCGGTATCCGCCAAACCTTTACGCGCACCGTGGGTCGCAATAAAGTATTGCAATACAGTCAAACCTTCGCGGAAGTTAGAGGTAATTGGCGTTTCGATAATAGAGCCGTCAGGTTTGGCCATCAAACCACGCATACCGGACAACTGTTTAATCTGAGCTGCAGAACCACGGGCACCAGAGTCGGCCATCATGTAAATAGAGTTGAAGGACTCTTGATCAACTTCGTTGCCGTCACGGTCGATAACTTTTTGTTTGGACAGATTGTCCATCATCGCTTTAGCGATCTTATCGCCGGCACGACCCCAAATATCGACCACTTTGTTGTAACGTTCGCCGTTGGTCACCAAACCTTGACGGTATTGGTCTTCGATTTCTTTAACTTCGGCATTAGCCTCAGC
This sequence comes from Neisseria sp. P0021.S007, assembly GCF_051956855.1. Taxonomy (NCBI): domain Bacteria; kingdom Pseudomonadati; phylum Pseudomonadota; class Betaproteobacteria; order Neisseriales; family Neisseriaceae; genus Neisseria; species Neisseria sp. P0021.S007. Next base: position 95,203 of record NZ_JBQCXA010000007.1, read on the forward strand.
CAGCAAGGCTGCTTTTTCTTTCGGAATTTCCATATCGTCAACCGCAATGGAAATACCGCCTTTAGCCGCAAAACCGAAACCGGTATACATCAAGTGGTCGGCAAAAATAACTGTGTCACGCAAACCGCACAGACGGAATGATGCGTTAATCAGTTTAGAAATTTCTTTTTTCTTCAGCGCTTTGTTGATGTACTCGAACGGCAGGCCTTTAGGCAAGATTTCGCTCAACAATGCACGGCCGACAGTCGTTTCGTAACGGTTAACGACAGGCTCAAACTCACCTGCTTCGTTTTTTACCCATTCGCGCAGACGTACGGTAATTTTCGTACCCAGTTCAACCTGTTTGGTATGGTATGCACGATGCACTTCTTTCACATCGGCAAACAGGCTGCCTTCGCCTTTGGCATTGATACGGTCGCGGGTCATGTAGTACAGACCCAATACGATATCTTGAGAAGGTACGATGATTGGTTCGCCGTTGGCTGGAGACAATACGTTGTTTGAAGCCAGCATCAGCGTGCGTGCTTCCATTTGTGCTTCCAAGCTCAATGGAACGTGTACAGCCATTTGGTCACCGTCAAAGTCGGCGTTAAATGCGGCACACACCAATGGGTGCAACTGAATCGCTTTACCTTCGATCAGGATAGGTTCGAACGCTTGAATACCCAAACGGTGCAGGGTTGGCGCACGGTTCAGCATAATCGGATGTTCGCGGATCACTTCTTCCAAGATATCCCATACTTCAGGTACTTCTTGTTCTACCAATTTTTTCGCAGCTTTAACGGTAGACGCCAAACCTTGTTTTTCCAATTTGTGGAAAATGAATGGTTTGAACAGTTCCAACGCCATTTTTTTCGGCAGACCACATTGGTGCAGACGCAGGTATGGACCTACGGTAATCACGGAACGACCAGAGTAGTCCACACGTTTACCCAGCAGGTTTTGACGGAAGCGGCCGCCTTTACCTTTAATCATGTCAGCCAATGATTTCAGCGGACGTTTGTTGGCGCCGGTCATGGCTTTACCGCGACGGCCGTTATCCAACAGAGAGTCAACTGCTTCTTGCAACATACGTTTTTCGTTACGAACGATGATGTCAGGCGCATGCAGTTCCAACAGACGTTTCAGACGGTTGTTACGGTTAATAACGCGGCGGTACAAATCGTTCAAATCGGAAGTGGCAAAACGACCACCATCCAATGGAACCAACGGACGCAAATCAGGCGGCAATACCGGCAGCACGTCCATAATCATCCATTCCAGTTTCATACCGGAACGGTGGAAAGCTTCCAATACTTTCAAACGTTTGGCAATTTTTTTAATTTTGGTGTCAGAACCGGTAGATTCCAGCTCTTGACGCAGGATTTCGATTTCGCCGGTAATATCCAAGGTGCGCAACAATTCACGGATACCTTCTGCACCCATTTTGGCATCGAAGTCGTCGCCGTATTCGTCCAGTTTGTTGTAGTAATCGTCTTCAGTCAGTAATTGACGACGTTGCAACGGAGTCATGCCGGGATCGGTTACCACAAATGCTTCAAAGTACAATACGCGTTCGATATCGCGCAAAGTCATGTCCAGTACCATACCCAAGCGGGAAGGCAGGGATTTCAAGAACCAAATATGGGCAACTGGTGCTGCCAATTCAATGTGGCCCATGCGTTCGCGGCGTACTTTAGACAGGGTCACTTCTACGCCACATTTTTCACAGGTTACGCCTTTAAATTTCAAGCGTTTGTATTTACCGCACAAACATTCATAGTCTTTGACCGGGCCAAAGATTTTGGCACAGAATAAACCGTCACGCTCAGGTTTGAACGTGCGGTAGTTGATGGTTTCAGGTTTTTTAACTTCGCCATAAGACCATGAGCGGATGGTTTCGGGAGAGGCAATACCGATTTTGATGGCATCAAACTCTTCTTCCATGCCGGCAGTTTGCAACGGATTAAATAAGTTCAACAAATTCATTTTTGCTCCTTGAAGGAAGTATTTTTACCGCATGGCGGATTTTCGATATTGGGAAACGGTACTTTTGATTTCAGATGGCCTAAATGCCGATTGCTTCATTCTTATTCTGAAACCGCTTTTTCAGACGACCTTAAAAGGCCGTCTGAAAACTTCTGTTTAGTAGCGTTCCAAATCGATATCCAAGCCCAGTGAGCGAATCTCTTTAACCAATACGTTGAAGGATTCAGGCATACCGGCATCGATTTTGTGTTCACCTTTGACGATATTTTCGTACATTTTGGTACGGCCGTTCACGTCGTCAGACTTCACAGTCAGCATCTCTTGCAGCGTGTATGCCGCGCCGTATGCTTCCAATGCCCAAACCTCCATCTCGCCGAAACGTTGGCCACCGAACTGAGCTTTACCGCCCAAAGGCTGCTGGGTAACCAAACTGTATGGACCGGTAGAACGGGCGTGCATTTTTTCGTCAACCAAGTGGTGCAGTTTCAGATAGTGCATCACACCGACTGTAACCTTGCGGTCAAATGCTTCGCCGGAACGGCCGTCATACAGCGTGATTTGAGTTTTACTGTCGTTGAAGCCCAGTTTCTCAACCTCAGGATCTTCACTTGGGTAAGCCAAGTTCAACATTTCGCGGATTTCAGACTCTTTCGCACCGTCGAATACAGGAGAGGCGAAAGACGCACCTTTGCGCAGGTTAGAAGCCAATTCGATGATTTCTTCATCTGTCAGGCTGTCTAAATCTTCTTTCTTACCGCTACCGTTGTAGAGTTTGTTCAAGAATTCACGCAGCTCGCTGGCTTTGCGTTGCTCTTTCAGCATACGATCGATGCGTTCACCGATACCTTTTGCCGCCCAACCCAAGTGAACTTCCAAAATCTGACCAATGTTCATACGGGAAGGTACGCCCAATGGGTTCAGTACAATGTCTACCGGACGGCCGTCAGCCATGTAAGGCATGTCTTCCACCGGCAGAATGCGTGATACCACACCTTTGTTACCGTGGCGACCCGCCATTTTGTCACCGGCTTGCAGACGGCGTTTGATGGCGATAAATACTTTCACCATTTTTTGTACGCCCGGTTGCAGCTCGTCGCCTTGGGTCAGTTTTTTCTTCTTGATCTCATACAACTCATCCGCTTCTTCGCGTTTTTGTTGCAGGCTCAATTTAATCAGTTCCAACTGTTTGGCCAAATCTTCGTCAGCCAAACGGATGTCAAACCAATCATGTTTGCTGGACAGGCTCGCCAAATATTCGGTAGTGATTTCACTGCCTTTAGCCAGCTTCATCGGACCACCATTGGCTTTTTGACCAACAATCATACGCTCGATACGGTCAAATGCGTCGTTATCAAAAATACGCAACTGGTCGCTCAAGTCTTGACGGTAACGTTTCAGCTCAGAATCAATAATGGATTGAGCACGTTTGTCGCGTTGAATACCTTCACGAGTAAAGACTTGAACATCGATAACGGTACCGCTCATGCCGGTAGGCATACGCAATGAAGTATCTTTTACGTCAGACGCTTTTTCACCGAAGATGGCACGCAGCAGTTTTTCTTCAGGAGTCAGTTGGGTTTCGCCTTTAGGTGTTACTTTACCTACCAAGACGTCACCAGCTTCTACTTCTGCACCAATATATACGATACCGGATTCATCCAAACGGTTTTGCATACGCTCAGACAAGTTCGGAATATCGCGGGTAATGTCTTCCGCACCCAGTTTAGTGTCACGTGCGACAACGTTCAGCTCTTCAATGTGAATCGAAGTATAACGATCGTCTGCAGCCACTTTTTCTGAAATCAGAATCGAGTCTTCGTAGTTGTAACCGTTCCATGGCATGAAGGCGATGGTCATGTTTTGACCCAAAGCCAACTCGCCCAAGTCGGTAGATGCACCGTCGGCCACCAAGTCACCACGTTGCAACACATCGCCTGCTTTTACGGCCGGACGTTGGTTGATGTTGGTAGATTGGTTAGAACGGGTGAATTTAACCAAGTTGTAAATATCGACACCCACTTCACCGGCAGTCGCTTCATCATCATGAACACGAACTACAACACGGTTGGCATCTACATACTCAACCACACCGCCGCGGCGGGCAACGATTGCAGTTGCAGAGTCAACGGCAACAGAGCGCTCAATACCGGTACCAACCATCGGTTTTTCAGGGCGCAGACACGGTACAGCCTGACGTTGCATGTTGGCACCCATCAATGCACGGTTCGCGTCATCATGTTCCAAGAATGGAATCAGAGATGCTGCAACGGATACCACTTGACCGGTTGCCACGTCCATATATTGAACGCGGTCAGGCGTCGCCATAATGGTTTCGCCTTTTTCACGACAAGTGACCAAGTCGCCAATCAAATTACCGTCTTTGTCCAAATCGGCATTCGCCTGTGCAATCACATAACGGCCTTCTTCGATAGCAGACAAGTAGTCGATTTCTTCAGTTACTTTGCCATCGACAACACGGCGGTAAGGAGTTTCCAAGAAACCATAATCATTGGTACGCGCATAAACGGATAATGAGTTGATCAAACCAATGTTTGGACCCTCAGGTGTTTCAATAGGACATACACGGCCATAGTGGGTCGGATGTACGTCTCGCACCTCAAAGCCTGCACGTTCGCGAGTCAAACCGCCCGGGCCCAATGCAGATACACGGCGTTTATGGGTTACTTCAGACAATGGGTTGGTCTGATCCATAAATTGGCTCAATTGGCTGGAACCGAAGAATTCTTTAATCGCGGCAGAAACAGGTTTCGCATTGATCAAGTCATGCGGCATCAAGTTCTCAGATTCTGCTTGGTTCAAACGCTCTTTAACTGCACGTTCTACACGAGCCAAACCGCTGCGGAATTGGTTTTCAGTCAACTCACCCACAGAACGAACACGACGATTACCCAAGTGGTCAATATCGTCTACTTCACCATGACCGTTACGCAGTTCAACTAATGTAGCAATGGAAGCAACAATGTCTTCAACGCTCAGAACGTAACCACCTTTTTCGGCAGCACCGGCCAAAGTTTCGTTCAGCAAACGGCCATACCAAGAGTTTTGTTGTGCTTCAGACAGTTTTTGCTCGTATGTGCGCGTATTGAATTTCATACGGCCTACGCGAGACAAATCATAGCTGTCTTCACTGAAGAACAAGCGGTTGAAGAGCTGCTCAACAGCTTCTTCGGTAGGCGGTTCGCCAGGACGCATCATGCGGTAAATCGCTACGCGTGCAGCTTGCTGATCAGCAGTTTCGTCTGTACGCAGAGTGCTGGAGATGTAACCGCCTTGATCCAATTCGTTGATATAAAGGGTCGTAATTTCTTTTACACCATGGATATCAAGTTTAGCCAACAGTTCTTCTGTAATTTCATCGTTAGCAGAAGCCAATACTTCACCGGTTTCCGGATCAATCAGGTCAGCAGCCAATGCTTTGCCTATCAAGCTTTCTGGCTCTACATTCAAACGAGTCAAGCCTGCATTGGTAATATCACGGATATTTTTCGCAGTAATGCGTTTACCTTTGGCAACCAGTACATTGCCTTCTTTATCCAAGATGTCAACTTTGGCAGTTTCACCTTTCAGACGGCCTGCAACCAGATCAGTTTGAACACCGTTTGAAGACAAATAGAAAGTTTCTTTGTCGTAGAAAATATCCAAGATTTGTTCATTGTTATAGCCCAAAGCTTTCAACAAAATCGTAACCGGCATTTTACGGCGACGGTCGATACGGAAATACAGCAAATCTTTTGGATCAAATTCGAAATCCAACCATGAACCACGGTAAGGAATAATACGAGCAGAGAACAACAACTTACCGGAAGAATGTGTTTTACCACGGTCATGCTCAAAGAACACACCAGGAGAACGGTGCAACTGGGAAACAATTACACGCTCTGTACCATTGATGACAAAAGAGCCACTTGGCGTCATCAACGGAATTTCGCCCATATATACTTCGTTTTCACGAACTTCTTTTACGGTCGGTTTAGACGCTTCTTTATCCAAAATCACCAAACGGATACGTGCACGCAATGGAGCCGCATAAGTAATACCGCGCAATTGACATTCAGGAATATCGAACAAAGGTTCGCCCAATGTGTAATGCACAAACTCCAATCGTGCATAACCATTATGGCTCACAATCGGGAAAATAGAATTGAATGCTGCTTGCAGACCATCATCAGTACGTTGGTCAAAAGCGTTTTCCAACTGTAAAAATTTCGCATAAGAATCAATTTGGGTTGCCAGCAGGAAAGGAACATCCAAGACATTCTCTCGCTTTGCAAAACTCTTACGGATACGTTTTTTCTCGGTAAACGAATAGCTCATATACACTCCGAAAAGCAATTTTAAATAATAGGCCGTCTAAAACAACGGCATGCATCAACCTGATATTTACATTTATTTGCAATGGTTTTATCAAGACTATGCAAATAAATGTAAACAATGCCTGATGCTTATTTGAAGAAGCAAAATAAGGCTGGCAGAAAACTGCCAGCCTTCACAGGAAGCATTAAATTATTTGATTTCGACTTTAGCGCCGGCTTCTTCCAGTTGTTTTTGGATGTCTTCAGCTTCAGCTTTAGAAACACCCTCTTTCAGAGTTTTAGGTGCACCGTCAACGATGTCTTTAGCTTCTTTCAGACCCAAGCCAGTGATAGCGCGGACAACTTTAATCACGCCAACTTTTTGATCACCAGCAGAAGCCAATACTACGTCAAATTCAGTTTTTTCTTCAGCAGCAGCTGCACCAGCACCTGCAGGACCTGCAACTGCAACGGCAGCAGCAGAAACGCCAAATTTCTCTTCAAAAGCTTTAACCAGGTCGTTCAATTCCATTACGGTCAAAGAACCAACGGCTTCCAAAATGTCTTCTTTAGTAATAGCCATGCTATTTTACTCCAAATATTGTATTAAAAAATAATTGATTAAATGAAACAAAATCGATTAAGCGGCTTCTTCGCCAGCTTTTTTCTCTGCCAAAGCAGCCAAACCACGTGCAAAGCCTGATACAGGAGCTTGCATAACGAACAACAGTTTGGACAACAGTTCTTCGCGGCTTGGAATAGAAGCCAACTCAGCAACCTGAGCAGGGTTCATCACTTCGCCATTGTAAGAACCGGCTTTAACGATAATTTTGTCATCTTTTTTCGCGAATTGGTGCAGCACTTTAGCAGCAGCAACAGCATCTTCAGAAGCAGCGTAAACCAATGGACCAACCATTTGATCGGCCAAACCTGCGAATGAAGTACCCTCTACTGCGCGACGAGCCAGAGTATTTTTCAGAACACGCAAGTACACGCCTTCTTTACGTGCATTCGCACGAAGCTCAGTCATGCTGGAAACACTGATACCGCGATATTCAGCGACTACGAGAGTTTGAGCGTTAGCAATTGCTGCGCTAATTTCCTCTACGGCCACTTTCTTGGTTTCAATATTGAGACTCAAGGTCTACCTCCCACTGTTTATAAACAGGATACCGAAATGATATCCCACCAGCGCGGTAACCTAAAAAGACATCTTACAAGCAATCTTGCAATGTGTTTCAGGACTACCGTCTGCGTAGGGCAGTTACGATTAAATCTTACGATCCCTACGGTCTTGGACATCTACTTAATTTTAAGTAGCCCAAATTCAGGCAATCCAGAAAACTGGATCACCTGAAAATTTCTTAGTTGTTCACGCTTGCAGTATCAACGCGAACACCCAAACCCATAGTGCTGGATACAGCAACTTTTTTCAGGTACTGGCCTTTAGCAGCAGCAGGTTTGGCTTTAACGATAGCATCCAGCAACGCATTGAAGTTTTCTTTCAAGTCAGCTTCAGCGAAAGAAGCACGACCGATAGTTGCATGAACGATACCTGCTTTATCTGTACGGTATTGTACTTGACCTGCTTTTGCATTTTTAACTGCTTCAGCAACGTTAGGAGTAACAGTACCTACTTTAGGGTTTGGCATCAGACCACGAGGACCCAAGATGGTACCCAATTGACCAACGATACGCATTGCATCAGGAGAAGCAATAACAACGTCAAAGTTCAAGTTACCAGCTTTAATTTCAGCAGCCAGATCTTCAAAGCCGACAATATCTGCGCCAGCTTCTTTAGCAGCATCTGCATTTGCACCTTGAGTAAACACAGCTACGCGAGTTGTTTTACCGGTACCTTTAGGCAGAACGACTGAACCACGAATAACTTGGTCAGATTTACGAGGATCAACACCCAGGTTGAAAGATACGTCAACAGACTCGTCAAATTTAGCAGTAGCAGCTTTTTTAACCAAAGCAATTGCTTCGTCGATTGCGTACAGTTTGTTAGCTTCAACAGAAGAGCGCAGAGCTTTCAAGCGTTTAGATACTTTAGCCATTATACAACACCCTCCACGTCCAAGCCCATTGAGCGAGCAGAGCCGGCAATAGTGCGAACAGCCGCATCCAAGTCAGCAGCAGTCAAATCAGGCTCTTTAGTTTTAGCAATTTCTTCCAACTGGGCGCGGGTCAATTTACCCACTTTATTAGTCAGAGGATTAGAACTACCTTTTTGCAGACCAGCAGCTTTTTTCAACAAGATAGAAGCTGGAGGGGTTTTCATCACAAAAGTGAATGATTTATCCGCAAATGCAGTAATAACGACTGGAATTGGCAAACCAGGTTCCATACCTTGGGTTGCAGCATTAAATGCTTTACAGAATTCCATGATATTCAAACCACGTTGACCCAAAGCAGGACCAACTGGGGGAGATGGATTGGCTTTACCTGCAGGAATTTGCAGTTTGATGTAGCCGATAATTTTCTTTGCCACTTAAGAACTCCTAAAAACGGGTATAACGCGGAACCATTCCGCTTCCCAAACAGAATTTGCGATTATATCCGCTTAAAAAAAAATTTTCAAGCGAATTAAACCACTTAAATCTTTTCAACCTGACCGAACTCTAATTCAACCGGTGTTTCACGACCAAAAATCTGAACTGAAACACGCAGTCTATTACGTTCGTAGTTAACTTCATCAACAATACCGTTAAAATCAGCAAATGGGCCTTCGTTTACTCGAACTTGCTGACCAACTTCAAACTCAACTTTTGGTTTTGGCTTCTCAACACCTGTTTTAGCTTGTTGCAAAATAGCATCTGCATCTTTTTGAGAAATTGGGATCGGGCGATTTCCACTACCGCCTACAAAACCATTTACTCGAGGGGTACTCTTAACCAAGTGCCATGAATCATCAGTCATTTCCATTTCAACCAATACATAGCCTGGATAGAATTTACGCTCACTGATGGTTTTTCGGCCATTCTTGATATCTACTACTTCCTCCACAGGAACGAGAATCTGGCCGAAATATTCTTCCATGTTTTCACGAGCAATACGCTCTTTCAATGTTTTTTGAACATTTTTCTCGAAACCGGAATAGGCCTGTACCACATACCAACGCTTTGACATCTTTACCCTTTCCTATTTAATAAAACATCAAAAAACAACCATGAAATAATTGTATCTGCCGTATAAATGAAGGCTGCTAAAACTGCAACGAAGATAATCACGAATACAGTCATTTTGACCGCTTCATCACGACTCGGCCAAACTACCTTCTTAAACTCAGTCCAAGAGCTCTTAAAATATGCAAACAGACCTTCTTTCTTTTCAGGAGCTGGCTTATTACTTACCACAACTTCCTTTTTCTGATGGTCTTCTTTGCGTCCAGACGGATGTTCTGTCATCTTTACTCACTTATCAATACCCCACCCGCCTTTATTTTAGATAGTGGCATTGATCCATTAATTAATTCCAAATAATCTTAAAACTTAAGTACAAAAAAATTAACCGGCACAAGGCCGGTTAATTTTTTATTTGGCAGGCCAAGAGGGTCTCGAACCCCCAACCCTCGGTTTTGGAGACCGATACTCTACCAATTGAGCTATTGGCCTGTAAACTTAAGCGATTACAGAAGAAACCACACCCGCACCTACGGTACGACCACCTTCGCGAATCGCAAAGCGCAGACCTTCTTCCATAGCGATAGGCGCAATCAGTTCTACAGTAATGGTTACGTTCTCACCTGGCATTACCATTTCTACACCTTCTTCCAAAGTAACTGCACCAGTTACGTCAGTAGTACGGAAGTAGAATTGTGGACGGTAGTTAGCGAAGAATGGAGTGTGACGACCACCCTCTTCTTTGCTCAGTACGTATACTTCTGCTTTGAATTTGGTGTGAGGAGTGATAGTACCTGGTTTAGCCAATACTTGACCACGCTCTACATCTTCACGTTTAGTACCACGCAGCAATACGCCTACGTTGTCACCTGCTTGACCTTCGTCCAGCAGTTTGCGGAACATTTCAACACCGGTACAAGTGGTTTTTTGAGTTTCTTTCAGACCTACGATTTCGATCTCGTCACCAACGTGGATGATACCGCGCTCTACACGACCGGTTACTACTGTACCACGACCGGAGATAGAGAATACGTCTTCGATAGGCAACAAGAAAGGTTTGTCCACAGCACGCTCAGGTGTTGGGATGTAGCTGTCCAGAGCAGCAGCCAATTCGAAGATTTTTTCTTCGTAACCAGCGTCACCTTCCAAGGCTTTCAGTGCAGAACCTTGTACGATTGGGCAGTCATCACCTGGGAAGTCGTAGCTTGACAACAAGTCACGGATTTCCATTTCAACCAGTTCCAACAACTCGGCATCGTCAACCATGTCGCATTTGTTCATGAATACGATGATGTAAGGTACACCTACTTGGCGGGCCAACAGGATGTGTTCGCGAGTTTGTGGCATAGGACCGTCAGCTGCGGAACATACCAAGATCGCGCCGTCCATTTGGGCAGCACCGGTAATCATGTTTTTAACGTAGTCGGCGTGGCCTGGGCAGTCTACGTGTGCGTAGTGACGGGTTTCAGTTTCGTATTCTACGTGTGAGGTATTAATGGTAATACCGCGGGCTTTTTCTTCAGGAGCGTTGTCGATTTGGTCGTAAGCTTTTGCAGCACCACCAAATTTTTTAGCCAAAATAGTAGTCAAAGCAGCAGTCAGAGTGGTTTTACCATGGTCAACGTGACCGATGGTGCCAACGTTTACGTGCGGTTTGCTACGTTCAAATTTTTCCTTAGCCATGGCAATATCCTATAATCTAAGCTTTTGAAAGAAAGGGTAATAATGAGATGGTGCCCATGGGCAGATTTGAACTGCCGACCTCTCCCTTACCAAGGGAGTGCTCTACCCCTGAGCTACATGGGCGAAATTGTTTGGAGCGGGTGAAGGGAATCGAACCCTCACCGTAAGCTTGGAAGGCTTCTGCTCTACCATTGAGCTACACCCGCATACTCACTATTTGCTCCAAGTAAGAATTTTTGGTGGAGGGAGAAGGATTCGAACCTTCGAAGCTCACGCAACAGATTTACAGTCTGCCCCCTTTGACCGCTCGGGAATCCCTCCAAAAGAGAACGCTAGTTTATTGGCAACTTAGATTTCCGTCAAGATTTTTTTTTATTTATTTCTTCAAAAACATCCAAGCTTTTGCTTTTAAACACTATTTATTTAAACTGAATGATTTTTTCGTACTTAGCCATCAGCTCTTCGTGCGTTTCAGGATGCTCTTCATCAATCAAGATACAGTCGACAGGACATACCTGTTGGCACTGAGGCTCATCGTAATGGCCTACACATTGCGTACACAAATTTGGATTGATTTCGTAAATTTCTTCACCTTGCGAAATGGCATCATTAGGGCATTCCGGCTCGCACACATCGCAGTTAATGCACTCATCTGTAATAAAGAGCGACATTTCTATTTCCTTTTTTCTTAAATTATCAAAACCGATTGGGCGCGGATTATAGCACAAATGACGTCGGAACAATCCGTTTGAAAGAATGTTTTACACCTTGGGAATGATTCTCAAATTCTATACTATTCAGCAACTTGCGAATAGAGCAACAATTCAAACCTGCTCATTCCCGCCTTTCCTTCCCGATAAATTTCCAGCCAATCCGGTTTTTCAGGCAGCTTCCCTGCTTCAATATAGACCATTGCCCCATTTTTCAAGTGGCTTTGCAATCGGATAAACAGATTTTGCCAATCTTCCCATGCAAACGGCGGATCAAGGAACACAACATCAAATTTTTCAGACAGCCTTGCCAGATAAGCCATGCCGTCTGAACATTCGATTTTCGCCTGTTTCAAACCTAATTCACGGATATTTTTCTGAAGTGTTTGAACAGTTTGGCGGTGGTTATCGACCATTACCACTTTTGCCGCATGACGAGAAGCAGCCTCCATTCCCAAAGCACCGCTGCCGCTGAATAAATCCAATACTGTTTTTCCAGTTAAATCCTGACCCAGCCAGTTAAACAGTTTTTCACGCACGCTGTCAGGCGTCGGGCGCAGACCATCTGCAGATAAAAATGTTAACTTTCGTCCCCTACATTGTCCACCAATGATACGTACTTGATTGCTGTGTTTGGAATGTTTGTTGTTTGCCATAATTCTTAAAAAGATACCGATTTTTCAGACGGCCTCAATTATATAGTGAAACTGCTATCAAACCATATTTCGATCTCTGCTTTTAGAGACAACAAGGCCGTCTGAAACTCATTTTTCAGACGGCCTTAGTTTGTTCTAAATAAAAGAAGTTAATTGTTTCAAAGGCTAAATTCTAATATGTCTATAGACATCTCTAACTTTTCAAACACCCACTTTTTTATTTAATTTACATATCTAACGACTTTTCCTCCTTGCTTCAAAATAGTTTGATTTTTATATGGATGGTTAAATTATCAAATATAGTTGAGTAAATTATATTTTTATATTATATTTTCATATTACCTATAATGAATATTGAGGTTTTGTATGAAAAATATCGTCTTACTTTTTACTTTACTTGTAACACCAGTTTCTTCTTTCGCAGCTTGCTATGGAAGCGACTCATTTCACACTTGCAATGACAATAGCGGGAATACTTATAGTATCCAAACAATTGGCGATACTACCTATGTAAATGGATATAATTCTCGAACTGGAAGCAATTGGTCTCAAGAAAGTATGCATATTGGCAACACTACTTATACTAATGGTCGTGCAGCAAATGGTAATTCTTGGGATATGACCACCCAAAGAATTGGAGATACCACTTTTATGAATGGAAGAAATTCTCAGGGCAATTATTTTAGTAAAACCTGTAACCAATTTGGATGTTATTGAACCATCTCCTTAACTTTATGGATATTCTTCTCTAGCTTAATTGAAAATATTTAAAAAAAGGCCGTCTGAAAATCATTTTTCAGACGGCCTTTTTCTATCCAAGCTTTAACCAATTACTCTTTCGGTGCCGGCGGTTCAATCTGTTCTTTCCATCCGCATTCTTTTTGTGGGCACACTTTTTCCACGCCCCAGCGTTTGGTGGTTTTGATGGTCAAAACCGGCCACGCGCATTTTGGGCAGGTTTCTGCAATGGGCGGGTTCCAAGTGGCGTAGTTGCAGTCAGGATAAGTGCTGCAACTGTAAAACAGTTTGCCGTAACGGGATTTGCGTTCGACGAGGTTGCCTTTTTTGCATTGCGGGCATTGGACGCCGGTGTCTTTCGGTTTTTCCAGCGGCTCAACGTGTTTGCATTTCGGATAGTTGGCGCAGCCAATGAATTTACTGCCGGTACGGCTGTATTTGTACACTAGACGACCGCCGCATTTAGGGCATTCGCGTCCGTCGAGTTCAGCTTGCTCTGCTTCCGCTTTGGCAATACGTTCGGCCGCTTCTTCGGCGGTTTCGTTAACGTTGCGGGTGTAGCTGCACTCGGGATAACCGGCACACGCAACGAAACGACCCATTTTGCCAAATTTGATTTGCAGTTTGTGTTCGCCGCATTTCGGGCAGGTTTCGTCGAGTTCCTGCGTGGTAAATTTGGCGCGTTCGATACCCTCTTTTTCTTCTACTTGCTTGATAAATGGTTTCCAGAATTTATCCATCACGGGAATCCATTGGCGTTTGCCGTTGGCAATTTCGTCAAGCTGGTCTTCGAGTTTGGCGGTGAAGTGGTAATCGACATATTGGGCGAAGTGTTCGGTCAGGAATTTGTTGACGATGTCGCCTGTGTCGGTGGGCATAAAGCGTTTTTGCTCAAGGGTAACGTATTCACGGTCTTTGAGCGTGGAGATGATGCTGGCGTAGGTCGAGGGGCGGCCGATGCCGTATTCTTCGAGGGCTTTAACCAGCGTGGCTTCGTTGTAGCGCGGCGGCGGGGTGGTAAAGTGTTGTTCGCCGTAGAGTTTGTCCACAGGCAGTTTGTCGCCTTCGCTCATTTCAGGCAGTTTTTTGCTGTCTTCGCTCTCTTCGTCGTCACTGCTTTCTTCATACACGCTCAAAAAGCCTGCGAAAGTCTGCACTTGTCCGGTTACGCGGAATACGCCTTTGCCGACGGTAATATCGACAGTGGTTTGGTCGAATTTGGCGGGCGTCATCTGACAGGCAACGGTACGCTGCCAAATCATTTGATAGAGTTTGAACTGGTCTGCGCTCAGGAAGGGTTTGACGCTTTCAGGCGTGCGGTACACAGAAGTCGGGCGGATCGCTTCGTGGGCTTCTTGGGCATTTTTGGACTTGGTTTTGTACTGCTTGGCCGAACTTGGCAGATATTCTTTGCCGATTTTGTTTTCGATGTAATAGCGGATTTCGGTTAACGCTTCATCGGCCAAATTCACGCTGTCGGTACGCATATAGGTAATCAGACCGATGGCGCCCTGCCCTACGTCTATACCTTCGTAAAGCTGCTGGGCGGTACGCATGGTGCGGTCGGTAGTGAAACCGAGTTTGCGCACGGCATCCTGCTGCATGGTGGATGTGGTGAACGGCGCGGCTGGGTTGCGGCTGCGCTTTTTCTTTTCGATGGCGGTAACGACAGCCTCTTTGCCTTCGAGTTCTTTCAACACGTCGGCTTGCGCGGCTTCGTTCGGTAGGTCGAATTGTTCGAGTTTCGCGCCGTTGTATTGGGCGAGTTTGGCGGTGAACTTGCTGCGGCCTTTGTGGCTGTCGAGATGCACCGTCCAATATTCCTGCGCTTCAAACGCGCGGATTTCGTTTTCGCGTTCGCAAATCAAACGCAGTGCGGGACTTTGCACACGGCCTGCGCTCAAACCGCGGCGGATTTTTTTCCACAACAATGGCGAAAGGTTGAAACCAACCAAATAGTCCAAAGCGCGACGGGCTTGTTGCGCATCGACCAAATCCATTTCGATTTCGCGCGGATGGGCAACCGCATCGAGCACGGCGTTTTTGGTGATTTCGTGGAACACGACACGCTGCGGTTTGATGTTTTTCAATCCGCGTTTGGATTTAAGGATTTCCAAAAGATGCCAAGAAATGGCTTCGCCTTCCCTATCCGGGTCAGTTGCGAGGTAGATGTTTTCAGCTTCTTTGGCACCGGCAACGATGGCATCGACGTGTTTGCTGTTGCGGCTGATCAGTTGGTATTTCATGGCAAAGCCATTGTCAGGATCGACTGCTCCGCTTTTCGGAACCAAATCGCGGACATGACCGTAAGACGCCAAGATTTCAAAATCACCGCCCAGATATTTTTTCAGGGTTTTGGCTTTGGACGGGGATTCGACGATTAATAGGTTTTTCGCCATTGTTGTTCTCTTTTGGATGTATTGGGTTTATGTTTCAGACGGCCTTTATTATTGAGGCCGTCTGAAAAAAGGTTTAGTGCATCACGTTTTGTCCGGTCAACGCACTCATCAAGTCGTCGCCTATCAGGACGGGTAACTCGCTCTTGTGCATCCACAACACCAGCAATACCAACACTTTGGCGGTATCGAGGGTGATTTCGTCCGATGGAATGTGCATCAGGGCATGAATGACGATTTCGCGTTGCTCATAAGTAATTGCGTGTTCGGCAACCAAATACTGCATCAAGCCCATGACTTCCTGCGGCAGGTTGTCAGCTTCTTCACGGCAGAATACGCGCAGGGAGTCGCTGTTAAACGGCTCAGCATAGAATTCGGACGTATTGAACAAGACTTCCATCATCATTAATGTATTGCCGATTTCCGTAGCATCAAAACCCGCATCTTCCAAGAGGCGACCCAAATCCTCCGGAGGCGGACAATTGTCGAAATCTTGGAAGTGTTCGATTAAATAGGCAATGACTTCGGTCATGCTGGTTCCTTAAATATAGATAATTCATGCTTTGACACGCTGATAACGGCCGCCCGGCAAGGCGGCAACGATACCGTCAAGTTCGTATTCCAAAAGCTGTGCGTACACGTCTGCCGCCGCCGTATTGGTTTGTTGCGCCAAAATATCGGGATGTATCGGGTCGTAACCCATTGCTTCCAATAAAGCGCTTGTTGATGGGGCGGCAGATAGGTTTTCAGACGGCCTTTGCGGTTCATCCGCTATTGTTTTTGGTTGCAGATGTTTGGTTTGATCGTTTTTCAGTTTTACCGTCTTATTTATAGAATATGATGGAACAGGCGTATTTTGCAATAGCTGCGGACACTCATGGAGAATATCGTCCAGACATTCCACCAGTTTTGCCCCGTCTTTAATCAGCTTGTGGCAGCCTTTGCTATGCGGATTGTCTATCGACCCGGGCACCGCCATCACTTCGCGCCCCATCTCTGCCGCCAGCTTGGCGGTAATCAATGAGCCAGATTCCAATGCCGCCTCGACCACCAATGTCAGCTGCGATAATGCGGCAATCAAACGGTTGCGGCGCGGAAAGTTGCCTGCAAACGGACGCGTATCTAAAGGGAACTCGCTGACAATCAATCCCCTTTCGGCAATTTCATAAGCAAGGTTTTTATTGGACGGCGGATAAATGCGGTCTATACCGGTTCCCCAGACGGCGATGGTGCCGCCATCTGCCTGCAATGCCCCCTGATGGGCGGCGGTATCGATACCCGAAGCCATACCCGATACGACGGGAATGCCTTTTTCGCTCAACGCCCTACCGAAATCTTTGGCAATTCGCATTGCCTGCGGCGTGGCATGGCGGCTGCCGACCATCGCGGCAGAAGGTGTGTGCAGCAGCTCTGCATTGCCGCGTAAAAACAAGACCGGCGGCGCGGTAATGCCTTGTGTCAGCATTTCGGGGAAATCATCATCTTGCAGCAGCAACAAACGGCAACCGTCCTGCATTTCCCATTGTAAAGCGGCTTCAGCAGACTGCTGCGCCAAAGCCCGTTTGTCCGCATTACGCCACGACTCGGCTGCCTGTTTATGGCGCACCAACGCGGCAATTTTGTCTGCCGGCGCATTCAAGGCAGCTTGTGCGCTACCGAATTGCTGCAACAGCACCAAAAAACTTTCTGCGCCGATATAGGGCGTAAATGCCAGTTGCAACCAAGCAAAACGCTCGTTTTCCGTCATCAATCTGTTCCCTTTTCGTAATGTTTTTTTCAGACGGCCTGAAGTAAATCAAGGCCGTCTGAAAATTTTATTGATATAAAACTTCTGTCGGCTTAAAAGGCAAAATAACAATGCCTAGCCATACCATTATTTTTATAAAGTATTGCTTGTCTAAGCAAACCGTCAAATGACGATGCCGTCTGAAAAACCTGATGGCTTTCAGACGGCCTCTTTTGTGTTTGAACCGATATTGCGCTTATTCTTCGGATTTGTCGGCGCTGCGGCGCGATACGCTGATACCGAGTTGTTTGAGTTTGCGGTAAAGGTGTGTACGCTCCAAACCGACCTTTTGCGCCACGCGGCTCATATTTTGGCCTTCTTGGGCGATGTGGTACTCAAAGTAACGGCGCTCGACTTCTTCCCTCAATTCGCGCAAAGGCATATTGAAATTGAAGCCGCCGATGATTTCTGTCGCCGTCGCGTTTTCCTTCTGACCCAAAGCCACGGCAACGGCCTGCTCGTCCACTTCTTTGCCGTCAGATTCCAACATGATGTTTTTCACCGTTTCGGCAAGCTGGTCGTAATTGCCCGGCCAATCGTATTGGCGCAAAACCACCAATGCGCTGTCGCTGAATTTTACCGGCTGGATTTTTTGACTTTCGGCCAAATCGGTCATGATGCGGTTGATTAAAAAGACGATGTCGTCCGGCTGGCTGCGCAAAGAAGGAACATTGATGCGCTCTTTCAACAGCTCTGCTAATCGGCCGGCAACGACGTCATCGGCGCCCTCACCTCGTTTAAAACCGCATGAAGCAATCACACGGACATTGTAGCGGTCGGCTTTTTCCAGCAAGAAAGCAATGCCGTTTTGGATGTTTTTGCTGTAACGGGCAATATCGCCGACATACAAAATACCGCCTGATGCCTTTTGCAACAGCTCCATCGGCGTATCAACAATGTGTTCGACACGGTCGGTTGCCACCCAAGGCGTACCGCTTTTGTGCAGATAGCGGGCGACAATCTCAAACGGCGAGCCAGCCTCACCGGCCAACAACAGCGGGCGGTTGTGTTTGGCGGCCGCTTCAATACTGCCGTTCATTTCTTGAATGACGGAACTGTTGCCCAGTTTGTCCAAAGTCATGCCGGAGGCCGTCTGAACTTCGCCATGTTTCAAGGCGCGTTCTACTGCGGACAAGAGTTTTTGCAGGGCAATCGGTTTTTCCAGAAAATCGAGCGCGCCGATTTTAGTGGCTTCAACCGCAGTGTCAATGCTGGCATGGCCGCTCATCATAACCACAGGCATATTGAGTTGGCCGTTTTTCGCCCACTCTTTCAACAAAGTGATGCCGTCGCAATCGGGCATCCAAATGTCCAGCAATACCATGGCCGGACGCGTTTGATAACGCAATTGGCGCGCTTCTTCGGCATTTTCGGCCAAAGTGACGGTATAGCCTTCATCTTGAAGGATTTCGGAGAGCAGGTCGCGGATGCCTACTTCATCATCTACAATCAAAATATCACTGCTTCGCATAAGTTTCTGCCATTTCCGGTAAAGCTATTTTGACGCACGCGCCGCCACTGTTCTGATTGCTCAGGCTGATACGGCCGCCATGCTCCTCGATAATTTTTTTCACAACGGGCAAACCCAGCCCCGTTCCTGTCGGTTTGTCGGTAACGTACGGCTCAAAAGCATTGTGCAGCATTTCTTTGCTGAAACTTTTGCCGTTGTTGCAGACGGTCAGGAAAACCTGTCCGCCTTCGCGCCCTGTTTCGACGTTTACTTGAGGCGCTTCGTCCGACTCTGCCGCTTCTGCAGCATTCTTAAATAGGTTATGCAACACTTGGCGCATCGCCGTCGTATCGGCAACAATCGGCAGGGCGTCGGCGCTGAGCCGTGCATTAAACTTGCACGCGCCGGCCTCATATAATACCAATACTTCCGACACCAAACCGTTTAAATCTTGTTTTTCTAAATTCAGCGACGGCGCACGCGCATAGTTGCGGAACGCTTCGACCATTTCTTTCAGCGCGGCCACCTGTTTGACGATGGTATCGGTTGAACGGCTGAGAATTTGGGCGTCTTGTTCATCTAGTTTATCATGCAATTTCCATGCCAATCTCTCGGCGGAAAGCTGGATAGGCGTAAGCGGATTACGGATTTCGTGCGCCAAACGTTTCGCCACTTCGCCCCATGCGGCCTCTTTTTGCGCCCGCATCAAGACGGTAATGTCATCAATCACCATCACCACGCCGTTATCATTGTCTTCCGGCAAAATGGTGGCTTTGCCCAACAAGATTCGGGCATCATCGGGCGCGGCGTATTCGACTTGGACGGGTTTGTTGCTATCGGCGGTTTCATTAATGGCGGCAAACACATCGGCCAACAGGGTTTGCTGCGGCGATTTGCCGTGCCATTGATGCCAGTTACTGCCCCACAAAGACACCAGCGAAACGCCCAAAATCTGTTCGGCGGCCTTGTTAAAGGTTTTCAGACGGCCATTGGCATCCAAAGTAATCACGCCTGTAGTCAAACTTTCCAACACGCATTCCAAATAATGGCGTGCTGCTTCTTCGCGCAAACGGTTGCGCTCGTCTGCCTCTTTGGCAATCGCTAATTGCTCGGTCATGTGGTTGAATAACTGGGTCAAACGGCCGAACTCGTCATTGCGAAATACCGGCCGAGTCTGGCTGAAGTCACCCTGAGCCACCGCCCGCGCACCCTCTGCCAGCGACAATACCGGTGCCACAAAACGGCGGGCAAAATACAAAGCCATCACCAGCGCCAAAAAGATGGCCAATAATGTCGCGACCAACAGCGTGGACAGGAAAAAGGTTTGCAGGCCTTTTTTGGTATAACTCAGTTCGGCATATTTGGCTCGGGCTGCTTCAATCAGCGTCGCGTCTTGGGCAACATCTTTCGGAATCGGCTGCCGAAAAAACAACGCATAATCCTGATTTTTATGCGGACCGATCAGCATCCAGCCTTGAGCATACAGCACGCCGCCGATGTTTTCCAAGCTGCGCACCGAGCCGGTCTGCTCCAGTTGCTCCCATCCTTCTTTGTTAAGCTCAGGTTGATTTAGTTTCAAGGGATTGATGCTTTTCTCGGCTTTATGGGTAGTCGCGTTATAAAGCGCCAGCTGGGCAAAGTCGGCAGTAAGCGCGGATTTTGCCAGCGCTTGCCCTAAGTTGCCGTCCAGCGAAGCGGCGCTGATTAAGTCGATCTGCACCGGCGTGGCGTTGCTGACAGCGTTGTCTACCGCCAAGTTCAGCGCGGATTTGCTCAAGTTTAAGCTGCGCTCTAGAGCCTCATGGGTATCGTTGCCAAACCAAGAATTAATCGTACCGTTAATAAACTGGGCGGAAATACCGAACAAAAACACGCCCGGCAATACGGCAACCAAAGTAAACATCCCCGACAGCCGACGTGCAATCTGCGAACCGAACACGCTTTTGCTGTTGTCGCGCATCAAAAGCACGACATAGCGCACCAACACCGCCGCCAACACCAGCAACAGCAAACCGCACAAGGCGACAATCCACCAGAAGTAATCGGACAATACGTTGCTGCTGCCCGTTGCAACAGTCAGACCGTACAACAAAACAACGGCGAATACGGCGGCAATCAGAAGAAAGCGGCGCATGGTTTACTCCTGCACGACCGACAAGGACTTCCAACCGGAATCCAAATGCCAGTTTTTAGACGTCAGGGCATTGATTTGGAACGGTTTGGGCAGCTTGGCGGTTGTCAGCAGCAGGCGGATTTCAGCCTTCGTGTCTTTGGCGGCCACATCACTCAGCGCACCCTTGGACAAAACCTTCCAATTCGCGACCGCGCCCACTGCGCGCAAGGCAGTCTCAAGCGTATCGTACTCGGTAGAAAACGTACCGACGGTAACGCGATAGCGGTTGGTCAGCGGATGGAAGGACAATTTGTATTGAATCGTGCTGTCGTTGTTGAGCAGCTGGTCGAACTTGAATTTATAAGACGACATAGACGGCGCTGACAGCTGCCAACTTAAATTGAAATGCAGGGGGACGCCCTGTTTGAGTGCTTCTTTAAGCTGGTCGGGCAAGTCAGTGCGGAAACGGCTGCTGACGGAAAGCTGTCCGGCATGGGTCAGCTTTGCCTCGGCACGGGTCGCACTGATGCCCTCGCCTGCCGCGTTCAGCGACACGGCAAGCAAGAGCGGTACAATCAGCGTTTTACTGCTTTTTAATAAGCGCGTAATAAAAGCCATCTTGATGTTTGTTCGGTAAAAGCACATGCGATTCGATCAACTCGGCATCGGCATGGCGGTTAAGGAATTTTTGCAACTGACCGTCGTTTTCTTCGACAAAGACCGAGCAGGTAGCCAGCAACATCCTGCCGTTTTTCGTCAGGGTCTGCCACAGCGCGTCTAATAATGCTTCCTGTTGGCGTGCGGTTTTGACGGCATCGGTCGGCCGGCGCAGCCATTTGACGTCAGGATTGCGCCGCGCCACGCCCGAAGCGGTACACGGCACATCGGCCAAGACAGCGTCAAAGGTCTTTCCATCATACCATGCCGCCAAGTCCTGCGCATCGGCACAAGTCAAAGAGGCCTTTTGAAAGCCTAAACGGTCAAGATTGCTCTTCACCCTGTTCAGACGGCCTTCATCTATATCCAAAGCGGTAACATGACAATCTGCCAGTTCCAAGATATGGCCTGTCTTGCCGCCCGGCGCCGCACAGGCATCGAGAATGCGTTCGCCGTCTTTCGGGTTCAACAAATAGGCAGCACGTTGCGCACCAAAATCCTGCACCGACACCAGGCCGTCTGAAAAACCGGGCAGGCGGCTTACCGGCACAGCTTCTTCCAACATCACGGCGTATTCGTCCAAAGCCCTGGCCGCAATACCTTCCGCAGCCAGTTTTTCCAAATAGCTTTCGGCATTGCCGTGTCGGCGGTTGACGCGCAAAGTCATCGGCGGATGCGATTGCAGCGCAGTGGTGATATTGTGCCAATGTTTCGGATAATGGTTTTTCAAATAAGCCACCCACCACAGCGGCAAATTGTGTTTCGCCACATCGTCTTTTTTGCAGGAAGCTGCGAGCTTGTCGCGTTCACGCAAAAAGCGGCGCAAAATCGCATTGGCAAACGAGCGGAACTGGCCGCGGCCGATTTTGGCAATGCTTTCCACCGCTTCATTGACCACGGCATGAGGCGCATTGCGCGTGTAATGCAGTTGGTACATCGCCGCCAAAAGCAGGCTTTCAAGCTGCGGATTGTCAATCGGCTTCTTCAACATTTGACCAAGCATATACTTCAAACTGCCCAAATAACGCTGGCAACCGTAGGCAATATCCTGCAACGCGCCGTTTTCCTGCGCCGTCAGCTGCGGATGCGCCGCGCGGATTTCCGCCAAGACATCCTGAAGATTGCGCCCTTCGGCAACCGCGGCAACGCTGTCGGCGGCCAGTTTTTGGGCGAGGGACATACTCATATTTTTGCTTTCTGATTTATATTTGATTTCAAGTGTTCGGAGGATTTCAGACGGCCTGTTCGGCTGCCAGCAATGCCCGATAATATTCGGCATCTGCTTTGGAAAAACAGCAAAAGATGATTTTTTCCACTGCCGGACATTACGGCAGGACTTGTTTCAAACTCTCCAAAGCGATACGCGCGGCAGCTTTGGCCGGGAAACGGTACACACCGGTACTGATGCACGGAAAGGCGATGCTGTGAAGATCGTGTTTCTGGGCAAGCAGCAAGGAATTGGCGTAGGATTGTGCCAATTTGGCCTCTTCATTTTGTTTTCCGCCAAACCATACCGGCCCGACCGTATGAATGACAAAACGCGCAGGCAAACGATAGCCTTGGGTTATTTTGGCTTCGCCTGTGCGGCAACCGCCCAAAGTTCGGCACTCATCCAGCAGCTCTTTGCCTGCGGCGCGGTGTATTGCACCGTCTACTCCGCCACCGCCCAACAGCGATGAATTGGCGGCATTGACAATCGCATCGACTGCCAATCGGGTAATATCGCCCTCGACCACTTCAAAAACAGCCATTGTTTTCTTTCCTCTACGTTTGTTTCCAGCCTGTTACAAAACCGTTCCGACTTCAATCGTCCGGCCTGCCGCAAATGCCTGTATGCTCATGCGTTTGCTGCCGGAAGGCTGCAATTCGGTAATGTTCAGCGCATTTTCACCGCACGCCACCAGCAGGCCGTCTGAAGTGCAGGACAACACTTCGCCTGCCTTACCCTGTTTGACCACGACTTCGGCACGCCAGATTTTCATCGGTTTGCCTTGATACTCGACCCACGCGGCAGGTACAGGGTTGAAAGCACGGATTTTGCGCTCAATCACAGCCGCGCTTTCATTCCAATCGATACGCGCCTCTTCTTTGCTCAATTTCTGGGCGTAGGTAACGCCTTCTTCAGGCTGTTTGACCGCATTCAGACGGCCTTCAGCCTGCAGACGCTGCAAGTCGGCAACAATCGCTTCCGCACCCAAACCCATCAGCGCGTCATGCACTTCGTTGGCGGTATCCGTAGGCTGGATGGCGTAGCGGTGTTCGCTGACCACATCGCCGGTGTCCAAGCCGATGTCCATCTGCATGATACACACACCGGTTTCGGCGTCGCCGGCTTCAATCGCACGTTGAATCGGTGCCGCGCCGCGCCAACGGGGTAACAGCGAAGCGTGGATATTGAGGCAGCCGTGTTTGGGCGTATCCAACACATCCTGCGGCAAAATCAAACCATACGCGGCCACTACCATCACATCCGCGCCCGTATCTTTAAGCATTTGCAGGGCTTCGGCGTTATTGCGCAACTTTTCCGGCTGCGCCACGGTCAAACCTAATTCCAAGGCAGCCTGTTTGACCGGCGATGCGGTCAGCTGCATGCCGCGGCCTTTGGGGCGGTCAGGCTGGGTCAACACCAGCGGAATTTCAAAACCTGCGGCGGCGATGGCTTTCAAGGCGGCGGCGGCAAAATCGGGCGTACCGGCAAAGATGACTTTCATGTTGTGTCCTTGTGAAAATGGTTTGAATGGGCGCGTTGGGCAAACTGTTTCAGCTGAAAAGGCCGTCTGAAAGATTGAAAACCGAAGTATGCCTTCTGTTTTGTCTTTTCAGACGGCCTTTAAGCGATGCGCAGGTCAGATGGTGTGTTTCTGACGTTTTTTCAGTTTGGTTTTGATGCGGCCTTGTTTCAGCTGCGACAAGTGTTCGACAAACACGATGCCCATCAGGTGGTCCAATTCGTGCTGCACGCAGATTGCCAGCAGGCCGTCTGCTTCCAGCGTGAATTTCTCGCCTTTTTCGTTCAAGGCTTCAACTTTGACGCGCTCGGCACGGGTCACAGTATCGTAAATGCCCGGTACGGACAGACAGCCTTCTTCGTAAGTTGTCTCGCCGTCTTTTTCGACAATGACGGGATTGATGAACACGCGCGGCTCGCTGCGGTCTTCGGTCAAATCCATCACGACGATGCGCTCGTGTACGTCGACCTGAGTGGCCGCCAAGCCGATACCGCGTGCTTCGTACATGGTTTCAAACATATCGGCAACCAATGTCTGGATGCGCTCGTCGATTTTTTCAACAGGTTTGGCAACCGTGTGCAAACGCTCGTCAGGGTATTGGAGGATGTTCAGTAAAGCCATAATATTCTCGTTTTATAAAACTGATGTGTGATTTTCATACAGATTTGGTTTCCGCCGCCACAATCTCCTGTCATGACAGCAACATTCAATGCTAAAATAACGCCGAAAAATGTTAAGATAGCGCGACAGAGGCCGTTCGTTATCGTATTGATGGATGGGCGGCAGTTTCGCAAACTCCAGCCTTCTCTGTTTATCATCTGAAGACAAACCAAACCGATTTCAAGGGGAACGGTTATGCAACAACGTATTATAACCCTGCTTTGCATGGCAGGCATGGCTATTTCTGCCCACACTCAGGCAGCTTCTTTAAAAATCCGCCCCAATGCGCCGCAACGCTACGTCGTTAAAAACGGCGATACCTTGTGGGGCATTTCCGGCAAATATCTGTACAGCCCGTGGCAATGGAACCGCCTTTGGGGCGCCAACCGCAACGCCATCCGCAATCCGCACCTGATCTATCCGGGTCAGGTGTTGGTTTTACGCTACGTCAACGGCCAGCCTCGACTGGGTTTTGAACACGCCCAAACCCGTTCAGACGGCATTCCCGTGATCAAACTGCATCCGCGCGTACGCGAAACTTCCGGCTACGGCATTCCGACCGTCAACGTCAACCTCTACCGCATGTTTATGAAACATCCGCAGATTATCGCTCCGGAAGAAACCGCCAACGCGCCGCGCCTGATTGCAGGTCCCGACAACCGCGTCCTCTACACCCAAGGCAACCGCGTGTACGCATACGGCCTGACCGAACCCGGCCGCTACCTGACCTACCGCGTCAATAAAAACATCACCGATCCGGAAACCGGTAAATTCCTCGGCCAAGAAGTCGTGTTCAGCGGCATCGCCAACACGCTGCCTTACACCGACTCCGCCTTGGAAAACCGTACCCGCGCTTCTGACGAAAAACTCAAAAGCAACGAGTATTACACCCAAGTCAACAAAGTCATGAAGCTGCGCACCCAGTCCGCGCAACCTTTGGTTATCGAAGAAGCCGTTTCCGAAATCCGCAAAGACGACTATCTGCTGAAACTGCCCGAAGGCCTCGACAGCTTCAATGTGATGCCTCACGCCCCTGCCCGTCCGATTCAGGCCAAAGTCGTTTCCATCTTCGACGGCGTGGGCGAAGCCGGTCAGTTCCAAACCATTACTTTGGATAAAGGCGAACTCGACGGCTTGGACAAAGGCACTGTGGTCAGCCTCTACAAACGCGGCCGCCAAGTCCGTGTCAATCTATCCAACAACCTGATTCGTAAGCCGAAAGACAAAGATACGGTTGAGTTGGTTTCCATTCCGGCGGAAGAAATCGGTTTGGCAATGGTGTACCGCACATCCGACCATCTGGCCTCAGCCATTATTTTGGAAAGCCTGAACAGCGTTTCCATCGGTGATACCGCTTCCGAACCCGGCCGCGACTTGGACAATATGGCTGATGAAAAAACCATGGACAAGCCGGCTGAAGACGAACAAGAAAGAGAAATCGAACTGGAAGTCCGCAGCTGATTGAGCTTTCTTAGCAGCCATCTGGCAAATAAGGCCGTCTGAAAACCTGTTTTTCAGACGGCCTTTTGATTGCTGCCCATCAGAATAAAGAAATCTGTAACACGTTGTTTAAAGCGCAAACAACATCTTATTTTTCCAGCCGGTAATCGGCTATTCTTTTTTCTATCGTTTTTCCGTTCTGCCATTCCAATCAGAAATATGTAAAGCCCAACACACCATTTATTGCCTGTGGATTGCTCCATCTGTTCCTGCCAATCAAAAAGGCCGTCTGAAATCTTCAGACGGCCTTTTTATCCACAACTCAAATCCGATTATTTGAATTTGTAAGTGTATTGCAAGCCCAAGATGTCCGCTTTATTTTTGAAGCGGGCAGAGGATGCACCGCGGCTGTCCACGTCGTTGCCGCTGGCTTTGCCGGTGCGGTAAACCGTGTCATTGATGTGGATATGGCTGTACGCCGCATCGATAACATGGTTTTTACCCAGTTGATATTTGGCACCGACGGAGAACCAAATACGGTTGCCGTCAGGCAGGCTGTTCATACGGTCTTCAGCGCTTTTAACCGGCGATTTATCGAAAGCGATACCGGCACGCAGTTGCAATGGTTCGGTAACTTGGTAAGAGCCGCCGAATGCAACTTTATAAGTGTTGCGCCAGTTAGGCGTGATAACGGTACGGTCAGATTGGCCGTTGACAACTTTTTTGGTGTTTTCAAACACCAGCTCCGCTTTGTTGAAGCGGCTATGGCGCGTCCAAGTCACATCGCCGAACAGGTTGGTTTTGTCGGTGGCGCGGTACATACCATGAACAGACAAAGACTCAGGCGTTACGATTTTTACGCTGGCTTTTTCGTTCGGCACATAACCGCGTGCAGCCATTGCACCCAAATCCCATGCGCGTTTTGCATATGCGCCGTCCGCTTCCCAATCGGCAGTGCCTTTCAGCGTATGCGATACTTTGGAACGATAGTTCACACCCACGCGTGCGCGCTCGTTGATGTCCCACATCCACGCCAGTTGGTAACCAAAGCCCCAATCGTGACCTTTTACATCGGCATGACCGTCAGCTTTGCCGGTCGCATCGACAGCAACGGGACGGCCTGCTTGACGGGAAGCCAAGCCGCTGGCCAACTGGCTGATGGCGCCGGAAGCATCCCAGTCGGAGTATTTGCGCAATTCGGCTTTGGAATATTGGGCAATCAAACCGGCACCGACGGCGTGCTGCTCATTCAGTTTCCACGCAACTACCGGCTCGATGGCTATGGTGGTCAAACCCAGTTTGTTGATGTTGTGGCGCAAGACGGAATCTTTTTCGTATTCGGTTGCCGAACCGAAAGGAACGTACACGCCCAAACCCAAAGTCACATCGTCGCTGGCTTTGTACGCGCTATAAACGTGCGGAGCAACGGTGGTTTCGGTAATTTTGCCGCTGGTCGAGCCGCTGACATCGGCACCCGTGCGGAAGTGTTTCGCAGATTCTGCCTCATAATGAATGCTTGGGAAAACGATATTGGCGTTGACGGAAATTTGGCTGCTGTCGATTTTGCTCAAACCGGCCGGGTTGTAGAAAATAGTTGAGGCATCGGCGGCTTCGGCGGCGGCGGCGTTGGCCGTGCCTTGTGCGTTAACGGATTGTGTGCCGAAATGGTAGCCGGAGGCTTGGACGGCGGTAGATAACAGTGCTGCGCTTAAAATAAACGCTGTTTTTTTCAGGTTGAAATGAATCATTTTGGTTTACCGTGAAAGTGGCGTACAAAGAAAAAGGCCGTCTGAAACGTCCTTTATTGATTTAGTATAGGCACTCAATTCTATACTACATCATTATTTTTGCCTAATCTTTTCTTTTTTTACACAAAAAAGCAGGCTAAAACAGCCTGCTTTTCCAATTATCGGATCACTGCAATTATTTAACCTGCAACACTTCCAGCGTATTGGTCGAACCGGATTCGCGCATTTGCGAACCGCTGGTGATGATGTATTGGTCGCCGCTTTGGAGGATTTTGTGTTCTACCAGCATGGCTTCCACTTCGTTCAGCGCGGTATCGTGATCGGTACTGGTTGCCAAAATCAACGGACGCACGCCGCGGTACATCGCCATGCGGCGTTGCGCTGAAACACTCGGCGTCAGGGCAAAAATCGGCAGGGTGATGTTGTGGCGGCTGACTTCGAAGGCGGTCGAACCGCTTTCAGTCAGGGCAACGATGGCTTTGGCGTGAACTGCTCGCGCCACGCTGACCGCACCGCCAGCAATCGCCAAGTTGGTGCTGACGGCTTCGGGATACTCGACCTGTTCGGCAACGCCGTTGAGCGAATCTTGTTCTTTTTCCGCAGCCGCACAAATAATCGCCATTTGGCTGACGGTTTCAAACGGATACGCACCGACGGCGGTTTCGGCGGAACACATCACCGCATCGGTACCGTCCAATACCGCGTTGGCCACGTCGCTGACTTCCGCGCGGGTTGGTACAGGGTTGGTAATCATGGATTCCATCATTTGAGTTGCGGTAATGCTGAAGCGGCGCAACTCACGGGCGCGGCGGATCATGCGTTTTTGTAGGGCAGGTACGGCGGCATGGCCGACTTCCACTGCCAAGTCGCCGCGGGCAACCATAATACCGTCGCTGGCAAGGATGATTTCGTCCAGATTTTCAATGGCTTCTACGCGCTCGATTTTGGAAACCAAACCGGGACGTACGGCTGTACTGCCTTTCATTTCTTCTTCGACTTTGGCGCGTGCGATGTGCAAATCTTCGGCAGATTTCACAAAGCTGATGGCCAAGTAGTCGCAACCAATGGCAATCGCCGTTTTCAGGTCGCGGAAGTCTTTTTCGGTCAACGCACCGGCAGACAGGCCACCGCCGCGTTTATTGATACCTTTGTTACTTTTCAGCACATGGCTGTTTTCTACCCTTGTAATAATCTTACTTCCTTCAACCGCCTCAACGGTCAAAGTCAACAGGCCGTCGTCCAGCCACAAAACATCGCCGGCAGCGACGTCATTCGGCAAATCACGGTAGTCCAAACCCACCGCTTCGCGTGTACCTTCGCCTTCAAGTGCGGCATCCAAAATCAAAGTTTCATCTTTATTCAGCTCGATGCTGCCGCCGGCAATTTTACCGACACGGATTTTAGGCCCTTGCAAGTCGGCAAGAATGGCGATTTCCTGACCCGCACGTTTCGCGGCTTCGCGTACGATACGGGCATTTTCTTCATGAAACTCCGGCGTACCGTGGCTGAAATTGAAACGGACGACATTAAGGCCGCCGACACGGATCATGTCTTCCAACAATTGTACATTGTTGCTGCCCGGACCCAGTGTGGCAACAATTTTGGTATTGTGGCTGATACGGGTTAAATCACGTTGCAATTGGCTCATGTAAACGTCCTTTCCTGTTGATTTCACGTTTGATAATGAAGAAGATTGTACTCTTAATGCAATAATGTTGGCGTAAAATTACATCATTTTCTGACTTAAACTAAATTTATTTTTGCATTAACCTACTTTTCTATCGGATACAATACACTCTCACGTCGTCATTTTTAATTTTCAGACGGCCTCCCTCATACTAATAGAATACCCAACTGATCCATGAAACGTTTTTTGACTCCGCTACCCATCGGTATCGTTTTGGCCGACCTGATCTACGGTTTCGTACTTAATGTCATGCAAGGCTTAAATTTGCAACAAACCGCCGCCAACCAGTCCGGTACAATTTCCGTTACGCCCGACATTGCCTTCAACAGCCTACAAATCGTCGCCAACGGCGGCATGGTCTGTATCATCGGCTTCGGTTTGATTGTTTTGTTCCAACTCAACCGCGCCGTATTACGCCAACAAATCCTGCCCATCGGTATTTTCCGAACCCTCGGCCTGTTGGCTGTTTTGGCATTCAGCATTTCGTCTTTGTGGGAATGGTTGCATGCCGCTTTGTCGCTGCTTTCCGGGCACAACGTTTTAAACTTCAGCAACCCGCGTTATCTGGTTACCGCAGCCTGCATGCCCATCATCGCTTTCTTGTGCATCCTGCGCCTGTACAATTGGTATCGCCTGCATCGGACTGTTGCCGCTGACGACACCTCCACGACACTCTAATCAAGTTGCAAAAAGGCCGTCTGAAACAGGAAAACCTATTTCAGACGGCCTTGTCATTGTATATCTCAACGTTGATGGCTGGTTTCTACACTGGCCTTAATCTCACCATACATTTGCGAGCTGCCTCCGCTGCCTGATGCGCAGGCCGCCAAGCTCAGTGTCAAAACAGCCGCGGTCAAAATCTTCAACATTGATTTCTCTCTTTCCACAAAAATTATTTCGGATCGCAACGGAAATGGTAAGCGCAAATTTCAAATCCGTTTTTGAAGTAGAGACGATGCGCACCTGCACGGTCATGGTTAACATGGACATTCAGATGGATTTTGGTCGCGCCGGTTTCCGCACCGATTTTGCGTACTTCTTCCAACAAGCGTGAAGCATAGCCTTTTTGGCGGCATTGCGGCATGGTTACGAGATCATCAATATGGATATGGTAACCACTGGCCAAGTTATGTGCAGTATGGAAACCGCATACGGCCACGGCATTTTGTTTACCTTCTTCAAAAATACCCAACAGGCGGTAACCGGTTTTGCGCTGATGCTCGTTGATTTGTTCGACGAAACGGTGAATATCGGTCAAAGAAGAACGCAAAATGCTCAATGCCGCAAAAGCGGTTGCGGTTTCTTCCGGCGGAATTTCACGCAATACGCCAACCACAGGCGCGGCAGCTTGAGGCTCAGGCTGAGCATTGGCCGCTTCCGCACGCTCGGCTGCATGTTTTTCTTCAATCGCCTGCGCCAACAAAACGCGCTCGACCGGCACTTCGCCCTGCTGTTTGCTCTCTTGCTCTTTGAGCAAGGCTTTGCAGTCAATCACGCGCAAATCATTATCCGCTGCAAAGTCCATCAAGAAACGGAACATTTGCGGATTGTCTTCTTCCAACTTTTTATCGACCGCTACACAACGGACATTGTCCACCAAAATCGGGCGCACCCAATTCGAATAGGAAAGGCGGTTGTCTTTAGTAAAGGAGGACAAAATACCGCACAGGCGCTCCGCCCAGTCGCTTGGTCGGAAAATCTTGCCTTTGCTGGTCGTACCATGGATCACAACTTCATAAGGATTACACACTAACATAAGCAGCTTCCTGAGAGTAAATGGCTGAAGGAATATTTCGCCAGTGCCAACATCAGAAAAAGTTCCGATACATAGCAACAGATTATTGAAAAAATATCAGTAAGGTTTTGAAATACGACAATGATGAGACGGCTTGCCGAGCCTGACAATCCGTTTCGAATTCTTTGATTATTATACCCGATACGCCTCTTTTTCTTCAAAAATCATTTGAAAAATAACAACAGGCCGTCTGAAAACAAGTATTTCGGTTTCAGACGGCCTGCATATTTTGAATATCAATACAACAATTTCTTGCGGGGCTTTTGCTCGCCATTGGATTTAATTTCTGACAAATTGAAATTCAATATGCTCAAATCCAAAACGCTTTCTGAAGTGCATTGATCGCCAAAGGCATTTTCATAAGTGGCTTTCAGTTTCAATACTCCGCCGAATGTTTGGTCCGGCAATTCGGCAGCCAGCGCCAACATGCTTGCAAACACGCCGCCATACAATTCTCCCGATGCCAGCATATCCACGCCGCCGGAAAACATCTCCAAGCGCATAACTGCATCGGCAACCAGCTTGCTCGGCAAGTGATCCGGCAAAGCCTCAGCCTCAAAACGCACATTCTTCGCCAAGCCCTTACCGCTATTGCGGACAACCAAAACCAATAAATCCGTTTGTCCATCAGAACGTTGCAACGTCGCATGCAAAACAGGATGAATGCTCTCTTTTTGAATCAGCTGCTCACGGTGCAACATCTTGCTTTTAGCTTTGGATCGCGCAGATACGACGGCCCAAATCAACCAAACAAATGCAACGGCAGAAATGGCTGTAACCAAAAGGGGAAGATTGGTCAAATAGGCTTGCTGATTAAACCAAACTTGTGCGGCTAAAAATCCGGCAAAGAAAATCAAGACGTATAAAATTGGGGCAAACCGGCTTTGTATGGATGAGTGCATGAGTTTTCCTACATTTCGTATCATGTTATTAAAAAATAATGCCTTTCGGGCGAATAATGTCATCAACCCGGAAGGCATTATTTTAACGTAATTTTAACGCAATTTGCTTAATATCTTGCTTTTTATGAAACTAATGTATCAAGCAGACAACTCAAACCGTATAGCCGTATTTTCAGACGGCCTGAGATTTTTATCAGGCTTCGGCAACCGAATCACGCGAGAAGGTTTTTTCGCAATAATGGCATTTCAAACGCGTCTGACCATTATGTGAACGGACATAAAAGCGACTGATGACCGGCTCGCCATGACTGGCACAATTAGTATTCGGGCAACGGAACACTTCCGAAATCTCGTCCGGCAATGACAAATGCTGTTTCTCAACCACCTTAAACCGATCGATTTTGTTGACCACTGCTTCAGGGGCAAATAAAGCTAAACGGTTGGCCGCATTGGCATCCAACCACACACCGCTGATTTTGATAATGTCTTTGCTTCCCTGCGTTTTACTGGGCAAATTAAAACCAACCGTAACCGCGCTGCCATAATGCAGCAGCTTAAACTGTCTTAAAATGGCCAAGCCTTTACCAGCAGGAATATGGTCAATCACCGTACCTTGTTCGATTGCTTCAACGCTGAGTTTTGAGTTTTCCATCTTTCGCTCCTTAAACTTCTTCGTTCAATACCAAAGACAAAATCGCCATCCGTGCATACACTCCATTGGTTGCCTGTTCAAAATAATAGGCATGAGGTGTTTTATCCACATTCGGATGAATTTCATCTACCCTCGGTAAAGGATGCAAGACGCGCAAATTGGGTTTGGCGTTTGCCAACATCGGCGCATCAAGATTGAATTTACCCTGAATTTTGGCAAATTCCTGCTCATCAAAACGTTCGCGCTGAACGCGGGTCATGTACAAAATATCCGCCCATTCGACCGCTTCTTCCAAGCTGGACAGGACTTGATAAGGGCAACTGGCCTCCTCCAGCTCTTCAGTGATATAGTCCGGCATCGCCAAGCTGGGAGGAGAAACAAATGCAAACTCACAACCCCAACGCTTCAATGCTTGACATAATGAGTGTACCGTACGGCCATATTTCAAATCACCGGCCATCGCAATCTTCAAATTGCTCAAACTACCTTGTGTTTCATAAATCGTTACCAGATCCAAAAGCGTCTGGCTTGGATGTTGGTTGGTACCATCGCCGGCATTAATCACGGGCACGCTCGAAAACTCGGCCGCCACACGGGCCGCACCGTCTTTCGGGTGTCGCTGAATAATCGCATCCGTATAACTGGAAATAATCCTCGCAGTATCTGCAAGCGTTTCACCCTTTTTCGCGCTGGTATTCGCGCCATCGGAAAAACCGATAACTTTCCCACCCAAACGCTGTACCGCCGTTTCAAAAGACAAACGCGTACGGGTAGAGGGTTCAAAAAAGCACGAACCAATCAATTTACCTTCAAGCAAATCTTCGCGAGGCTGCTTTTTCAACTTCAAGGCCGTCTGAAGCAGCAATTCGAGCTGCTCCGTCGTCAAATCTGAAATTGAAATAATATGTTGCCGATAAAGCGGATTAGGCATGACCATTCCTTCCCATAAAAAAGCCCGCAACAGGCGGGCGTTTCAAGCAAACCGATTCCATCGTTGCCCGACATCATCCCCGTCGGACAATCACAACCATGTTTCTACCACACCCATGAAATCTCCCGCATTATCGCATATTTAACAGACGACTGCTTCTATCAAGTTTTCAGACGGTCTGAGACCTTTGCAAAAAATCCTTCATCCCCAACAGCCAAAAATCAAACACAGGGACTTGACAGCTCCCTTTTATCTTCCCAATGCTCGCATCTTGTAGGAGCAAACAAGCGCAAGTAAGCTGTTAACCACTTCAACGATTCAAACATATCGCTTTCGAATAGCGTTGCACACCCATGTTGCCTAAAGCAAATTAGGTTCACACCCTGATTTACAGTGAAACGTAACAAAGCTTTGTTCAACCACATAACGGGTTTTTCGACAAATATTCGGTTGTGTTTGATTTGCGTTTCCGTCGATGAGTTGTTGCAAAGGGCTTTGCGATAATGCAGGTCTGTAGCTGATGTTTTTCTAGGTGCCATCTGTTTTGCTGCCGTAGCCTTTGATCGAACCTTCTGCCATACCTTATCTCGTCGATATTGAAGGAGTGATGTGCAGTTTCTCAATATAGCCTTTCAAAATAGATACAGATATATGTTTGCTGTATCAACCAGCCTTTTACCCTGCAGACAATGCTATCTTTGCTTGGTGTAATTTGTCTACAGCCTTTATCTTTTATTATCCTTACCCATGACCGCTCGGGCCGTCTGAATAATGTTGCATCAATAACTTAAACTACCGCTTTCTCTACTTTTAAACTTTCCCGCTCAATTTACAGTTAATTCCTAATAGTTCTGACCAGGGCATTACCTTCCGCCGGCTGGTTGCAGTGTCAGCATAAGGTACTGGATTTGAAATATTCAGTTCGTCAAAATAATAAAACGGGTTAAGACAATAATGCAGTACTCGAGGTTGAGATCAGCCTCCCCCAAAGACGTGCCTGTGCACGTCCTTTTTACTTTCTTATCTCCTTTCCACCCTATTGTCACCCCGTAAAAGGCTTACACTCCGCATCATTGCCCCTAAATATCTCCTCACCGTCCGTACAGCTGCCCTTCCCCTTCATCTTCCCGCACACCACCGCCGTCAGCGACTCGTTCAAGCGCAGCACCCTCGGCTCCGCCTCCCTG
>NZ_JBQCXA010000008.1:0-125826 GCF_051956855.1 Neisseria sp. P0021.S007
CGAAAACCATCAGCCCGACCGGATTACCGACTGCTCGGGTTACGAAACCAAACTGGCCTACACCCCCGAAGGACAGTTGGCGCGTATTACCGATGCGCTGGAACAGCACACCGAATACCACTACGACACCGATCAAAACCTCACCCTCGCCCTCTATCCCGACGGCAGCAAAGAGACCTTCGGCTACGATGCCGCAGGTCGTCTGACCACCCATACCGATGCCGAAGGCCACACCACCTCCTACGAATACGGCCAGGACGGTCTGCCGACCCAACGCACCAATGCCTTGGGCCATACCTTCGGCTATCATTACGACCAAGCCCGCCGCCTAGTCGGCCTCACCAATGAAAACGGTGCGCGCTACCGCTTTGCCTACGACATCCTCGACCGACTGATTGCTGAAAGCGGTTTCGACCATAAGCTCACCGGCTACCGCTACAATGCCGGCAACGAACTGATTGAACAGCGCGAATTCGGCGACGACGCTACCCTCGCCGCCAAACTGATGGCGCAGCTGGGCGGACAACCCGTCCCCAAAAAAGATGCCGCCCCGCTTTCAGACGGCCTCGACAGCCAAACCCCGCTGCGGACTACCGAGTTCAAACGCGATATATTGGGACGCTTAATCCATACCCTCGCCCGCAACAATGACAAGGTTCAGGAAACCGCTTACCAATACGACTTGGACGGCAACCTCGTCCGTGCCGCCAACAGCCACAGCATTACCTGCTTCGACTACAACGGCAACGGCCAAATCATCGGCCAGCACCAATGGAAAGTACCGACTAAGGAAGAGAACGCCCGAAACGGTTTGCCCGAAACCGACTGGCGCGATGCGCAGTACGACATGCTGTACCTGCCCGTTACCGAAAGCATCCGCTACCACTACGACTTCAACGGCAACCGTACCGCCACCGTCCTGCCCGACGGCAGACAGATCAACTACCTGTATTACGGCAGCGGCCACCTGCACCAAATCAGCCTCGACGACGAAGTCATCACCGACATCGAACGCGATAAGCTGCACCGCGAAATCTTCCGTACACAGGGTAAACTCGCCAGCCGTTACGAACTCGATCCCCTAGGTCGTCTGAAAAAACAAATCGCCACCCTCAATGATTTGATGGAAAGCGGCAAAGGCAAAACCAAAGTAACATCGGCTTATGCCGTCAAACGTGGCTACGGCTACGACCGCACCGGCAACCTGACCCACAGCACCGACCAGCGGACGGGCACGACGCATTTCGAGTACGACAAACTGGGTAGGATTACCCAAGCCGGTAACGAACTGTTCGCCTTCGACCCCGCGCACAATATCCTCGACATCCCGACGGAAAAGGTCAAACCATACCCTGCCCCCTCTCCCGTGGGAGAGGGTCGGGGAGAGGGCAAAACGACCGCGCCGCTTTCAGACGACCGTTCCGTCATCACCGACAACCGCCTGAAAACCTACAACGGCACGACCTATTACTACGACGACCTCGGCAACCTCATCCACCGCGAACTGGCCGACGGCGAAGTGCAGAACTATTTCTACGACCTGCACGACCAACTGGTTAAGGCGGAAATCTTCAAAAAAGACGGCAGCAAAGAGACTTGGTCGTACACCTACGACGCCTTGGGCAGAAGGATAGGCAAAGGTCGTCTGAAAAACGAAGAAGTTTCAGACGACCTCGAAAACCAAACCCGTTTCGTTTGGGACGGCAGCCATTTGCTGCAGGAAGTCCACCCGGACGGCAGGTATACCTATCTCTACACCGACCCGGATTCCTACGAACCGCTGGCACAGGTCCGCAATTGGACAACCGAAGACGGCGAAAGCCACCAACAAATCCACTACTTCCACTGCGACCAAATCGGCATCCCGCGTGAAATGACCGATGACGAAGGCAACCTGGTTTGGTTTGGCAACTATACCGGCTGGGGTCGTCTGAAAGAGGAAACCAAGGTAACGGATAGCGCTTACCAACCCTTCCGCCTGCAAAACCAGTATGCCGACCGTGAGACGGGGTTGCATTACAATTTCTTTAGGTATTACGAGCCTGATGTGGGTCGGTTTATCAACCAAGACCCGATTAGACTGTGGGGTGGAAACAATTTTTATCAATTTGCGCCGAACGTGCAGGGATGGGTTGATATTTTTGGTTTATATAATGCTCAGAAATGTGCATCAATTGCAGCTAGAATAGAAAATCTTAAATACGAAATATACGTAAAACGTATTCCCGCACTTGAGAGTAATCCAAATAATTTACCGTGGCGAATTGGTCCAGGGGAAGCTCTTAGAGATACTGTCCGAGGTCATGTAAAGCTACTGAATGCTGCGTATAGTAAACTAGCTAAAGCCGAAAAAGAGTGGGTGGATAATGATTGCGACAAACCACCACCTCCTTCTTCTCCCGTAACAAAATGCACTAATTGCTCCACTGAAGACAAAACATCTACTAATAATGATGCTTTAACAGCAATCGCCCTTGTTGGAACTGTTGTGCTAGTTAGTGTTTGTATATATTCAACGGCGGGAGTATGTGGTGCTTTTGTGGCAGGAGGAAGTTTTGTAGGAGCAATGTGAAGTTTAATATTGATATAGGAGCATGATAATTATGCGCAATAGTGATTTTTATATACAAAATATGATTGAAGCTTCTTTAGAACAAGAAGATTTCAGTCAAATAATTATACTACTAGATTCGCTACCATCTAAAAATATACGTAGAGCATTGTATTTATTATCAGAAATATTCCCAAATAAAATAGAAATTACTGAGAATGAATTTAAATTTATTAAATATATATTATCTAATAATAAATTTATAGTAGTTCAAAGCATCTCTGATTTTCTGAGAGCAATATCTATACTCAACTTTAATGACCTACAAAAACAGGAAATTGCTGATTTGATTTTTCAAAATCTAAATATTTTAAGCAAAAATTGTGATTTTGAGTTAAATGTACTAATAACAAAATTAATAGAACCCAATAAATTTTTTATGCAAGTTGAGAAAATTAAAAATAATTTAGATGATTATTCAAGAAAATATTTATTAGATTTTATTTTTTATGAGAAAGAATATCTTGAAAATGGCTTTAATGAAGATGAAATAAATGATTTCATAAAATTTTTGAGCTACCCTAGATAAAATAGCAAGCCGTAGCCCGCACGTAGTATGTGTGCCCAAAGGCATGCACGCGGGTTTTGTTCTTACAATTTAAAAGGCCGTCTGAAATTCTTTCAGACGGCCTAACCAATGGAGAAACAGTCACCGTCGTCAGCCTTTGCTACGGCTACGACTATACCGGCAACCTGATCCACCGCAAACTGCCGGACGGCGAAGTGCAGAACTATTTCTACGATCTGCACGACCAACTGGTTAAAGCGGAAATCTTCAAAAAAGACGGCACGAAAGAGACTTGGGCCTACACCTACGACGCCTTGGGCAGAAGGATAGGCAAAGGCCGTCTGAAAAACGAAGAAGTTTCAGACGGCCTGAAAGAGGAAACCGGATTCGTTTGGGACGGCAGCCACCTCTTGCAAGAAATCCACCCGGACGGCAGGTATACCTATATCTACACCGATCCCGACAGCTATGAACCTTTGGCACAGGTACGCAACTGGACCAACGAAGACGGCGAAAGCAAACAGGAAATCCACTACTTTCACTGCGACCAAATCGGCATCCCGAGAGAGATGACCGATAAAGACGGCAACCTGGTTTGGTTTGGCAACTACACCGGTTGGGGCCGTCTGAAAGAGGAAACCAAGGTAACGTATAACGCATACCAACCCTTCCGATTGCAAAACCAGTACGCTGACCGTGAGACAGGGCTGCATTACAACTTCTTCAGGTACTATGAGCCTGATGCGGGTCGATTTATCAATCAGGACCCGATTAGGTTGTGGGGCGGGGATAATTTTTATTGGTTTGCACCAAATTCTAGTGCTTGGATTGATGTTTTAGGTTTAGCAAGTATTTTTGAGAAACTTAAAATTACAACTTCTGATGGATTTTTGTTTAAAGGATTTACTGTTAAGGCACCATTTAACATACCTGTACAGAGATTTGGAGATTTGCATCTTAATTCAAGTCGTGGAGATTTTTGGGGGCTACGTATAGGAACTAACAAATTCATAAAAAATTAAAAGAAAGGGAAAGTGTTAGAAATGCCTAAGTTAAAAATTTTGAATGAAACTCCTTTAGACTTTCAAGAAAAATTTTTGTTTGACAAATGGGAAGTCAGCTACCTTGATTTGATGGAAGTAAATCAAGGTTCTCCCTTAGTTGGGAGTCTATCCATTAACGGTCAAGTTATTATTAAAGAACAGGGGTTTGGAGGGCCTTTGTTGTATTTCAATAGAAAAATATATATTCCAGTTTTCATTAGACGATTTTGCGTTGTTGGATTTAGGCTTGCAACATTAAATTTAGATGATTTATCAATTGAGTATATTGGGGGTATCGAAGACTTGGTTTATCTGAAAGAGATAAAAGGTAATAGAATTTATTTCTATACAGATATATATAAAAGCACAGAAAAGAATTTAACTTTATATTAACAAATATATCTCAAGAATATGCTGTAAACTGAAGCGTGCCGAGATAAATAAGACGATTTTTTGAGAAAAATGAAGTGCTGTTTTATTTCATAATGTGAAAGCTATTTTCAAATCCTGCCGATCTTAAGGCAGGATTTTTAATTAAGCGATGGCGTCGTCGCTATCCGATAGGGTTGATGGGGGGATAATCTTTATCAATTTGCACCTAATACCCAAGTATGGGTCGATTGGTTAGGTTTAGCTGGAGTTGATATGAATTTATTCCTAAGTAATGAAGACATACACTCTTACGCTCATAAAGTTGCCAATAAACCGAATACTTTCCAAGTAGGAGGGCATGGTAATCCTTCATTGATGGTAGATGGAGCTACAGGTGAAAGATTAGATGCTAAAAAATTAGCAGCGAGAATTAAAAAAAATCCTAACTATAAATCAGGTATGACGGTTGAGATTTTATCCTGTAATACAGGAAAAGGAGCAAACCCTCTTGGACAACAACTTGCTAATGAATTAAATACTACAGTTAAAGCACCAAATGAATATCTTTGGTTTTCAAGTAACGGGGAATTAACACCGATGGGAATGAAGGCTGATCGCTCGCAAGATACAAGCAAACCAGGCACCATGAGAAGCTTTACTCCTCAAAGTAAAAAATAAGTAAGGAACATGCTAACTATGGAAATACTGAAAAATTTCTTAATTTTATTTTTGTTATTAACCCCTTTAATATCATGTAAACAACATCCGGAAAGAAATGAGAAAATGACTGACTTCATATCAACAGGTAGTACTTATTGGATTCCAGATGAAGAAATTCAAATTCTCGAAAAGAACGCCACTAATGGAGATAAAAACTCAGCATTCAAATTATATCAATACCATATGTTTGTATCTTTAGATCAAGATTTGGAATTTAAATGGCTAGAGATAGCGGCAAAAAATGGACATCCAATTGCCCAATCCAATTTAGCCGATTTATTTTTCACACAAGGCAATAAAGAAAAAGCCATATTTTGGGCTAAAAAGGCATATATAAATGGTGCCAAACTACCAGACGAATTAAAAATATTGATAAATATCAATTAATTAATAAGATTTAGCGGACTATCGTTACAAACCTAAAACTTCTGGAGGAGGATTAAGAAAATGTTGGAAACTTCCTAAGGGGCACATTATCGAACAGGACTCATTCCATGGAGAATATTTGATATCAAATAAAGTTTCAAAAATTAATCTTACTTA
The DNA here is from genome assembly GCF_051956855.1 of Neisseria sp. P0021.S007. Classification (NCBI taxonomy): domain Bacteria; kingdom Pseudomonadati; phylum Pseudomonadota; class Betaproteobacteria; order Neisseriales; family Neisseriaceae; genus Neisseria; species Neisseria sp. P0021.S007. The sequence continues at coordinate 5,798 of NZ_JBQCXA010000008.1, forward strand.
TTTAAGAAATTAGACACAAAAAATTATGACTATTTTTTGCCCTGTTAAGAAGATATTATTTACCCAATAATGTGAAGATAATATCTTAACAGAGCATTAAGTTTGTCTGGAAGGAATGTTTTAAGACAACCTTAATGCCATAGCTCATAATACCTGAAAAAGTTGTAATGCATAATCGAAATGGTTAGCGAGCAGTTCCAGATATATCCATTTCTCTTTTTAGTTTGCCCCAGTCGTAATAATTCCCAAACCAGAGGTTATCTTCACAGTCGGTCATCCCTCTTGGGATACCAATTTGATTACAGAGGAGGTAGTGTGTCTGTTGGCTGCTTTCTTCTGCAGTTGTCTAATCGTGAATTTACACCAGTAGCTTGACTCTTTCGGCACCTGAAAACCAGAAAGAGAAGATAGTACTGGAATAGAGGCAAGCCCTAATGGGTCAATCTATCTTTCCCCAAAAAATTGAACCTAATTCAACAAATCGTCCCTCATATACCGGACAACCCCCTTAAAGAATACAACGGCAGCAACTATTACTACGACCACTTCGGCAACCTGATCCACCGTGAACTGGCCGACGGCGAAGTACAGAACTACTTCTGCGATCTGCATGACTAACTGGTCAAAGCCGGAATCTTCAAAAAAGACGGCACAAAAGAGACTTGGGCCTACACCTACGATGCTTTGGGTAGAAGGATAGGCAAAGGACGTCTGAACAACTAAGAAAGCTATTTAAAAAATTAAATAACTATAAACTTATAAATGTAAAAATAAATGTAAAAAAATAAGCCATCACTATTCTTTAGTGATGGCTTATTTTAAAGTAACTGGCACGCCCACGGGGAATCGAACCCCGGTTACCGCCGTGAAAGGGCGATGTCCTAACCGCTAGACGATGGGCGCGGAGATTTTCTGTGGCGCACCCGGAGCGATTCGAACGCCCGACCCTCTGGTTCGTAGCCAGATACTCTATCCAACTGAGCTACGGGTGCATCAAGAAAGATTCGAATTATAAAGAGAGGGCTATTTATTGTCAAGCGTTTTATTTGGAAAACTTGCAGACAGCGTGTAAAATGCGCATTTGCTATTGAATTTACAGAGAATAAAATGTCAGATTTCGCACGCTGGCCGCTCTTATCCGAAGCATTTTCCCGTTTGGGACGGCCTGTGGTCGTGGTGGATTTGGAGACGACCGGTGGAAATTTCTATCAAGACAGGATAACGGAAGTCGCCCTTGTTCGCTTTGAGCAAGGACGCGCCTCACATTACGAGCAATTGGTCAATCCTTGCCGCAGCATTCCCGAATTTGTTGCCAGGCTGACCGGAATTCATGATGAAACGGTAAAAAACGCGCCTGTCTTTGCCGATATTGCAGGCGATTTGTTGCCGCTGCTGCAAGGTGCAGTGGTTGTTGCCCACAACAGCCGCTTTGACTACACCTTCCTGCGCCACGAGTTTGCCCGTATCCATACTGACTTTGCCGCTCCCTCGCTCTGTACGGTTCAACTGTCGCGCCGCCTGTATCCTGAGTTTTACAAACACAGCCTCGACAGCATTATCGAACGCACCGGCATTCAGACGACCAACCGCCACCGCGCCATGACCGATGTGGCCGCATTGTGTGATTATCTCGAATTAAGTCTGACAGAAAAAAATCATCAACAATGGGACGAACACGTCCGTGTATTGATGAATCCGAAAATGTTGCCCACTTGGCTGCCTGATTCGCTTGCCCAACAGCTCTATGCCCTGCCCGACAGTTACGGCGTATTGGTTTGGTTTGACTATTTCGGCAAAGCCCAAGCCATTGAAGCACATGAACGCACATACAGTGAAACCGCTACCCTGCTGCACAGCAAAAAACTGCCGCCGCACATCAAAGCCGCAGCCTCCATCCGTTTTATTCCGGCAGTCGGGCAGCTCCATACATTATGGCTCAAAGCCCAGACTATGCAGGAATACCAACTGATGCCGTCTGAAAAGTCCACATCGTTTTCTACCGTCCGCTTTATCGCTGACGAACACGGCGGCCTTCAAGCACGCATTGTCTTGTTAAACAGCGGCACCAGAAACTGGCGTCCTTACGGTTTGTTTGCCCACAAAAAAGCAGCCAAACGCGCTTTGACGCAATGGTCGCAAGAACACAGACTCTGCCCAGATTCGCTCAATATTTTGCCGACCGGCTACGCAAAGGGCGAACCCTGCCCTGTTGAGGCTGTCGGAAAATGCAATGGCAACTGCCGCCAGCCAAACGGCATCAAACATCAAAACCAACGCATTACCGAGCTTGCTGCCCTACTCCCCGTAACTGATTGGGGCAAAGCGCACGAAATTGAAATTACCGAAACCGACCCCCTGACCGGAAACAGCATTACCCTGCTCTGCGCCGGCGGCGCGTTGGCATTGCCTGATGGAAGCTGGTATTTCGACAGCAGCCTGCCTCTCGTGATTAAAAACAAATTCAGACAAGACAAAGAAAATATCCGTTTGATTGCTTAAAACAAGGCCGTCTGAAAACCAAATTTTCAGACGGCCTATTGTGAATAACTTTCCGCTTTATTCTCAAAATAAAACTCTGCCTAAATTTTAATCAGAACTTATTTTTATAATAGCAATCAAATACTAAACCAATTTATACACAAGCTGTTCACACAATTTTCAATGAAAGCTGTGTATACCCAGCCCGATGAGTAAACCATGAACAATCCTGAAATCATCTTCTTTGACATCGACGACACCCTCTACCGCAAATACACGGATACCCTGCGTCCTTCGGTTGCCCAAGCCATGCGCGCATTGAAAGCCAAAGGCATTTTAACTGCCATTGCCACCGGCCGTCCGAAAGCCGCCATTCCCGCCAAAGTCAAAGCCTTGATTCAAGAATGCGGTATCGACATGCTCGTTACCATCAACGGCCAATATATTTCCTTTCGCGGCGAACCTCTGCAAAGCTACCCCTTGGACATTGCCGACATCGAAACCGCCATCAACCTGCTTGAACAACACAAAATAGACTACGCCTTTGTCAACAACCAAGAAATTGCCGTTTCCTCCCATTCGCCACGCGTTGTCGAAGGCTTATCGCATATCCTGCCCAACTTCCTGACTGACAAAGAATATTTCCGCAAACAACCTGTTTATCAAATGTTGGTCTTTGTGGATAAGGAAGAAGAAAAAATCCTGCAACCGCTAACCCAGCAACACGGCTTCAAATCCGTCCGCTGGCATGAATATGCTGTGGACCTGCTGCGCAAAGAAGGTTCAAAAGCACGGGGCATCGCCCACGCAGTGGAAAAACTGGGGATTGATATGAACAAAGTGATGGCATTCGGCGACAGCTTCAACGACTTGGAAATGCTGTCAACCGTCGGCTTTGGTGTTGCCATGGGCAATGGCGAAGACGCTGCCAAATCTGCCGCACAATTCGTCTGCCCAAGTGTTGATGAAGACGGCGTCTTGCGCGGCTTGCAAGAATTGGGCGTAATTTAAAACATCAAATCAAAAGGCCGTCTGAACATTTTTTCAGACGGCCTTGTTCTATCAATAAACTTCCTGCCTACTTCGGCAATACCAAAAAGCTAATCAGCAATTCTTTAAATACGAACCCAAACACACCCAAGCCCAAAACCAAGAAGAGCATGGCAATGCCGAATTTGCCGGCTTTGGATTCTTTACCCAAGTTCCAAACGATAAAGCCCAAAAAGATAATCAGGCCACTCAGTAGGATTTTCATTGCCCATGAGGCGAATTCTGCTTCAGACATTATTTTTTTCCTTTTATTCTTAAGATGTGTGTTTAATTGCTTTCAGACGGCCTATTAAAATTTAAGGCCGTCTGAAATTTGTTTTTAGATTATTTGTTCAATGCTTGTTGCAAATCATCAATCAAATCGTCGATGTGTTCCAAACCGACAGAGAGGCGGATCAAGCCCGGGCGGATATTCGCGGCGAGTTTTTCTTCAGGCTGCATCCGGCCGTGCGTGGTTGTCCACGGATGGGTGATGGTCGAGCGCACATCGCCGAGGTTGGCAGTACGGGAAAAGAGCTCTACGCCGTCCACGATTTTCCATGCCGTTTCTTGGTCTGCGACTTCAAAACCTACCACAATACCGCCGCCATTTTGCTGTTTGCGGATCAGTTCGGCTTGCGGATGGTCGGGCAAACCGGTGTAGTACACAGCTTGGACTTGCAGCTGCTCTTTCAACCATTGTGCAATTTTCAGCGCATTGTCGTATTGTTTTTCCATACGCAGCGACAAGGTTTCCACGCCGCTCAACAGCTGCCATGCGTTAAACGGAGACATCGCCAAACCGCAAGAGTTGCAATACATGGCTACTTGCGTCATCAATTCATCCGAACCGGCCAACACGCCACCCATCACGCGGCCGTGGCCATCAATGGCTTTGGTTGCGGAAGACACGGAAATATCCGCACCGTGTTTCAAAGGTTGCGAACCGGCTGGCGACAAGAGACTGTTGTCCACCACCAAAAGCGCGCCGATGCGGTGTGCCAGTTCAGCTAAAGCTTCCAAATCGGCAACTTCGCCCAAAGGGTTGGACGGCGTTTCCAAGAAAAACAGTTTGGTATTGGGCTTGATGGCAGCTTTCCATTCATCCACATCAACCGGCGATACATGGCTGACTTCGATGCCGAACTTGGTAACGATGTTATTGATGAAACCGACAGTTGTACCAAACAGGCTGCGGCTGGAAATAACATGATCACCGGCTTGCAAGAAGGTAAAAAACGCTGCCTGAATCGCGGACATACCGGTCGAAGTGGCTACCGCGCGCTCTGCGCCTTCCAATGCAGCAATGCGTTTTTCAAAAGCGGCAGTAGTCGGATTGGCTGTACGGGTATAGGTAAAGCCTTTAATTTTTTTGGAAAACAAATCTGCCGCATGTTGCGCGCTTTCCCACATGAAGCTGCTGGTCAAAAACAGCGCCTGATTGTGTTCGCGATATTCGGTTTGCTCTTTGCCGCCCCGGATGGCCAGCGTTTGCGGATGAAGTTTTTTGTTCATTTATTTTCCAATCTACTGTGTATTCCAATGGACGGAACAATATTTTTCCGTCTGTTTAACTTGTTAACATTTTGCGCCGATTTCTACTATCTTTCAAGCCGAAGGCCGTGTTTCGGACCGTCTGAAAAAACAGGAAAACCGTTTTTACTGATAAAGGCGGCCGTCGTGTTTCAACCAGCCGTCAGTATGCCGGGCTGACGGGTCATGGTGCGTCCAATGGATAACGCCGCCCTGCTCCGACCATTCGTATTCGCCGTAAAACGCTACTTTATCGCCTTTTTTCAAACCCTTAATCTTATCGGCAAGGTCGATATTGTGTGCCACCAAAAGCGTCTGACCGCTGGAGAGCTTCAAGATAAAGCGTTGGTGGCGCGTGCCTTTGTTGTCATCCGGCAGGGTTTTCCATACCGTGCCCTCGCCCTCAACCTGAATATCGCTTTGCTCGTTTTCAAACGCCTGTTTCAAAACCGCTTCGGCTGATTCTTTGCCCGAACCGATTTGCTGCTGAGCCGCATCGGCATTCTTTTTACCCACATTATTTTGTTTTTGAACAGCTTCTATTTTCTGCTGATTCTGCGATTGTACCGGCTGATTGTTTTGCATTTTGTTATAGGCAAATACGGCAACCAAAGCAATCAGCAATACAATGATTTTATTTTTATTCATAACAATCTCAAAAAAAATGCCCGATTCTGCATCGGGCATATCAACTATTTAGAAAGGATATTTATCACGAAAACGTGAGCCGCTATTATACACGTTTCGTAAAATTTTAAGGGAATTTTACGCCAAAGGCCGTCTGAAACTTTTCAGACGGCCAGGATACTCAACGGCGGTATTTCATTTCAGTCTTCATATCGTCCAAAATACGTTTGACGTTGTGTTCCAATACATCCTCCACCAAGCCAGGCGCCTGCTCGTTCAGCATTTGCTGCAACTGGTAAGTGAACAAGGCCATTTGTTTTTGCACGGCAATCCGAATCATGCCGTTGACCGCATCGGCCACATGGGGACGCAAACGCTTAATCAGACGCTCGGTCAAATCCTTTTCAGAAACACAGAATACTTCCCGACGGCCAATCGCCTGCGGGTTCAATACATTGATATGGACATTGATGGCCGGTTCTTTTTCAAGGCCGTCTGAAACCGCCTCTTCAGCCGCTTGCGCATCATCATTTTCCGGTTTTTCAGTTTCTTCCACTTCAGGCGCATCAAAATCTACGGCACCTGATTTCGGATTCAGTCTGACAGTGCGGGTGGATTCAATATGACGCTCTGAAGCCGCGGCCTGCAATGCCGATTGCGCGCTCAACCAGTTGTCCTGCAAAACCACCATCGCATCGGTTTCCACTGCTTCGCCATCGTCTGCAAGGGCAGTATTGTGTTCCAACTGCCAGCGGTACAAATATTCTTCCAATACTTTTTCACGATTGTCCGCATCTAATTTATATTCTTTTTTAGACGCGGTTTTGGGCGCAACATCGACAGCGTCGTCCGATTTTTTGACCAATGGCGCATGAGTCGGCGCAGTATTGAATTGTCGTGCCTGACGCAATCTTTCCAAGCGTTTTTCCCAATTCAGATCTTCTTCCTCGAGGGCTGTGGGGTCAAGACGGTTGTTTTCCATAATAATCTCGTTTTTTCATTTTTATTGTGAGCCGCATTCAAACCTAAAATCACTTGAAATACGGCCGATGGTTGGACATATCCGGCAAGCCGGCGCAAGCGTCACATTTTAATATTAATTCGCTATATAATCACTATTTTATTTAATACTCAAGGATACATCATGAGCAGCATCGAACAACGCCTCGAATATCTGGAAGAGGCCAACGACGCTTTGCGTATGCAAAACCACGTCCTCGCCACCGCCCTCAAAGGCCTTATCCGCTCCCTGCCCTCTGACATGGCCAACGATGCCGTAGAATCCATCCAGCTTGCCTTTGAAGACGCGTTGGCGGAATTGAGCTATGAAGACAGCCCGCACACCGACCTTTTCCATGACGTAACCTACGCATTTTTCCGAGAAAAAGACCACTGATTTCGGCTAGTTTGTTCACAAAATTATGCTAAACTAAGATTTTATCCGTTAACATTTTATTAAGAAAGCACATATCATGAACATGAAAAAATGGCTGGCCACTGCCCTCGCTTGTTCCGCCCTTGCCCTGACTGCCTGCGGCGGTCAAAGCAACAATGCCTCTGCTCCTGCCGATAAAGTGTACCGTGTCGGCTCTAACGCCGAGTTTGCCCCATTTGAATCTTTGGATTCTGCCGGCAAAGTGGAAGGTTTTGACGTTGACTTGATGAATGCCATGGCCAAAGCCGGCAACTTCAAAGTCGAATTCAAACACCAGCCATGGGAAAGCCTCTTCCCTTCGCTGAACAACGGCGACGTGGACATCGTTATGTCCGGCGTAACCATCACTGACGACCGCAAACAAAGCATGCTCTTCAGCGACCCATACTTTGAAATTACCCAAGTCGTCCTCGTTCCGAAAGGCAAAAAAGTATCTTCTTCCGAAGACCTGAAAAACATGGCCAAAGTCGGCGTGGTAACCGGCTACACCGGCGACTTCTCCGTTTCCAAACTCTTGGGCAACGACAATCCGAAAATCGCCCGCTTTGAAAGCGTTCCCCTGATTATCAAAGAATTGGAAAACGGCGGTTTGGATTCCGTAGTCAGCGACAGCGCAGTCATTGCCAACTATGTGAAAAACAACCCGACCAAAGGCTTGGATTTCATCTCCCTGCCTGACTTCACCATCGAAAACTACGGTATCGCTGCACGCAAAGGCGACGAAGCAACCATCAAAATGTTGAACGATGCGCTGAAAAAAGTACGCGAAAGCGGCGAATACGACAAAATTTACGCCAAATACTTTGCTAAAGAAGGCGAAAAAACCGAAGCAGCCAAATAATCCGGTATGACTTCTTAAACTAAAGGCCGTCTGAAAACTTTTCAGACGGCCTTTAATCTGTTTAACTCAATTAAACGCAAGCGTCCCCTATAATCCACTTGTTTTTATCCTTCAAATGAAAGATACGTCATGATCAAACCCCTTATCCTCAGCCTCGCTGCCGCCACTGCTTTGGCCGCCTGCTCCGCTTCTGAAAAACAAGAATCTCCTAAGGTCGGCGTGGCCAATCCTGCTTCTGAATTCTGCGTCAAACAAGGTGGCAAATCCGAAATCAAAAAAGATAAAGACGGTGGTGAATACGGCGTGTGCCACTTACCTAACGGTACCGTTGTCGAAGAATGGGAATATTTCCGTCAACACAACAAATAATTGCTCAATCATAGAAAAGGCCGTCTGAACCCAAGTTTCAGACGGCCTTTTTATTTAAACAACGATTATTTTACTTCCAATTTGGTCACGCCGCCCATATACGGTTGCAACGCAGCAGGAACATTAATGCTGCCATCGGCATTTTGATGGTTTTCCAATACCGCCACCAAAGTACGGCCGACTGCCAAGCCTGAGCCGTTCAAAGTATGCACCAAACGGTTTTTACCGTTTTCATCTTTGAAACGCGCTTTCATGCGGCGAGCTTGGAAATCTTCGCAGTTGGAACAGCTGGAAATTTCGCGGTAAGTGTTTTGCGCAGGAACCCAAACTTCCAAGTCGTAGGTTTTAGTTGCGCCGAAACCCATGTCGCCGGTACACAAAGTGATCACGCGGTATGGCAGTTCCAACGCTTTCAAAATATTTTCAGCGTGGCCGACCATTTCTTCCAGCGCTTCGTATGATTTTTCCGGATGAACGATTTGCACCATTTCCACTTTGTCGAATTGGTGTTGGCGAATCAAGCCGCGCACGTCTTTACCGTATGCGCCCGCTTCGGAGCGGAAACATGGGGAATGCGCAGTTAATTTCAACGGAAAATCACTGCCGGCCACGATGCTGTCGGCAACAGTATTGGTCAGCGTTACTTCAGCAGTCGGAATCAGATATTGCGTTTTCTTACTCTCATCACCGCCGCGGGTAACGTGGAACAAATCTTCTGCAAATTTAGGCAGTTGACCCGTACCTTGCAGGGTCAGGTCATCCACAATGTAAGGCGTGTAATGTTCGGTATAGCCGTGTTTCAGCGTGTGCGTATCCAGCATGAACTGAGCCAAAGCGCGATGCAGACGGGCGATTTGACCTTTCATGACGGTAAAGCGCGCGCCGGACAGTTTCGCACCGCCTTCAAAATCCAAGCCCAAAGGCTCGCCCAAATCAACATGGTCTTTGATTTCAAAATCAAATTCGCGCGGCGTGCCCACTTTGCGGACTTCAACGTTTTCAGTTTCGTCTTTACCGACAGGCACACTTTCGTGCGGCAGGTTCGGAATGCTCAGCAGCCAAGCATCCAATTCTTTCTGAACGGCATCCAAATCAGCGGCAGCCTGCTCCAAATCCGCCTTGATTTGGGTAACCTGATCCATCGCAGCTTGAGCCTCTTCGTGTTTGCCTTGACCTTTCAACGCACCGATTTGTTTGGAAATACTGTTTCGTGAAGCCTGCAACTCTTCTGTTTTCACTTGAACGGCTTTACGTTGCTCTTCCAAAGCGTTGAAACGCGCGGTATCAAACTCGTAACCGCGTGCGGCCAAACGTTCTGCAACTGCGGCGGTATTGCTGCGGAGCAATTGGATGTCTAACATTGTTTTCTCTCGTTAAGATTCAGAATGGCATTATTGTAAACCAATTTAAAGATATTTTCACAGCGACAGGCCGTCTGAAAACAAAAAACGCCCCTGAAAAAAGCAGGAGCGTTTTTTAAGAATTTTGGCACGCCCACGGGGATTCGAACCCCGGTTGCCGCCGTGAAAGGGCAGTGTCCTAGGCCTCTAGACGATGGGCGCGTAACCGAAGCGCGAACTATACAGAAAGCCTTTTCTTCTGTCAACGCCTTTACTGCATTTTTAAAGGTGCTGCCGATTTCCGTATGTTATTTTCCCTGTATAATGCCGGTTTTAATAAAAAGGAAAACTCGCCATGTGGTTTAAGCAAATCAGTTTTTATCCGCTCAACAAAGACAAATTGCCCGAATTGGAAGTCCTTGCCGACAAATTGGCGCAATCCGAATTTGCCCATTGTCAGGGTTTGGACTGGTTTAGCGAAGGCTTTGCCACGCCGGTTTCCTTTTCGCCCGAGCTGGTTTTCCCTGCCGATTACACTTGGCGTGTGGCCCTGAAAAAAGAAGAAAAAGTCCTGCCTGCCGGCGTCATCCGTGATATTTTGGATGAAAAGGTTTTGGAAATCCAAAACAACGAAGCGCGCAATGTCGGCCGCAAGGAAAAACAAGAACTGAAAGAACAGATTACTGACGACCTGCTGCCCCGTGCCTTTACGCGCAGCAGCCGCACACAGGTGATTTTCGACACGCGCCACGGGTATCTTTTGGTCAACAATGCCGCATCTGCCAAAGCGGAAAATATCCTGACCAAACTGCGCGAAGCCTTGGGCGGCCTTGAAGCAGCCCTGCCCAACACCAAACAATCGCCCTCCTCCCTGATGACCAGCTGGCTGCTGCAAGGCCATTGCGAAGGCGGTTTTGAATTGGACAGCGATTGCGAACTCAAAGGCGTAGGCGATGTTGTCCCGGTCGTCAAAGTTTCCAAACAAGACCTGACCGCCGATGAAGTGGTACAACACGTCAAAAACGGCAAAACTGTTACCCAGCTGGGCTTGGTATGGCGAGAACAAATCGCATTCATCCTTACCCAAGACTTTACACTCAAACGCATCCAGTATCTGGACGTTTTGCAAGAAGAAGCGGAAAGCAACGGCGACGATGCCGCCAGCCTCGCCTTTGCCTCGCAAATCCTGATGACCGAAGCCATCAGCACCATGTTGGAAGAACTGGTTTCTTATTTGGGCGGCTGGCAAGAATAATTTTTCAGACGGCCTTTTGATTGGGAAATATCAAAGGCCGTCTGAAATATAAATAGAAGTATCAGAAAGGATGTCATGATGTTGGGCGCAGTCATTGGCGATATTGCCGGATCAAGATTTGAGTTTGACAACTACCGTCACATCGATTTTGACATTTTCAGCCCCGACAGCGACTTTACTGATGACACGATTTGTACTGTTGCCATCGCCGATTGGGTTTTACAAGGCTGCAACGATCATTTAGCCTCTATTTTACAAGGCTGGTGTAGGGCATATCCCTACCCTAAAGGCGCATATGGCGGCCGCTTTTCACAATGGATAGAATGGAAAGATCCAGAACCTTATAATAGCTGGGGCAACGGCTCGGCCATGCGTGTTTCTGCCGTTGGCTGGGCATTTGCCACATTGGAAGAAACCCTGCATTTTGCCGAACAATCCGCCGCCGTAACGCACAACCATCCGGAAGGCATTAAAGGTGCACAAGCTGTAGCCGCCGCCATCTTTTGGGCGCGTACCGGCATCGGCAAAGCGCAAATCAAAGAAGACATTACACGACAATTCGGCTATAACTTGAGCCAAAGTTGCGACCAAATCCGGCCGCATTATCATTTCAACGAAAGCTGTCAAGAAACCGTACCTCAAGCAGTTACCGCCTTTCTTGAAAGCGATGATTTTGAACACGCCATCCGACTGGCAGTTTCCCTGGGCGGAGACAGCGATACTTTAGCAGCCATTACCGGCAGTATTGCCGAAGCCTACCATGGTATCCCTGCATCCATGCGCGAACACGCTTTAGCCATATTGCCACGCCGTATTGCTGAAACCCTGCTGACTTTTGAATCCCAATATCAGGCCGTCTGAAACTGCCTGCAAAAAGGAATGAATGATGAAATACCTCGCCCTACTCCCTATCGCCTTCATGCTGGGTTCGCCTGCCATTGCCGAAACCATCAATCCTTATCAGGAAAAAGGTTGCGTTTACGATGGCGATGTCGGCAAAGACGGCAAACCATCCGGCAAAGGCACATGGAAATGCCAAGACGGCCGCAGCTATGTCGGAGCCTTTAAAAACGGCAAATTTGACGGCAAAGGCGTATATACCGTTTCCAGCAACAGCGAAACCTTTATCGAACCTTTCTCCTCCAACAGCGCCAAATTACGCAATATGACGCTGGAGGGCGTGTTCAAAAAAGGCAGGGCGCACGGAAACTTTACCGCCTCCCAAAACGGCACACCAGTCTTCATCATGAAATGCGAAGACGGTATGATTAAAGAAGTCAAACTGCCTAAGAAATCTGCTTCCAAAACCAAATAAACAGCCTTTCAGACGGCCTTATCCATCTTCTAGGCCGTCTGAAACATCAATGAACAAGCCTGCCTATAAGGCTGTTGTGTTGATTTTAAAGAATTTCCAAACAACCCTTACCCCAGGACAACCACCATGAGCATTAAATCCGACAAATGGATACGCCGCATGGCCGAAGAACACGGCATGATTGAGCCGTTCGAGCCCAACCAAATCAAAGAGGCCAACGGCCAACGCATCATTTCCTACGGCACATCCAGCTACGGCTACGACATCCGTTGTGCTAATGAATTTAAAATCTTCACCAATATCAACAGCACCATCGTCGACCCGAAAAACTTCGACCCGAAAAACTTCGTTACAGTCGAAGACGACTGCTGCATCATTCCGCCCAACTCCTTTGCTTTGGCGCGCACAGTCGAATATTTCCGCATCCCGCGCAACGTCCTAACCGTCTGCTTGGGCAAATCCACCTATGCTCGCTGCGGCATTATCGTCAACGTTACCCCGTTCGAGCCAGAGTGGGAAGGCTACGTTACGCTTGAGTTTTCCAACACCACCCCCCTGCCTGCCAAAATCTATGCCGGCGAAGGCGTGGCTCAAGTCTTGTTCTTTGAAAGCGATGAAGTCTGCGAAACTTCATACAAAGACCGCAACGGCAAATACATGGGACAAACCGGTGTTACCCTGCCTAAGACTTAATACACAAAATAAAAAAAGGCCGTCTGAAATTTCAGACGGCCTTTTATCATTTCATTTAGAAACGGCGTTTCAACTTGCAAGCCTGCAAGATATGAACGGCAAGTTCTTCCACTGATTTATCGGTTGTATTGGTAAACGGTACACCGTGGCGTTTGAACATATTTTGCGCATCAGCAATCTCGCTGCGGCAAGTATCGATTTTGGCATAGGTCGAATTAGGACGGCGTTCCTGACGGATTGCCTGCAAGCGTTCAGGCTGAATGGTCAAGCCGAACAGCTTGTCTTTATAAGGTTTGACCATACGCGGCAAATCGGTCGATTCCAAATCATCGGGAATCAATGGATAGTTTGCGGCGCGGATACCGTATTGCAGGGCCAGATAGAGACAGGTCGGCGTTTTGCCCGAACGGGACACGCCCATCAAAATCACATCCGCTTCCTGCAGGTTTTTATCGCTGACGCCGTCATCATGATTCAGTGAAAAATTGACCGCCTCCATACGCGCATCATAGCGTTGGGTATTGCCGATACTGTGGTGCCCCTGCTGGGCGGCAACCGCCTCCGTATTGAGTTCCTTTTCCAAAAGACCGAGAAAGGTTTCAAAGAAATTAATATGGAACGCATTAGCTTTCTTGATGATTTCACGGATTTCGTCATTGACCACACTGACAAAAGCAATCGGGCGCACGCCGAATTTTTCAGCTGACTGGTTGACTTTGTCTACAACAGCACGCGCTTTTTCAGGCGTATCAATAAACGGATAGGTATGGCGTTTGAACTCAACATTGCCAAATTGGTTCAGCAAGGCTTCACCGATATTTTCAGCGGTCAGACCGGTTCGGTCGGAAATATAGAAGACTTGGCGTGGATCAGTCATAATGAATCCTCTTGAGGGTAACGTTTCAGACGGCAATCATAGCAGTTACAGCCTTTGCAATAAAGCGATTCCCGATAGATTACACAGGATTACAACAAATTTGAACAATTTTTAAATTGGCACAAAATTTTATTTTTTGCTATTTTGTAGAATTTTATTCTAAAATTGCAAAATAAATCTTGTTTATCAAATTTATTAACTTATTTTGTTTTCCATATTTAACAAGAAGATAACACGTAAAAACATGAATCTGATATTCACATTTCAGAAGGCTACACGCCTGAAAAGCACAATATCACAGACGAATTTGTGATTTTTAAAAAGATAAAACACATGACAGCCATCAAACGAATGGCTACAATAAGCAGGCGGATTTGTTTCTTTTTTAACATTTTTTGGATTGGACACACAAATGGCCGAAAACTACGTTATTTGGTTTGAAAACCTGCGTATGACTGACGTTGAGCGAGTGGGCGGTAAAAATGCCTCTTTGGGCGAAATGATCAGCCAACTGACTGAAAAAGGCGTGCGCGTTCCCGGCGGTTTTGCAACCACAGCCGAAGCTTATCGTGCTTTCCTGGCTCACAATGGTCTGAGCGAGCGTATTTCCGAAGCCCTGAAACAACTGGATGTTGAAGACGTTGCTGAATTGGCACGCGTGGGTAAAGAAATCCGTCAATGGATTTTGGATACCCCGTTCCCTGAGCAACTGGATGCTGAAATCGAAACAGCTTGGAACAAAATGGTTGCCGATGCCGGCGGTGCGGACATCTCCGTTGCCGTACGTTCTTCTGCAACAGCAGAAGACTTGCCGGACGCTTCTTTCGCCGGCCAACAAGAAACCTTCCTGAATATTAATGGTTTGGATAACGTTAAAGAAGCGATGCACCATGTATTCGCTTCCCTGTACAACGACCGTGCCATTTCTTACCGTGTCCACAAAGGCTTCGAACACGACATCGTTGCCCTTTCTGCCGGCGTACAACGCATGGTGCGCTCTGACAGCGGTGCCTCCGGTGTGATGTTCACCATCGATACCGAATCCGGTTACGACCAAGTCGTTTTCGTTACCTCTTCTTACGGCCTGGGCGAAAACGTCGTACAAGGCGCGGTAAACCCTGACGAATTCTATGTATTCAAACCTACTTTGAAAGCAGGCAAACCGGCTATCCTGCGCAAAACCATGGGTTCGAAACAAATCAAAATGATTTTTACCGACAAAGCCGAAGCCGGTAAATCTGTAACCAACGTTGATGTACCTGCAGAAGACCGTCAACGCTTCTCCATTACCGACGCCGAAGTAACCGAGTTGGCTCATTACGCGCTGACCATCGAAAAACACTACGGCCGCCCAATGGACATCGAATGGGGGCGCGATGGTTTGGATGGCAAACTCTACATCCTGCAAGCACGCCCTGAAACTGTAAAATCTCAAGAAGACGGCAGCCGCAACCTGCGCCGCTTCTCTATCAACGGCGAAAAAGTTGTCTTGTGCGAAGGCCGAGCTATCGGTCAAAAAGTTGGCCAAGGTAAAGTTCGCTTGGTGAAAGATGCTTCAGAGATGGATTCCGTTGAAGCAGGCGACGTACTCGTTACCGACATGACCGACCCGGATTGGGAACCGGTAATGAAACGTGCTTCTGCCATTGTTACCAACCGTGGTGGCCGTACCTGCCACGCAGCGATTATCGCGCGTGAATTGGGTATTCCGGCTGTTGTAGGTTGTGGCGATGCTACCGACCTGCTTTCAGACGGCCAAGAAGTTACCGTATCTTGTGCCGAAGGCGATACCGGCTTCATCTACTCCGGCCTGCTGGACGTACAAGTTACCGATGTTGCTTTGGACAACATGCCTAAAGCCCCTGTCAAAGTGATGATGAACGTTGGTAACCCTGAATTGGCATTCAGCTTCGCCAACCTGCCTAGCGAAGGCATCGGCTTGGCACGTATGGAATTCATCATCAACCGTCAAATCGGTATCCATCCTAAAGCCTTGTTGGAATTTGACAAACAAGACGACGAATTGAAAGCGGAAATTACCCGCCGCATCGCTGGCTACGCTTCTCCTGTCGACTTCTATGTCGATAAAATCGCAGAAGGTGTGGCAACTTTGGCTGCTTCGGTTTATCCACGCAAAACCATCGTCCGTATGTCTGACTTCAAATCCAACGAGTACGCTAACTTGGTAGGTGGCAGCATCTACGAACCGCACGAAGAAAACCCAATGTTGGGCTTCCGTGGTGCAGCGCGTTATGTTGCTGACAGCTTCAAAGACTGCTTCGCACTCGAGTGCAAAGCCTTGAAACGCGTCCGTGACGAAATGGGTTTGACCAACGTCGAAATCATGATTCCATTCGTCCGCACTTTGGGTGAAGCCGAAGCTGTTGTCAAAGCCCTGAAAGAAAACGGTTTGGAACGCGGCAAAAACGGCCTGCGCCTGATCATGATGTGCGAGTTGCCAAGCAACGCTGTATTGGCAGAACAATTCCTGCAATACTTCGACGGTTTCTCCATCGGCTCTAACGACATGACCCAGCTGACCCTCGGCCTCGACCGTGACAGCGGTTTGGTATCTGATTCCTTCGACGAGCGCAACCCTGCCGTTAAAGTGATGTTGCACTTGGCAATCTCTGCCTGCCGCAAACAAAACAAATACGTCGGTATTTGCGGTCAAGGCCCGTCAGACCATCCGGACTTTGCCAAATGGCTGGTTCAAGAAGGTATCGAGAGCGTATCGCTCAACCCTGATACCGTGATTGAAACTTGGCTGTATCTGGCTAACGAATTGAACAAATAAGTTCGATGAGACAAAAATCCCCTGTCCGTCTATCTCGGCAGGGGATTTTTATTGCCTTATTCAATACCGTCTGAAAAAACTTTCACTTTCTTTTACCTTATCAAAAAAATCCTTTATCATCAAAATGATAAAAAAATATACCGCCATATCCACAAATTTTCAATGTTAATATGCTGCCTTTATGCAGTTTATCCCATGCCTTTTGAGTGAACCTTTTTCCACTCTTCCTATCTATCATACACAACATAACGATACATTTTGAAACAACCCATGAATACAAATTTTATTTCCACCTTTCAGACGGCCTTAAAACGTCTGGCCCTCATCAGCACCATTGCCGTCTTAGCAGCCTGCGCCGGCAACAATACCTCTTCCAACCGAGCTGTACCTGACGGCTACTACAAAGTCCGCCCCGGCGATACCCTGACCCAAATTGCCAAACGCTACGGACAAAACGTCAATACACTGGTTGCATGGAATAACCTTCCCAACGCCTCACAAATCGAAGTCGGTCAAGTATTGCGAGTCCGCCGTCATGTTGCCTCCCGCAATACTGCTACGCAGCAACGCCAAGCAACCGCCGTTACCCCAATCAACCGGTTAAGCTTGCAATGGCCGACCGATAACGCCTCATCCTCCATTATCCAACGCTACAACGGCACAAGCAGCAAAGGCATAGATATTGCAGGCACGCAAGGCCAACAAATCCGTTCTGCCGCAGCCGGTACCGTCATCTACGTTGGCGAAGAAGTACGCGGCTACGGCAAGCTGATTTTAATCAGCCACAACGACTACACCATTACCGCCTATGCCCACAACGACACGCTTTTGGTACAAAAAGATCAAAAAGTCCAAGCAGGTCAAGTTATCGCGACCATGGGCAGCAGCGATACAGACAGCGTCAAGCTTCATTTTGAAGTTCGTCTAAACGGCAAAGCAGTCGATCCCCTGCCTTATTTGACTAGAACAAATTAATGCCCCAATCAAAAGGCCGTCTGAATAGCAGTATTTCAGACGGCCTTTTGATTATCTTGCTATAACAGCTATTTCAACAAAATCTTTTCCTATTTAACTTATGTTGATTGAGTGTAAATACCGTTATACAATAACAACTCTTTTTAACATTCCATTTCAGGTACCCTACTATGTCTCCTAGCAGTATCCTTGCAACCGCATTCTTGTTTGCATCTGCATTTGCCAGCGCAGATGTCCATATTGATGAAAGCATTCCTTACCGCGATAAAGAAGAAATCGATACCCGTATTGTTTCTGAGTGTTTAGAAGTGGGCAGCATCATGTCCAAATCTTTGCAAGAAACTGCAGCCAAAAGCGATGTAACAGTTGTCCGTGACGGTAAAAAACAAGGCACATACGCAGATATCGCTATCACTTCCGCCATGAGTGCAGGCAATGCCTTTATCGGTCACGCCAAAGGGATGGCGGTTTCAGCCACTTTGTATGTTGACGGCAAACAAGTTAATAAAAAAACCTTTACCCGCAACTCTTCCGGTGGCATGTTTGGCGCTTATAAAAGCTCTTGCGCCGTCTTGAACCGCACTTCTAAAGTATTGGGTTCAGATATTGCCCAATGGGTGGTTCGCGAACAAAAAAATGCTCAAGACAAATAAAACCCCAATTTGATAAAGGCCGTCTGAAAAACCGTATTTCAGACGGCCTTTATATTTTCTATTTCTCTAAAAACAAAGAAATAAATTACCCATTAATCATTGTCAGAAATAGAGAATTTTATTTCCAATGCCCTTGATTTTAGAATATCTACCCTCAATTATTAAAACTATAAGAATTTTGTATATTAGCAGTCAAAGGAATAACATGGCAGAAAAAAACTATTATGAAATACTAGGCGTTGCCAAAGATGCGGATGAGGCCGAAATCAAAAAAGCCTACCGAAAACTGGTGCGCAAATACCACCCCGATGTCAGCAAAGAACCTGACGCAGCCGAACGTACGGTAGAAATCAACCGTGCCTACGAAACGCTTTCCGATAAAGAAAAGCGGGCCGAATACGATGAAATGTTGGCTAATCCTTACGGACGCAGCGCCGGAGGCAATCCGTTCGGTCAAGGCGGCAATCCGTTTGGCAATGGATTTAACGGTGGCGGCTTCCACTATGAACGTCATGAAGGCGAACCGTTCGGAGCGGGAGACTTCAATTTTGAAGATCTGTTTTCATCATTCCGCCAATCCCACACTCGTTCCGAGCAACCCCGCGGCCCAATAAAAGGCGAGGATCAACATGCTGAATTGAGTATTGATATTTACGCAGCGTATGTTGGCGCAGAACGTAGCATGACTTTGAATGTGCCGACTCTAGACGAATACGGACGTGCGGTTTATCAAAATAAAACCCTCAACGTCAAAATCCCCAAAGGCATTGCAGAAGGCCAACAAATCCGTTTGGCCGGTCAAGGTTTGCCGGGATATAACGGTGGAGAAAACGGTGACTTGTACTTAAAAATCAAGTTCCACGACCAACCTGATTTATACGTCAAAAACAGGAAAGACGTATATCAAACAATAGATGTCAAACCTTGGGAAGCCGTATTGGGCGGCAAAATCATCGTCCCTACCGCTTCAGGCCGCTTGCAGGTCAATCTGCCTGCCAACAGCCAAAGCGGTAAAAGCATCCGCCTCAAAGGCAAAGGTATTCCTGCAAAAGAAGCCGGAGACCTTTATCTCAATATCCGCATTAATGTTCCGCCAGTAGAGAGCGAAGCCGACCGTGCCGCATGGGAAAAATTGGCCAAACACTTTGCCGCGAAACAAGCATAAGAGAAAGGATAAATTATGATTCAGTCCTCCGATGTTACCCTTACTTTTGAAGAAATCGTTGCCGCCAGCCGCTGCCGTCGTGATTGGCTGTTGGAACTTATAGCAGAAGACATCATCAGCATAGATGGAGTGCCCGAAAAAAGCACCTTCAGTGGTTTTCATCTTGCCCGCATCCGTCGCGCACAACGCTTAAGCCGTGATTTTGAGGCCGGCATTCCTGCATTGGGGCTGATTATGCGGCTGTTGGACGAGGTGGAAGAACTCAGAAAAATACAGCGTCCGCTGGTCCTGCTCGAAGAAGAGTAAATATTGGCAAGTTGTTCGATTAAATATTGATGACAAGACAAAGTTTTTGATTTTTATTGATATTCCATAATGAAAGGCCGTCTGAAAATATTTTCAGACGGCCTTTTTATGCCTTCATTAACAACAGCGTCCGCCGTTGCCGCCGCAACGGCGTTTGCGGCAGTAGTCTTGGAATTGCAGCTCGGTCATGACCGGCGCGTTGGGATTATGTTTGCGCTGGCGGGCAACGTAGTTTTCATAATCTGGGACACCGGCCATCAAGTTCGCTGTCAACTTGATGGTTTTCCACCAAGATGCGAGCTTATGCTTCACTTTGAGTCTCCGGCTGTTTACCGTCGCGGTACACTGCTGGAATTTCTTTAGCAGTTGGCCAACCGACTTTGCGGGCTTTCATGGCAGTACGGAAACCGTACACGGCGACAATCACGACAACTGCCAAGAACAAAGCGGTCAAACCGGCATTGATTTGGTCGTTGAAGATGATTTGTGACATTTCGCCAATGTCTTTAGCAGGAGCGAGGACTTCGCCTGAAGCCAAGGCATCGCGGTATTTGCCTGCGTGAGCCAAGAAGCTGACGCGCGGGTCGCTGTGGAACAGTTTTTGCAAACCGGCATAGCAGGTTACGAACAATACGCCGACAGCAGGAACCAAAGTTACCCAAACATAGCGGTCGCGTTTCATTTTCACCAATACGACGGTACACATAATCAACGCTACGCCTGCAAGCATTTGGTTGGCGATACCAAACAACGGCCAGAGCGAGTTAATACCGCCCAGAGGGTCGGTTACGCCGGTATAGAGGAAGTAACCCCACAATGCCACAGCAAAGAATGTGGCAACCAAGTTGGCAGGGATTGAGTCGGTGTTACCGAATGGTTTGTAGAAGATACTGCCCAAGTCTTGAATCATGAAACGGGCAACGCGTGTACCGGCGTCAACTGCGGTCAGGATGAACAAGGCTTCAAACAGCAAGGCAAAGTGATACCAGAACGCCATCATGGCTTCGCCCGGAATCAGACGGCTCATGATGTGTGCCATACCGACTGCGAGGGTTGGTGCACCGCCTGCGCGGGATAGAATGGTGTTTTCGCCCACTTCTTTAGCAGTGTGCAACAGGGTTGCGGCATCAACAGAGAAATTCAGTTTAGTGGTGATGACTTCGGCAGCTGTGTTGGCATCTGTACCAATCAGCGCGGCCGGGCTGTTCATCGCAAAGTACACGCCTGGCTCAAGCGAAGCGGCGGCAGCCAGCGCCATAATAGCCACAAAGCTTTCCATAATCATGCCGCCGTAACCGATCATGCGGACGTGGGTTTCGTTTTCCACCATTTTTGGAGTGGTACCTGAAGAAATCAGCGCATGGAAGCCTGAAACTGCACCACAAGCAATGGTAATGAACAAGAATGGGAACAATGCACCAGAGAATACCGGGCCTGAACCATCGATAAAGTGGGTAACTGCAGGCATTTGCAGAGTCGGGTTAACAATAACGATACCCAAAGCCAAAGCTGCAATCGTACCGATTTTCAGGAAGGTAGACAGATAGTCGCGCGGAGTCAGCAAGAGCCAAACCGGCAATACGGAAGCCACGAAACCGTAAATCATAATCGCCCAAGTCAGCTGAATGCCGTCAAGGTCGAACCAGTGACCGAAGGAGCTGTGGGCAACATCTTCACCGTAAATCACGGCCAACATCAGCAAAATAAAGCCGACGATGGAAATCTCGCCGATTTTGCCCGGACGGATATAACGGGTGTAAATACCCATAAACAGAGCAATCGGCATAGTCGCTGCGATGGTGAACGTACCCCAAGGGCTGTGAACCAATGCTTTCACAACAATCAGCGCCAACACCGCCATAATGATGACCATAATCATCAAAATACCAATGGATGCAATCACGCCGGGAACGGTACCGAGTTCTTGTTTCACGATATCGCCCAAAGACTTACCGTCACGGCGCATAGAAACAAATAGTACCATCATATCCTGTACGGCACCGGCAAATACCACGCCGAAGATAATCCACAAAGTACCGGGCAGATAACCCATTTGCGCTGCCAATACAGGACCAACCAGAGGGCCTGCGCCGGCAATAGCGGCAAAGTGGTGGCCGAACAGTACGCCTTTATGTGTGGGAACATAGTCCAAGCCGTCATTGTGGCGTTCTGCCGGAGTCAGACGGTTAGGATCAAGCTGCATCACACGGTTGGCAATGTAAAGACTGTAGAAACGGTAGGCAATGCAGTATACCGAAATGGCGGCCGTAACCATCCAAATCGCACTGACTTGCTCGCCACGGCTGAGAGCTAAAGTAGTAAAGGAGGCCAAGCCTACCAAAACCACAATGCCCCAGATCAAAAATGATTTGAGCGATTTCATTGATTTATCCTTAAAACGTGATGCACCAAGGCTTGCTTTAGCGACAAACTGCCTTAATGCGCTTCAGAAAGACCAGTCATTATAGTCTTCATGATTTCATGAGTGAAATGTCATTTCAACCCAAATTCGACTGAAAACAAAATGATTAGTTCGTCCGTAAGGTTAACACAAACAGACAATATACCCTTCATTTTTTACTTCAAAACTAAATATTCCTTAACATATAACAAACGAAAGGCCGTCTGAAAACCCAAAAATTCAGTTTTCAGACGGCCTGACAAACAGTCAATGCTATAATCCGACATTCCCATTTCTCTATATTGCCATACCATGCAAAACAACGATTCCGAAACCATGCGCCTCTCCAAACGCATGGCGCAATTGGGCTTATGCTCGCGCCGCGAGGCAGACAGTTACATCGAGCAAGGCTGGGTCAAAGTCAACGGTCAAACCGCCGTACTCGGTCAAAAAGTCACCGAGCGCGACCGCATCGACCTCAACAAACAAGCCCATGAAAAACAAGCAGCGCGCGTAACCATCCTTCTGAATAAACCCGTCGGCTACGTCAGCGCGCAGGCAGAAAAAGGCTATAAATCCGCCGCAGAACTCATTACCGCCGAAAACCATTGGGAAGGCGATGACAGCCGTATCCCTTTCAGCGAAAAACACAAATTCGGCTTAGCCCCTGCCGGCCGCTTAGATATCGACTCCGTCGGATTGTTAGTACTCACTCAGGACGGCCGCATTGCCAAACAACTGATTGGTGAAAACAGCAGCAGCGAAAAAGAATACCTTGTCCGCGTCCGTGGCAAACTGGACGATAAAGGCCTCGCCCTACTCAACCACGGCTTGAGTTTGGACGGAGAAAAATTGCGCCCCGCCAAAGTCGAATGGCAAAACGAAGACCAGTTGCGCTTTATTTTGCGACAAGGCAAAAAACGCCAAATCCGCCGCATGTGCGAACTGGTCGGCCTGCGTGTCGTCGGTTTGAAACGCATCCGCATGGGTAAAGTCAAACTCGGCAGACTGCCGCCGGGCAAATGGCGTTATCTACGCGCTGACGAATCGTTTTAATTGCAGCTAATAAAAAGGCCGTCTGAAAACACATTTCAGACGGCCTCATCTTTTACTGCTTACTCGATATAAGTAAACTTCGCACGTTTGATATTGCAGAGAATTTCGTACGGAATCATACCGGCAACTTCGGAAACTTCATTGATATTAATCACATCGCCCCAAAGCTCGACTTCCGCGCCCAAGCCCTCTTTCGATGCTTCCAGCTCAACCGTAATCATATCCATAGATACCCTGCCGATAATACGGCTGCGTTTGCCATCCACTGCCACAGGGGAATTAGTGGAAGCGCGACGCGGATAACCGTCGGCATAGCCGCAGGCAATCAAACCGACACGGATAGATTTGCTGGTGTAGAACGTTGCGCCGTAGCCAATCGGAGAATGCGGTTGCAACACGCGCTCGCCGAAAACACGGGAAGTCAGGCGCATAACAGGTTTCAAACGCTCATCCACGCCGCCGAAAGGCGAAATACCATACAAGGCCAGACCGGCACGTCCCCAATCGCGCCGCGCTTCAGGCACGTTCAAAATCGCGGCGGAATTCGCCAAGCTCTCTTCGCCTTCCAAACCCTCACACGCCAAATCAAACGCTTCAAGCTGCATTTCGGTCATGCCGTTTTCCGGTTCGTCCGCGCAGGCAAAATGGCTGAATTTCACAATGTTTTCAACCGATTCGGATTGTTTCAATGCAGTATAGGCGGCGGCATAGTTATGCGGAAAGAAACCGGCACGGTGCATACCCGAGTCCATTTTCAGCCATACGGTCGTCGGACGTTGCCACTCATGATGCACAAACGCCTCCAACTGCCATTGGCTACCGATTGCCGGCCACAAATCATAACGGTCAACATCCGCATATTCCGCAGCCTCAAACACGCCTTCCAACAAAACAATCGGATTTTTAATGCCGTTTTGACGCAATTCCACGCCTTCATCTACCGTTGCCACCGCAAAGCCGTCGGCAATATCCGCCAACGCGTGTGCACATCTGACCGCACCATGCCCGTAAGCATCGGCCTTAATCACGGCCAACAATTTATTGCCATGCAACTCTTTGAGAAAACGATAATTTTGACGTAAATTATCCAAACGGATTTGCGCATTGAGCGGACGCATAATGTATTCCTCTTATCGGCATTCCGTTTCAGACGGCCTGCCCTATTACTTTGAAGTAAATATTATAGGTCAAAAACTACACAGGATTCCATGAAATACACAAGAATAATCTATTCATATTTTAGAACTCATGCGCACCTTTAGGCATTTATGCTTCTTCTCAGCCTGTTTTAAGGTTATGATTCAATCCAAATGAAAACGACAGACATCAAGGCCATGAAAGAACTCGACAAAACCGACTTAAAAATCCTCAAGCTCCTACAACAAAATGCACGTATCCCCATGACTGAATTGGCTGAAAAAGTCGGCCTCTCCACTACGCCAGTAACCGAACGCGTCCGCCGCTTGGAACGCGACAACCTCATTACCGGCTATCACGCCCATCTGAATCCTCATGCTTTAGGCCAAAGCCTCTTGGTCTTTGTCGAGCTGAGACTGCGTTCCAAATCCGGCAATATTTTTGAAGACTTCAAACGCGAAGTGCTGAAGATTCCGCAAATTCTGGAATGCCACTTAGTATCCGGCGAATACGACTACCTTATCAAAGTCCGCCTGCCCAATATGTCCGCCTATCGCGATATGCTCGGCAATATCCTGCTGCAACTGCCGGCTGCTTCCGAAAGCCGCAGCTATGTTGTCATGGAAGAAGTCAAAGAAGAAGTAGTATTAGACATCTAATTCTATTCAACAAACAAAGGCCGTCTGAAAGATTACAACATTCAGACGGCCTTTATTTTAAATAGGCAAAAAAAATGCACACATCCGACAGAATGTGTGCCAAGTCTACAAAGGAGAAATAGAGGAGAAACTATTAACTGACTACTCGAACCAGCTAACGAAACGAATTATGCAACAAGATATTCAACCGCGCAAGTATTTTTCTTGTAAAGTTTCTTAATTATTCAATTAACAGATCTTAAATGTAATCATGTTTCAATGTAGATAAAAAAATGCGCATACCGTTTTGATATGCGCCAAGTCTACAAAGGAGAAATAGAGGAGAAAAATCAAGCTGCATCAAGCAACTCAACGGCGCGAATTATCCTAGCCTTCTACCCTCCTGTCAACTGTTTTCCCATCTATTTTCAAGTATTTTGCTAAAAAACAACAAATCCACTATTCCCCTCTTTTTCTTGCTATTTTCGCCCATATATAAAAAGAATTTAGGGCCGTCTGAAACATATATTGCCACTAAAGATAAACGGCTCCATACTCACACATTCATAGTCCATATCAACCCAACCCACAACCATGACCACCCCACTTTCCCTTGCCGTCGTCGGCCATACTAACACAGGCAAAACCTCGCTCTTACGTACGCTTTTGCGCGACAGCACCTTCGGCGAAGTGAAAAACGCGCCCTCCACCACGCGCCATGTCGAAGAAGCCCTTATCAACGACGGCGACGACAGCCTGGTTTATCTCTACGACACACCCGGCCTTGAAGATGCCGGCGGCGTGTTGGACTGGCTGGAAACCCATACATCCGCACGCGATGACGGCATTGAGCGCATCCAGCAATTCCTCAACAGCCATGAATCGCATCACGAGTTTAACCAAGAGGCCAAAGTTCTGCGCCAAGTCATGCAAAGCGATATGGCCATGTACGTCATCGATGCGCGGGAACCCGTCCTCGACAAATACAAAGACGAGCTGACTATTTTGTCTTGGTGCGCCAAGCCCATCATGCCCGTGTTCAACTTCACCCAAAATCAAGACCTGACCGCTTGGACCAATATGCTCGCCCGCAGAAACCTGCATGTTTACGCCGGTTTCGATACCGTTGCCTTCGACTTTGAAGGCGAAATCCGATTGTGGGACAACCTTGCCACCATGTTACCCAAGCGCGACATCCTCGACCGCCTCATCAATATGCGCCGTCGCGAGTGGCAACTGCTGGATACGGAAGCGCGCCGTGAAATTGCCGATTTTCTGCTGGATGCCGCCGCATTTACCCAAGAAATTGCCGAAAACGACGACCCTGCCCCGACTTTGGAAGTCATGCAATCGGAAATCCGCCAACTTGAGCGGCAAATGCAACAACGCCTGTTCACACTTTACCGCTTCTATCACGACGAAGTCGGCAGCGACAGCACATGGATGCCCAAAGCCTTCAAACAAGATCCGTTTGACAGCGAATTGCTCAAACATTACGGCATCCGTACCGGTACCGGCGCAACCGCAGGTGCACTCATCGGCTTAGGCTTGGATATTGCCACGCTTGGCGGCTCACTTGGTTTGGGTACGGCCATCGGCGGCCTGTTGGGCGGCATTTTGCCCAATGCCCAAGACATCACCGACAAAATCAACGGCAGGCAAACCCTGCATACCGATCCGGAAACCCTTACCCTGCTCGCCGCACGCGCACTGGATTTGTTGCACGTCTTGCAAACGCGCGGCCATGCGGCTCAGTCGCATATCGAGCTAAAAGAACGCAAAGCGCCATGGAATGCGGCCAAATTGCCAAGCGAACTCAACAAAGCGCGTAGCAACCGCAAATGGTCTTCGCTCAACACACACCAGCCCGAAGCCAGCCGTAACGAACGCGCAGCCTATGCAGCCACTTTAAGCGAAAAATTAAAAGCTTAGAATTGCCGCATAACAAAAAGGCCGTCTGAAACCTAAATGTTTCAGACGGCCTTTTGATTTTAGAAGGAAAATACTTATTCAGCAGCTTTGGTTTCTCGTTTCAAACCGCCGCCAAGTGCTTTATACAAGTCGGCAAGGTTTTCCAGACGGGTCAGCTGATTGGCTAAAAGAGCAGTATCCGCGCTATAACTGCTGCGCTCGGCATCCAGTAAATCCAATGCGCTGGATACGCCATGTTTGTAGCGCAGGCTGATAAGGCGCAGGCTGTCGTTGTAGGCACGGCTTTGTTTACTCAACGCTTCATAGCTTTTATCCAGCTGTTCGCGCGCAACCAAAGCATTGGAAACGTCTTTAAATGCGGATTGAACAGCGGCTTCATAAGCAACGATTTGTGCCTGTTGGCGCAGTTTGGCTACGTCAAGATTGGCTTTGTTGGTACCCCAGTCAAAGATAGGCAGCGTGATGGACGGTGCAAACGCCCAAACACCCGTGCCGCTCTTAAACAGGCCACTCAACTCGCCGGAAGCTGTACCGACAGAACCGGTCAGGCTGATGCGCGGGAAGAAGGCCGCACGTGCCGCGCCGATATTGGCATTGGCTTGTTTGAGCGAGTATTCGGCCGCGCGGATATCCGGGCGGTTGAGCAACACGTCCGAACTCAAACCGGCAGGCAGTTTGGTGATTTTGAACTGTTTGCTCAAAGACAGGCCGGCAGGCAAATCTTCGGGCAGAGGTTGATTAATCAGCATGGCCAAGGAATTGCGCGCTTGCTCGCGGTTTTTCACCGCGGATGCATAATCGGCTTTGGCCGATTCAATCAGCGCTTCCTGTTGGTGCAAATCAACGGCGGAAATCACGCCGGCCTTATGGCGTAATTGCGAGAGCTTGTAAGTCGCTTCACGGGTTTGTAATACGCGTTGTGCCAATGCCATGGTTTCTTCCGCGTAGCGTTCGTTAAAGTAGGCTTTGGCAACGGTAGAAATCAGGGTCAGATGGGCGGCATCGCGGTTTGCGGCCACATTAAAATAACCTTGCAACGCGGCTTCGCTGGTGCTGCGGACACGGCCGAAGAGGTCAAGCTCATAAGAGGCTGCGCCCAAACCCACGCTGTATTGGCTGCTAACGCTGCCGCCACTCAAACTGCCTTGACGCGAACCTGTACCGCTGGCATTGACGGTTGGCAACAAATTATTACGCGCAATCATGTATTGCTTGCGGTAGATTTCCGCATTCAGCGCGGCTGTACGCAAATCGGTATTGCGTTCCAATGCGATGTCGATCAAGCGGTGCAGGCGCGGATCGGCAAAGTAGTCTTGCCAACCCAATTCAGCGGCGCGGATACCGTCGTCAACAGTGTCGTATTTAAACGTATCGGCAACGGCAACTTGAGGCTGCTCATATTTCGGCATCATGGTACAGGCCGACAAAGCCACAGCTGCGGCAACGGCGGTCAGTACAGGTTTGAATGTAATCTTCTTCATTTTAGAATCCTTTAGCATTTTGAGGCCGTCTGAAAATTTTCAGACGGCCTTTGCTTTAGTGCTTGTCTGAATCGTGTTTACCGTCTTCAATCATGCCGGCTTCAGCGGCGTGTTTGGCGGCCATCTCATGCTCGTGTGCGGTTTCTTTAAAGAATTTGCGCACAACCACATAGAACAAAGGCACAAGGAACACAGACAGAATCGTACCGATCAACATACCCCAGACCACGGTCGTACCAATCGCACGTTGGCTGGCGGAGCTGGCACCGCTGGCAACATAAAGCGGTACCACGCCCAAGATGAAGGCGAACGAGGTCATGATAATCGGACGGAAACGCAAGTGTGCGGCGGCAAGCGCAGCTTCAAGCGCGCTCTTGCCTTGCGCTTGCAGGTCTTTGGCAAACTCGATAATCAAAATCGCGTTTTTCGCACTCAAACCCATCACCGTAACGAAACCGACTTGGAAGTAGATATCGTTGGCGTATGCCGGAATACTGCCCAGCAGTGCTTCAAACATGTTACGACCGGTCACGCCCAATGCCGCGCCAATCAAGCCCAACGGAATCACAAGGATAACCGCCAACGGGATAGACCAGCTTTCGTACAAAGCAGCCAATACCAAGAATACAGCGGCAGCGGCCAATGCGTACAACACGACAGTTTGCGAGCCGCCTTTGGCCTCTTCACGAGACTGACCGCCCCACTCCAGACTGTAACCGCCGCCCATTTCATCAACCATTTGCTGTACCGCAGCCATTGCTTGGCCGGAAGATACGCCGCTGATAGGCGAGCCGGAGATCTCCATAGCGGGATAGCCATTGAAGCGGACGCTTTGTTCCATACCATTTTCCCAAGAAACAGTAGCAATGGTAGAAAGCGGTACGGCAACACCGGATTTGTTCGGCACAGTCAGGTTCAGAATATCGGCAGGCTGCATACGGGCACTCGCATCAGCTTGTACCATTACGCGTTGCAGACGGCCTTGATTCGGGAAGTCGTTGACATAAGACGAACCCAAAGAAGAAGCCAAGGCAGTACGGATATCAGAGAACGAAATACCTTGTGCGGCTGCTGCGGCACGGTTGATGTCGATTTTCAACTGCGGCGCATCTTCCAAACCGCTCGCACGAACGGTACTTGGGTTAAACAAACCGCTTTTACGCATTTTGTCAATCAACTCATTGCGCTTGGCCAACAATGCAGCATGGCCGCTGTTGTTACGGTCTTGCAGGTAAATCGTCAAGCCGGAGCCTGTACCCAATTCCATAATGGCAGGAGGCACAATCGCCAAACCGAAACCGTCTTTCAGCGTAGTCATCATCATACCGGTCAACTTACCGGAAATAGAAGTCGCATCGCTGCCCGGAGCAGTACGTTCGCTCCAGTCTTTCAGAATGACAAAGCCCAAAGCCATGTTTTGGCCGGAACCGCTAAAACTAAAGCCGGAAACGGTAATAATGTTCTCGATCTCAGGTATAGATTTTGCCAGCTGAGTGATTTGAGCCAAAGTTGCATCGGTACGCTCTTTGGTCGCGCCGGCAGGCAGCTGTACGCTCAACATCAAGTTACCTTGGTCTTCAGTCGGCAAGAAGGAAGTCGGCAGACGCATAAACAGGAATACGCCCACAACAGTCAAACCAATATAGACAACCATCATGCGCAAAGTCTTGCGCAAGACTTTGGCAACCCAGCCTTCGTAGCCGTGTGTCCAGCTGTCGAATTTTTTGTTAAACCAACCGAAGAAACCTTTTTTCTCTTCGTGATGACCCTTCTGAATCGGTTTGAGCATGGTGGCACATAATGCCGGAGTCAGCGTCAAGGCAAGGAATGCGGAGAATGCAATCGATGCCGCCATGGTCAAGGCAAACTGTTTGTAAATGTTACCTGTTGCACCGCTAAACATTGCCAGCGGAACAAATACGGACATCAACACGGCAGTAATACCAATCACCGCGCCGGAAATCCGACCCATCGCTTTTTTGGTTGCAGCCTTAGGCGACAGACCTTCACTCGCCATAATACGCTCAACGTTTTCAACGACCACAATCGCGTCATCGACCACAATACCGATCACCAATACCATCGCAAACATGGTCAATACGTTAATCGACATACCCATGTATGAGATAAAGGCAAAACCGCCCAACAGGGAAATCGGTACAACAATGGTCGGAATCAGCGTATAGCGGATGTTTTGCAGGAAGAGATACATCACTAAGAATACCAATACGATGGCTTCCAAAAGCGTATGGATCACTTTCTCAATCGAAATTTCCACAAATTTGGAAGTATCGTAAGGAACTTTCCAGCTCATGCCGTCTGGAAAATACTTCTGCAAAACTGCCATTTTTTCTTTCACGGCAGTCGCCGTTGCCAAAGCGTTACCGCTGTTGGACAGCATCACTGCCATACCGGTGGTATTCACGCCGTTCAAACGTGTGGAAGTAGAATAGTCCTGCATACCCAAGCTGACTTTGGCAACGTCTTTCAGATAGACATTAGAACCATCGGTATTGGATACCAAAATGATGTTGCCAAACTCTTCAGCAGTGCTCAGCTGACCTTGCGCCGTCACAGTTGCTGAAATAGTCTGACCTGCAGCCGCCGGCAAAGAACCGATAGAGCCTGCAGAAATTTGGATATTTTGTGTCGCAAGCGCATTGGTTACCGTAGCAAAAGACAGGTTGTAGTTTTGCAGTTTTTTCGGGTCAACCCAAATACGCATGGCGCGTTGCGCACCAAACAATTGTACCTGCCCTACCCCGTCGATACGCTGCAGTTCAGGAATGATATTGCGCTGGGCGTAATCGTTCATTTCCTCAATGGATTGCTTTTCAGAAGAAAGCATGACCACTTGCAAGAAGTTGGAACGCGCTTTAGATACGGTTACACCATATTGCTGTACGGTAGAGGGCAATGTGGACAACACTTCCGACAATTTGTTCTGCACGTCTACCTGCGCCAAATCTTCATTGGTTTCCGGTGTAAACGTCAGACTGACGCTGCCGCTGCCGCTGGAATTGGCAGAAGTCGTCATATAGTCCAAACCTTCCACACCGTACATATTACGTTCGATAACGGCCAGTACGCTGTCTTCCATTACCTGAGCAGAAGCGCCCGGATAAGTAGCGCGCAAAGTAATGGTCGGTGCAGCAACGGACGGATATTGGGAAATCGGCAGTTTTTGAATGCCGAAAATACCCGCTGCGATGATAAAAATCGCAATAACCCATGCAAAAATGGGGCGGTCAATAAAAAACTTAGACATTCACGCGTTCCTTATTTAGCTTCAGATGCAGCTTTAGCTTCAGGCTTGGCCTCGGATGCAGCCTGGCCATCTGAAACTGCCGGTGCTGCTGCCGCAGCACTTGCAGGCGGCGTCCATTCTTTCGGCGTTACCTGTTTAGCACCCGACATAGCGGCAATGCTGATGCCTTCAACAATCACTTTGTCGCCGTCTTTCAGGCCGTCTGTAATCACCCAATTGCTACCTTGCTGTTGGGCAATGGTCACGACACGCGCTTCCATTTCGCTCTTGTCATTCACCACCATCACCGTATCTTGCGAACCGCGGGTAACTGCTTGTTGCGGCACTACAAATGCATTATCCACTGCCACTTGTTCCATCAACACGCGCACATACAAGCCCGGCATCAAGATATTTTTGTCATTAGGAATAGCGGCGCGCAATGTAATTTGGCCGGTCGTTTCGTTAACAGTCGGATCTGCAAACAGCAGACGGCCTTTTTCAGGATAAACCGCACCATCGTCAAATTTGATGCCCACTTCAATCGCGCCGTTTGCCGCCAACAATTTGCCTTCTGCAACCTGTTGACGCAGTTTCATAACCTCACTGGCAGATTGGGTAACGTTGACATACATCGGGTTGGTTTGTTGGATGGTGGCCAAAACAGTGGTATCGCCGGCATTCAACAGCGTACCTTCAGAAACTTTAGATTGACCGATAAAGCCGGAAATCGGCGCAGTAATGCGGGAGCGGTTCAGGCTGATACCGGCAGATTTGATGGCTGCTTGAGCGGATTTGACGCCTGCTTCGGCTGAGCGCTTGGCGGTTACGGCCGCATCATATTCTTGTTGGCTGATGGCATCGGCGGCAACCAGCGGTTTGTAGCGGGCTAAGTCGGCATTCGCTTTAGCCAAAGTAGCTTGCGCACTCGCCAACTGGGCGTGTGCGCTTTCTAAGTTTGCTTCATAAGATGAGCTGTCGATTTGATATAAAGGCTGACCGGCTTGCACATAGCTGCCCTCTTGAAACAGGCGTTTTTGCAAAATACCGCCGACTTGGGCGCGAACTTCCGCAGTACGCAATGATTCCAGACGGCCCGGCAACTCGGTTGTCAATGCAACGGTTTCCGGATGTACAGTAACCACGCGGACTTCAGGCGCAGGTTGTTTTTGCTGTTGCTGACTGCCTTGCGCCTGTTGGCCGGCTGCTTTTTCATCACCTTTGCCGCAAGCGGAAAGTGCCAACGCAGTAGCTACTGCGATTGCCGCGACACGCATCATTTTAGAAGCATAAAGAGCCATAATTTTCCTATCTCTATGATAAATAAGGGTTTGACTGATTAAAAATTGCTTACTTTAATCTCATATTTCGCAAACAGAAATTGCCTGCTTTTATGAAAAACAGGCTGATTATATAGTGTTGAGAAACACTATCAAGTATTGAATTAAATTATACATACATTCTTGCATGTTCAGAAGTAATTTTTTATAATCCGAACCATAAATTTACATTCCCCACAAAACAACTATGAGAAGAACCAAAACCGAAGCCTTAAAAACCAAAGAATATCTCATGCTTGCCGCATTGGATACGTTTTATCAGAAAGGCATTGCCCGCACCTCGCTCAACGAAATCGCCCAAGCCGCAGGCGTAACGCGCGGCGCGCTGTATTGGCATTTCAAAAACAAAGAAGATTTGTTTGACGCCTTGTTCCAACGGATTTGCGACGACATCGAAAGCTGCATAAAAGAAGACTCGAACAATAATAACGAACAGGCTTGGTCAAGCTTCCGACTGACTCTGACCCGTTTTTTCGAGCGCCTGCAACACAACGAGCTTCACTATAAATTCCATAGCATTTTGTTTTTAAAATGCGAACACACCGAGCAAAACGAGGCGGTCATTGCCATCGCTAAAAAACACCAATCGCTATGGCGTGAAAAAATCGTTGCCGTTCTGACTGATGTGGTACAACAAAAAGCGTTGGCGGATAATTTAGATATCGACATGGCGGTCATCTTCATCAAGTCTTCATTAGACGGCTTGATTTGGCGCTGGCTTTCTTCAGGTCAAGGCTTCGATTTGGCGCAAACTGCCCCACGCATGATTGAAATCATCATTGATACATTGGAAAACCATCCGCAATTAAGAAAACAATCATAAACATCAAAAATAAAAGGCCGTCTGAAACATTAAAAGTTTCAGACGGCCTTTTGGTTCAAACCTGCTTAACGTGTTACCGGTTTGTAACGGATACGTTTCGGTTTCGCGCCCTCTTCGCCCAAACGGCGTTTCTTATCGGCTTCGTATTCCTGATAGTTACCGTCAAAAAACACCCATTTAGAGTCGCCTTCACAAGCCAAAATATGTGTAGCAATACGGTCGAGGAACCAGCGGTCGTGCGAAATCACCATCACGCTACCGGCAAATTCCAACAATGCGTCTTCCAACGCGCGCAGGGTTTCCACGTCGAGATCGTTAGACGGTTCATCCAACAGTAAGACATTACCGCCGCTCAACAAGGTTTTTGCCAAGTGCAGACGACCGCGTTCGCCGCCAGACAATTGACCCGCGATTTTACTTTGGTCGCTGCCTTTGAAGTTGAAGCGTCCCAAATATTGGCGGGCGGGAATTTCAAACTGACCAACCTGTAAAATGTCGCGGCCTTCGGCGATGTTATCGAACACGGTTTTATCGTTTTGCAAACCTTCGCGGCTTTGGTCAATCAAGCTCATTTTCACGGTTTGCCCGATTTTCACTTCGCCGGAATCAGGCTGCTCTTTGCCAGAAATCATTTTAAATAGCGTCGATTTACCTGCGCCGTTCGGGCCGATGATGCCGACAATCGCGCCCGCAGGCACTTTGAAGCTCAAATCGTCAATCAGCACTTTGTCGCCGAACGATTTGGAAACGTTCACAAATTCAATTACTTCATTACCCAAACGCTCGGCAACGGGAATGAAGATTTCCTGCGTTTCATTGCGTTTTTGGTATTCGTAGTTGCTCATTTCTTCAAAACGCGCCAAACGCGCTTTGGACTTGGCTTGGCGGCCTTTGGCATTTTGGCGCACCCATTCTAATTCCTGCTTCATCGCCTTCACGCGTGCAGCTTCAGACTTCGCCTCGTTTTCCAAACGTTTTTCTTTCTGCTCCAGCCAAGACGAGTAATTGCCTTTCCACGGAATGCCGTGGCCGCGGTCGAGTTCCAAAATCCATTCGGCGGCGTTGTCGAGGAAGTAGCGGTCGTGTGTTACAGCAACGACTGTACCGGGGAAGCGGACCAAGAATTGCTCCAGCCATTCGACAGATTCTGCGTCCAAGTGGTTGGTCGGCTCATCCAGCAAAAGCATATCGGGCTTGCTCAACAAGAGTTTGCACAAAGCCACACGGCGTTTTTCACCGCCGGACAAATTGCCGATTTTGGCATCCCAATCAGGCAGGCGCAGCGCGTCGGCAGCGATTTCCAATTCATGCTCTGCACCGCCGCCGGTAGACGAACCCGCCGCAATAATCGCTTCCAAGCGGCCTTGTTCTTCCGCCAACGCGTCAAAATCTGCATCAGGATTGGCATACTCGGCATACACTTCTTCCAAGCGTTTCTGCGCGGCAGCCACTTCGCCCAAACCGCTTTCCACTTCCTCACGCACGGTTTTCTCAGGATCAAGCTCAGGCTCTTGCGGCAGGTAGCCGATTTTAATGCCGCCCATCGGCACGGCTTCGCCCTCGAATTCTTTATCCACACCTGCCATAATCCGCAGTACAGTAGATTTACCCGCACCGTTCAAACCGAGCAAACCGATTTTCGCGCCGGGGAAAAAGGAAAGGGAAATGTCTTTAATGATGGTTTTCTGCGGCGGCACAACCTTGCTCACGCGCAGCATAGAATAGACGTATTGTTGAGACATAGTTTTCTCGTTTTCATCAAACAAATTTCAGACGGCCCATTTTAACCTATTGCCCCAATACTTGCTTGTTCAAATGCCGTCTGAAAATAGAAATAAGCATCACAATATGTAGCAAAGCCGAACCAATGCCTTCAGTCTCCAAAATTTTCAATACGAAACCGTAAAAAATTTGATTTAAGCCAGTTTATCTTTGAACAAACATTGCCAACATCCGGCATGCTCCATAAAATGCGCCTATATCTTTGAAAGTACATAAACAAATAATAACGAAAAAGAAACACCGCGCTAAAAACAATTTCAGATTTCCCAATACAAATACTTTTAAAATAAGGATTTGCCTCATGTCTGAACATACGCAAAAAACAACAAAACAAGGTTTGCCGTCACTGGCAAAAAGTACGATTTGGATGCTGAGCTTCGGCTATCTCGGCGTTCAGACGGCCTTTACCCTGCAAAGCTCACAAATGAGCCGAATTTTTCAAACTTTAGGCGCCGACCCGCATAATTTGGGCTGGTTTTTCATTCTGCCGCCATTGGCCGGTATGTTGGTTCAACCGATTGTGGGCTACTACTCAGACCGCACTTGGATGCCGCGCTTGGGCGGCCGCCGTCTTCCCTATCTGCTTTACGGTACGCTGATTGCGGTTATCGTCATGATTCTGATGCCGAACTCGGGCAGCTTCGGTTTTGGCTACGCTTCTTTGGCGGCTTTGTCGTTTGGCGCGCTGATGATTGCGCTGTTGGACGTATCCTCCAATATGGCAATGCAGCCGTTTAAAATGATGGTCGGCGACATGGTCAACGAGGAGCAGAAAAGCTACGCCTACGGGATTCAAAGTTTCTTAGCGAATACGGGCGCGGTTGTGGCGGCGATTCTGCCGTTTGTGTTTGCGTATATCGGTTTGGCGAACACGGCCGAAAAAGGCGTCGTGCCGCAGACCGTGGTCGTAGCATTCTATGTGGGCGCAGCCTTACTGATTATTACCAGTGCGTTCACCATCTTCAAAGTCAAAGAGTATGATCCGGAAACCTACGCCCGCTACCACGGCATCGACGTAGCCGCAAATCAGGAAAAAGCCAACTGGTTCGAACTCTTAAAAACCGCACCTAAAGCGTTTTGGACAGTGACTTTGGTGCAATTCTTCTGTTGGTTCGCTTTCCAATATATGTGGACTTACTCGGCAGGCGCGATTGCAGAAAACGTTTGGCAGACAACCGATGCCTCTTCCGTAGGCTACCAAGAAGCAGGCAACTGGTACGGCGTTTTGGCGGCGGTGCAATCCATTGCTGCCGTCATATGTTCGTTTATTCTGGCAAAAGTACCGAATAAATACCATAAAGCCGGTTATTTCGGTTGTCTGGCTCTGGGCGCGCTCGGTTTCTTCTCTATTTTCTTTATCCACAATCAATACGCATTAATCCTGTCTTATACCTTAATCGGCATCGCGTGGGCAGGTATCATTACCTATCCTTTGACGATTGTAACCAATGCCCTCTCCGGCAAACACATGGGTACTTATTTGGGTCTGTTTAATGGCTCTATCTGTATGCCTCAAATCGTCGCCTCCCTGCTGAGCTTTATCCTCTTCCCTATGCTGGGCAGCCATCAGGCAACCATGTTCTTGGTTGCAGGCGCAGTCTTGCTGCTGGGAGCCTTCTCTGTATGTCTGATTAAAGAGACCCACGGCGAATAATCCATCCATACCATCGGCAAAGGCCGTCTGAAACCTTTGCCGAACTTACGATTTTAATAACAGGAGCTTCATAAATGTACACAAGAATCATGGAAATCAGCCCTTGGACATTGCGTTCGGCAAAACTGGAAAAAGAATACAAACGGCTGCAAGAGAGCCTGACCAGTTTGGGCAACGGCTATATGGGTATGCGCGGCAACTTTGAAGAAACCTACTCCGCCGACAGCCACTTGGGCACCTACATCGCCGGTGTTTGGTTCCCCGACAAAACCCGCGTCGGTTGGTGGAAAAACGGCTATCCTAAATATTTTGGCAAAGCCATCAATGCGCTCAATTTCAGCAAAGTTAAAATCTTTGTCGACAATCAGGAAGTGGACTTGGCGAAAAACGACGTTGCCGACTTCTCCATCGAACTCGATATGCAGCACGGCGTGTTGCGCCGCTCGTTCACCGTATTCGGCGTGCGTTTCGATGTGTGCAAATTCCTGTCCGTCGCGCAAAAAGAGCTGGCGGTTATCCGCTGGGAAGCCGTATCCGTTGACGGCAAAACCCACCAAGTCCGCATCGATTCCATCATCGACGCCGATGTGAAAAACGAAGACTCCAACTATGAAGAAAAATTCTGGCAGGTATTGGACAAAGGCGTTTCAGACGGCCTCTCCTACATTGCCACCCAAACCGTCGCTAATCC
The DNA here is from genome assembly GCF_051956855.1 of Neisseria sp. P0021.S007. NCBI lineage: Bacteria > Pseudomonadati > Pseudomonadota > Betaproteobacteria > Neisseriales > Neisseriaceae > Neisseria > Neisseria sp. P0021.S007. The sequence goes on from NZ_JBQCXA010000008.1 coordinate 43,668, forward strand.
CTTCGGCGTGGAACAATTCATCGTCAACGCCGAGCAAACCTTCGCCGGCAGCTTCAAAGCCCTTGGCGGCAGCCAAACCGACTGGCAGGTCTCCAATTCTTTTGAAGCTAAAGTCGGCAGCACGCCCGAAACCTTTGAAAAACGCGTGATTGTTACTACCAGCCGCGATTATCAGGGCTTGGAAGCAGTGAAAGCCGCAGGTCGCGCCTTGTCGGAAAAAATCGCAGGCGTTGCATTTGAAACCTTGCTGGACGCACACAAAGCAGGCTGGCTGCACCGTTGGGAAATCGCCGACGTGGTCATCGAAGGCAGCGACGAAGCGCAACAAGGCATCCGCTTCAACCTGTTCCAACTGTTCTCCACCTACTACGGCGAAGACGCGCGCCTGAATATCGGCCCCAAAGGTTTTACCGGCGAAAAATACGGCGGCGCGACCTATTGGGACACCGAAGCCTACGCCGTGCCGCTCTACCTCGCACTAGCGGAACCCGAAGTTACCCGCAACCTGCTGCAATACCGCCGCAACCAACTGCCGCAGGCGCAACACAACGCGCGCGAACAAGGCTTGGCAGGCGCACTCTATCCGATGGTGACGTTTACGGGCATCGAGTGCCACAACGAATGGGAAATCACCTTCGAGGAAATCCACCGCAACGGCGCGATTCCTTACGCCATCTACAACTACACCAACTACACCGGCGACGAAAGCTATCTTGCCAAAGAAGGCTTGGAAGTCTTGGTCGAAGTGTCCCGCTTCTGGGCGGACCGCGTCCACTTTTCCAAACGCAACGGCAAATACATGATTCACGGCGTAACCGGCCCGAACGAATACGAAAACAACATCAACAACAACTGGTACACCAACACCCTCGCTGCATGGGTATTGGATTACACCCACGAAGCCTTGGCGAAATACCCGCGTCCGGATTTGAACGTGAGTGCCGCCGAGCTGGAAAAATGGGCGGACATCAGCGCGAATATGTACCGTCCGCATGACGAAGAACTCGGCGTATTCGTCCAACACGACGGCTTCCTCGACAAAGACATCCGCCCCGTGTCCGCGCTTTCGCCCGACGATTTGCCGCTCAACCAGAAATGGTCGTGGGACAAAATCCTGCGTTCGCCCTTCATCAAACAGGCGGACGTATTGCAAGGCATCTACTTCTTCGGCGACCGTTTCAATATCGACGAAAAACGCCGCAACTTCGACTTCTACGAACCGATGACCGTTCATGAAAGCTCGTTGTCTCCATGTATCCACTCCATCCTCGCCGCCGAACTGGGCAAAGAAGAAAAAGCCGTGGAAATGTACCAGCGCACTGCCCGCCTGGACTTGGACAACTACAACAACGACACCGAAGACGGCCTGCACATTACTTCTATGACCGGCTCGTGGCTCGCCATCGTCCAAGGTTTCGCCCAAATGAAAACTTGGGGCGGCAAACTCAGCTTCGCACCGTTCCTGCCGAGCGCATGGACAGGCTACGCCTTCCATATCAACTACCGAGGCCGTCTGATTAAAGTCGCCGTCGGCAAAGAAAACGTCGTCTTCACCCTGCTCAAAGGCGAGCCGCTAGATTTGCAGGTGTACGGCAAAGACATCACGCTCAACGGCAGCCACACTGTCGCGTTGGAAAAATAAGGAGGGCACAAAATGACTTTTACCGCAGTCCTATTTGACCTCGACGGCGTCATTACCGACACCGCCGAATACCACTACCGCGCATGGAAAAAGCTTGCCGAAGAACTGGGCATCAGCATCGACCGCAAGTTTAACGAGCAGCTCAAAGGCGTATCGCGCGACGATTCGCTCAAACGCATCCTCGCGCACGGCGGCAAAACCGTCAGCGAAGTCGAGTTTGCCGAACTGACCCGCCGTAAAAACGACAACTACGTCGAGATGATTCAGGCAGTCAAACCCGAAGACGTATACCCCGGCATTTTGCCGCTGCTGGAAGCATTGAGAGCAAACGGCAAAAAAATCGCCCTCGCGTCCGCCAGTAAAAACGGTCCGTTTCTGCTGGAACGCATGGGGCTGACCCACTTCTTCGACGCCATTGCCGACCCTGCCGCCGTCGCGCATTCCAAACCCGCCCCCGACATCTTCCTCGCAGCAGCCGAGGGCGTAGGCGCGGACATCCGCCAATGCATTGGCATTGAAGACGCCGCCGCCGGCGTCGCCGCCATCAAAGCCGCCGGCGCATTGCCCATCGGCGTGGGCAAAGCCGAAGATTTGGGCAGCGACATCGCGCTGGTATCCGACACTGCCGACCTGACCTACGCCTACCTGCAAAACGTATGGGAACAATCAGACAGATAAAATATTAAGGAAGTAAAAGGCCGTCTAAAAAATATTTCAGACGGCCTTTCTGATTTTAGAACAGAATGATAACCCAACTTACGCAACCATAAAGACTGAATACCAACTTTTCAACCATGCTATTCAAATTTATTTGAACGACTTTCTATGACCTGCCAACCTTAACAATCACTATTAAAATGCGCGCCTATGTTCTGTCTCCGCCTGTATGCGGCTTGGGCGACAGCGAGGCTGCATTCGAGTAGGTTGCGGTTTTCGTATTCAGACGCGGTGTGCGGCTCGGCTTGGTTTTGCTTCCAAAGCCGCAGTTGGGCGATGGCGCGGCTCAGGCCGGTATCGTTGCGGAGGATGCCGAGATGGCGTTGGTTGAACGCTTGCAGGGCGGGACGGCTGAAGGTGTTTTGGAGGTCGTCTGAAAAGATACCTGCTTCAACAGAGGGGCTTTCAGACGACCTTTGGGACGGTACAGCTTGGAATGCTTGTCCGTCCGCGATGGTTTGGGCGGCAAGTCTGGCGGTAACGACGCATTCGAGTAGGGAGTTGCTGGCGAGGCGGTTGGCTCCGTGCAAGCCGGTGCAGGCTGTTTCACCTAAGGCGTAGAGCTGCGGCAGGGAGGTTCTGCCGCTGGGGTCGGTTTGGATGCCGCCGCAGGTATAGTGTTGCACGGGGCGGACGGGGATGGCTTGGCGCGTGATGTCCAAGCCGCATTGGGACAGGCAGTGCCGATGGATGGACGGGAAATGCTGGCGGACGAACGCTGCGGGTTGGCGGCTGATGTCGAGCGAGACGAAGTCTTGCGTTTGCTTGGCGATTTCGGCGGCGATGGCGCGGGCAACGATGTCACGCGGCGCGAGTTCGGCGCGGCGGTCGTAATGCGGCATAAACCGTTCGCCCGCTTGGTTGGTCAGGATGCCGCCTTCGCCGCGTACGGCTTCGGAAATCAGGAAGGTACGGCCGTTTTCAGACGACCTTGCCAAGCCTGTAGGGTGGAATTGGATAAATTCGAGGTTTTCGACTGCGCAACCTGCGCGTATCGCCATGGCGATGGCGTCGCCCGTGCATTCGGGCGGCGTGGTGGTGGCGGCGTAAATCTGTCCCAAGCCGCCGCCTGCGAGTACGGTATGGCTGGCACGGATGCTGTAGGTTTCTTGCGCTCGGCGGTCGAGGACGGTCAGTCCGCACGCTGCACCCGATTCGGTTTGGATGTCCAACGCCATCTGCCGCTCGCAAACGCGGATGCTCGGGCGGCGGCGTATTTGGGCAATCAGGCTCTGCATGACTGCTTCGCCCGTGTAGTCGGCGACGTGGGCGATTCGGCGGCAGGTGTGCCCGCCTTCGCGCGTCAGGTGCAAGTCATTATTATTTTGGTCGAATGCCACGCCCTGCGCCAGCAGCCATTCGATTGCCGGTTTGCCTTGCGACAGGATGGTGCGGACGGCAGCTTCGTCGCACAAACCTGCGCCCGCTTCCAAAGTATCGGCGACGTGTTTTTCGATGTCGTCCTCTCCCGACCACGCCGCCGCAATCCCGCCTTGCGCATGACGGCTGGCGGTGTCGTCCAGCCGGTTTTTGCACAAAATGACGATGCGGAACGATTCAGGCAGCGACAGGGCGAGCGTCAGTGCCGCCAGCCCGTTTCCGGCAATCAATACGTCGCAATCGGTTTGCATGGTGTTGTCCTTGTTTGAGAGGCCGTCTGAAACGGCAATATTGACAGCAAATCAGGCGGGTCCCATGCCGTTGAACACATCTTTTTTCTTCAGCCCTGCCGCGAAGTCGAGCATACGCTGCAAAGGCAGTTTGGCGGCTTCGCCCAGCTTTCTGTCCAACAGGATTTCGTTGTGCCCGCTCGTCAGGGCGTGTTTGATGCCGCCCAGCGAATTCATTGCCATCCACGGGCAGAACGCGCAGCTTTTGCAGCTTCCGCCGTTGCCCGCCGTCGGTGCGGCGATAAATTCTTTGTCGGGCGCCTGCTTTTGCATTTCGTGCAGGATGCCCAAATCGGTCGCCACGATGAATTTTTTTTCGGGGCGCGATACGGCGGCTTTCAGTAGTTTGCTGGTCGAGCCGACCACGTCGCCCAGCTCGATGACGCTTTGCGGCGATTCGGGATGAACCAGTACCACCGCGTCGGGGTGTTCCGCCTTCAACGCTGCCAATTCCTGCCCTTTGAATTCGTTGTGGACGATGCACGAACCCTGCCACAACAGCATATCCGCGCCCGTTTCGCGGCGGATATAGTCGCCGAGGTGGCGGTCGGGTCCCCAAATCAGCTTCTCACCGCGCGATTTCAGATACGATACGATTTCCAACGCCACCGAAGACGTTACCACCCAATCGGCACGCGCTTTCACGGCGGCGGAAGTGTTGGCGTACACAACGACCGTGCGGTCGGGGTGTTGGTCGCAAAACGCTGAAAACGCTTCTTCCGGACAACCCAAATCCAAAGAACATTCTGCTTCCAAATCAGGCATCAGCACTGTTTTTTCAGGACAGAGGATTTTTGCGCTCTCGCCCATGAAGCGTACGCCCGCCACCACCAGCGTATCGGCTTCGTGTTCCGCGCCGAAGCGTGCCATTTCCAACGAATCGCCCACGCATCCGCCCGTTTCCAAAGCCAAATCCTGAATCAGCGGATCAACATAATAATGCGCTACCAAGACCGCGTTTTTCTCCTTCAGCAAAGCCTTGATTTCGTCTTTCAGACGACCTGCCGTTTCGCGGTCGGGCGTGTCGGCAACCTTTGCCCACGCCTGACGGATTTGGCAGGCGGAAGTCGGTGTTTGGATGAGGGGCATATCGTAATCGAACGAGCGGCGGGCGGCGGTTTGCATGAGACTTCCTTATGGCTGGTTTTTCAGACGGCATAAAGATTTGCCGTTTATATTTTGAAATATTTTTATATTATGCTCAAATTGAGTATAATAAGCAAGGTCGTCTGAAAACCGCTTTGGTTTACAATAAGGTTTCCTCTTGAATGAAAGCCACGCATGGATGCCTATCCTGAAACAGCAGCCAATACGCAAAGTATCGTCGAGCTTGTTCCTGTACTGATTGCCATTACAAATGGCAGCTTGAGGGTTTTGACAGTTGCCAAAGGAGAGCTATTACCCAATGGCCTGCTTGCACCGCTTCGCCACTCTCTGCAAGCAGGAGTCAGGATGTGGGTTGCCAAACAGACATCACAGCCTATGGGCTATGTAGAACAGCTTTATACGTTTGTAGATACGCGCCGTCAAAACGAGCAAGGCCTACCTGTCTTGTACGTCAGCTATTTGGGACTGGTGCGCGAGGCAGCCGACAGCATCCTGCACCCGGATGCGAAATGGCAGGACTGCTACTGCTATTTTCCGTGGGAAGATTTGCGCACTGACGGCGGGCTGCGCGATACCATCGTCAGCCGCCTGCGCATTTGGGCAAACTCGGCGGATACGGAGGAAGTGCGCCAGAAGCGGCTCAAGCGCATTCAATTGTGCTGGGGGGTAGAACCTGAAAATTGGTCGGAAGAATACGTTTTGCAACGCTATGAAATGCTATACGAAAGCGGCCTGATAGCGGAAGCAGCCGAGTCTCAGGAAAACTTCAATTTCTCACTCACGGGGCAGCCTATGCGCCACGACCACCGCCGCGTACTGGCGACAGCCTTATCCCGCCTACGAGCCAAAATCAAATACCGCCCCGTGATTTTTGAACTGATGCCGCCCGAATTCACACTGCTGCAACTGCAAAACAGCGTCGAAGCCATCAGCGGCAGATTGCTGCACAAGCAAAACTTCCGCCGCCAGATTCAGCAGCAAAACCTCATCGAGCCGTCGGATACCGGCGTATCAGGCAGTAAAGGCCGTCCTGCACAGCTTTACCGATTCCGCGACGACGTCCTACCCGATCAGCTGATTTCTGATATTGGACTGCCGCTGGGTAGCCACTAACTGATTTTCAGACGGCCTCAAATTAAATTTTGTCCCATCAGGCAAATATCAATATTTTTCAACAAAGGAACCTTCATGTCGTCTGAAAACAATCTTCTTCCTCTACCCGATACCCTGTTGCGCCCCATGGTAGAACAAGCCTTGAGCGAAGATTTAGGCAGGCGAGGCGATGTTACGTCCGCCGCCGTTATCACTCCCGACAAAACCGCCAAACTTTTCCTCGTCAGCCGCAAAGACGGCGTTATCGCCGGCATGGATTTGGCGCGTCTTGCCTTTCAGACGATGGATCCGTCCGTCCGTTTCCAAGCCGAAATCCAAGATGGGCAAGCCGTTTGCGTAGGTCAGACACTTGCCACCATCGCAGGAAACGCCCGCGCGCTGCTCGCCGTCGAACGTACTGCGCTCAACTATCTTACGCACTTGAGCGGCATCGCCACCGCCACCGCACATGCAGTAGCCGAAGTTGCTGGTTACAATGTGGACATCGTGTGCAGCCGCAAAACCATCCCACTGCTTCGCGTCCTGCAAAAATACGCCGTCAGGGCAGGCGGCGGCGTAAACCACCGCATGGGCTTGGACGACGCCGTACTCATCAAAGACAACCACCTCGCCTATTGCGGCAGCATCGCCCAAGCCGTTCGGCAAGCGAAGCAGGCGGTCGGACCGTTGACTTGCGTGGAAATCGAAGTGGACACGTTGGCACAACTGGACGAAGCCATCGCGGCTGGCGCGGAACGGATTTTGCTGGACAACATGGACGACGAAACCTTGAAAGAAGCGGCAAACCGCTGCCACACACAAACCGTCCACACACACACCATCTATTGCGAAGCATCGGGTGGCATCGGCTTCGACCGCCTGAAGCGCGTGGCACAAACCGGCGTGGACGGCATCGCCCTCGGCTATCTGACCCACAGCAGCCGCTCGTTGGATATAGGTTTGGATTTCGTGGCTTAAATTTCGAGTTTGCTATAAAGCAAAGGCCGTCTGAAATTTCAGACGGCCTTTAATATTTCCCATCAACCCAACGTTACCATTTCAATCTGCTCCATACTTCTGCCTAAGAAGCGTTCGCCGATGGTACGGAAACGCAGTGGGATGTCGCTGACATAGAAGCGGTAATCCGGGTTGTCGTTTTCTGTATTCAGCAAACCTGCTTGCGCTAAGGCTTTGGCGGTGGCTTCGGCGGTGGTGATGGCGGAGTCGACCAAGGTAACGTTTTGTGCTTCGCAGCCGATAAGCGGTTTGAGCAGTGGGAAGTGGGTACAACCCAACACCAGCGTATCAATGTCGTCGGCCAAAAGCGGCTTCAAGTATTCGCGCACGGTCAGGCGGGTGACTTCGTGATCGAGCCAGCCTTCTTCTACCAATGGCACAAGCAGGGGCGCGGCTTGTGTGCGCACCAGCGTGTCGTTGTTTTTTGAATGGATGGCACGCGCGTAGGCATTGCTGTTGACGGTGGTGTTGGTCGCGATAATGCCGATTCGGTTGTTTTTAGTGGTTTGCAAAGCAGCTTCCGCACCGGCGGAAATGACGTCCAATACGGGCATATTGCCTGCTTTTTGGCGGATTTTTTGTCCGGCAACGGCAGCGATGGTGTTGCACGCGATGACGAGTGCTTTGACATCGTTTTCCAGCAGGAAATCGACAATCTGCATGGCGAAGGTTTCGATGGTGGCGCGGGATTTGGTGCCATAGGGAACGCGTGCGGTATCGCCGAAATAGATGATGTTTTCCATCGGCAGGCGTTCCATCAGGGCGCGGACGTTGGTCAAGCCGCCGACACCGGAATCGAATACGCCGATGGGGCGTTGTTTGCTGGTACTCATGGTTAATTTCTTCAATATAAAGTCGAGGCCGTCTGAAACCGTTTTTCAGACGGCCTGAAGGTTAAACATATTCTTTTTTATCGTTTTCCATCCAAGCCTGATGCGAGCAAATCCACAACAGTACGATACCGCATACGGTCGAGCTTAACATCATACCGGCCATTACCAAGGCGGAACCATTATGCAGCCAAGTCGTTGCCATACCGACCGATGCGCCGACAAGGGATTGGAACACGCCTAAAACCGCATTTGCGCTGCCGCCCTCTGCACTGAAATAGCTCATAAAGCAGGCCTGAGTGTTCGCACCGACCAAGCCTTGCGTACCGACTGAAAACATCACACATGGCACTAAAGCCCACAAAGGCGGCAAAGACAGCGACAACACCAAAACCGTCATCAGCAGATTGGCGGAAAATTGGACGATAATGCCCCATTTGAGGATGTTTTGCGGATGCGTACCGGTTTTCAAACGCCATGCGGTAACGCGGTTAAACGACATCATGGTAATGATATTGAGCGCAAATATCCAAGCATATTGGTTTGGTGAAACATGATACAGATGTTGGTACACGAACGATGATTCGGTCAAAAAGGCAAACATCGAACCAAAACTGAAAGCTTGGAAAAACAGATAGCCCATCGCGGCGCGCGTTCTCAAAACACGTTTAAACCTGCCGGCCACCACGCCGAACACGTCCATGCTGATTTTGCCTTTTTGGTGCGGCTTAGGCAGGAAATACCACATCAAACCCCAAAGCAGCAGCGAATAACAGGCCAGAAAGCCGAAAATCATGCGCCAGCCGCCCAAATTCTGCAAGCCTGCACCAATCATCGGTGCCATCAATGGCACAATCATCAGAATAATGCCGATTAAGGCAAACATCTGCGCGGCTTTGCGTCCGGAATAATAATCGCGCACCATCGCACCGGAAATCACCACGGTCATCCCCGCGCCAAACGCCTGCAAAGCACGCAAGTTCAACAGCTGCTCGACATTATTCACCATCGTCAAACCGATAACGGCGGCAAAATAAATGCTCAATCCCACCAAGGCGACAGGTTTGCGGCCTTTAATATCCGAAATCGAACCGCCGACCACCTGACCAAACGCCACGCCAAACATAAAAAAGCTCAGACTTTGCTCAATACGGTGGATGTCCGAACCCAGCGACTTTGCCATTTCGGGAATCGCAGGCAGATAGGCATCGACAGAAAACGGCATCAGCGCGACCAACATCGCCATCAGCACGGCCATGGTTTTTTCGCCCAAAGGGGCTTGTTGTGCAGTCATTCCGACTTTCGCTTTCGTAAAAAATATTCAAAAAACAAAGAAAACAACCGCCTTGTCAGACGGTTGCGGATTGGATGGAATTATAGCAGATTTCAACCTTGTCCAATCACTGCAAAAAAACCTTTGCAAAACTTAAGGCCGTCTGAAACTTTGCTTGGTTGAATCCCCTCGCCGCAAACGTTAAAATGCTTGTTTTTTAAGACAACAAATTGTTTCACATCACGGATTCTAAGGAATAATCATGACTACATTTCAAATTGCGCGTGCCGACGGGAAAACGCTCGAAATCCAAGGCAAAATGGCCAACCGCCACGGCTTGATCGCCGGTGCGACCGGTACGGGTAAAACCGTTACCCTACGCCGTATGGCGGAAGCCTTCAGCAGCGAAGGCGTCCCTGTATTCTTGGTCGATGTCAAAGGCGATTTGTCAGGCATCGCGCAAGCCGGTGCCAACAGCGGCAAAGTAGGCGAACGCATCGCCGAGTTTGATTTGGGCGAACATTGGCTGCAAAATTTCCCCGTGCGCTTTTGGGATGTTTACGGCGAAACCGGTATTCCCATACGCGTAACCGTTTCAGAAATGGGCCCTATGCTTTTGGCCCGCCTGATGAATCTGAACGATACGCAAGAAGGCCTGCTCAACCTCGTGTTCAAAGTTGCCGATGACAGAGGCTGGCACATTCTGGACTTGAAAGACCTGCGCAGCATGTTGAAACACGTTTCCGACCATGCTTCGGAATACCGCACGCAATACGGCAACGTTTCTGCCGCCAGTATCGGCGCAATTCAACGCCAACTGCTGACTTTGGAAAACGAAGGTGCAGAAAAATTCTTCGGCGAACCTTCCCTCAACCTGCAAGACTGGATGCAAACCGACAACGGCAAAGGCATCATCAACATCCTTAATTCCGAAAAACTAATGTGCTCTCCGCGTATGTACAGCGCGTTTTTGCTGTGGATGCTGGCGGAGTTGTTTGAAACCCTGCCCGAAGTCGGCGATTTGGACAAACCAAAATTTGTGATGTTCTTCGACGAAGCGCATTTGATGTTCGACAATGCCGCCAATGCGTTGGTCGAACAAATCGAACAAGTCGTGCGCCTGATCCGTTCCAAAGGCGTGGGCGTATATTTCGTCACCCAAAACCCGCTCGACTTGCCCGATACTATTCTCGGCCAACTGGGTAACCGCGTACAACACGCCCTGCGTGCCTTCACACCGCGCGACCAAAAAGCAGTCAAAGCCGCTGCCGAAACCTTCCGCAGCAACCCAAACATCAAAGTTGCCGAAGCGATTGCCGAACTCGGCGTCGGCGAAGCCCTCGTTTCCTTCCTTGATGAAAAAGGTATGCCCGAGCCGGTAGAACGCGCCCTCATACTGCCGCCGCAATCTTCCTTAACCCCGCTTACCGCAGAGGAACGCAACCGCCTGTTCCAAAACGACGATTTGTATCCAACCTACAAAGACATGGTGGACAACTACTCCGCCTTTGAAGCATTGGCCGAAGCAGACAGCCAGGCTGCCGCTGAAAAAGAAGCCACAAATGCCGCCAAAGAGCAGGAAAAAGCGCAAAAAACCGCAGAAAAAGAGGCTGCCAATGCCGATCCCGGCATTCTCGGCGGACTGATCGGCGGTTTGAGCGGCGGACGCAAAAAATCCGGCCAAGGTTTGGGCTACAACGTTGCCGACGCCATCGGCAGCCAAATCAACCGCCAAGTAACCAACGCCATTTCCCGCAGCGTAATGGGCATTATTAAAAATATATTTAAATAATCAGCCTGCAAATATAAAAGGCCGTCTGAAATTTCAGACGGCCTTTTGTTGTTTATATAAAGCTAAACTTTGAATTACCTTAATATATAAGCATAATAAATTGAAAGAAAAGAAAAAATGATTGATAATTCGATTTGCTTAAACTTAAGCATTTTATCAATTAAAAAAGAGAACTTTTACCATGAAAAAACTACTCACACTAACGGCATTAGCCTTTGCTTTATCTGCTTGTTCAACAACCAGTACTGTTGATTTCGGACAAAAAGAAAAAAGCTACCATAGCTACACTATTCGTGATCTTTCCCAAGATCATATTCCATCTGATACACGCGCACTTTTTACCCAATACTTGAACAATGAATTAACCACTCTCGGTTATACCGTAGGCGATGACTTAGATATTAATATCAATATCGAAAACTTTAATGAAGGAAACCGTGCTCTGCGTTATTGGGTGGGCTTTGGCGCAGGCAAAGCAACGTCAAAAATCGTTACAACACTGGTTGATAAAGAAAGCGGAAAAATTGTCGGTAATATTCAAACTGACGGTATGTTGGCAATGGGAGTATTTGGAGGAAATAGCAAAGATGTTCTGAAAAGATCAGCTAAAGACATTGCCAAAAAAATTGCAGAATCCGGTATTTTGAAAAAAGGGAAATAATCAAGATATTATTTTCTAAAAACGTTTTACCAAATAGCTATAAATAAAAGGCCGTCTGAAAATCAATTTCAGACGGCCTTTTTTTATTTATCAATCCAATCAGTTTTTCATTGATTGAACCGGAGCCGGGATTCTGCCGCCTCGGTTGACAAACACTTCGCACGAACCTTCTTTAACCGGCATCACAGGCGCGTAGCCCAACAGGCCACCGAACTCGACGCTGTCGCCGACGGTTTTGCCGGTTACCGGAATAATGCGCACGGCAGTTGTTTTACTGTTGATCATGCCGATGGCGGCTTCGTCGGCGATGATGCCGGAAATGGTATGAGCAGGCGTATCGCCGGGTACAGCAATCATGTCTAAACCAACGGAGCAGACAGCGGTCATGGCTTCGAGTTTGTCCAGCGTCAGCACACCAGCTTCGGCAGCGGCAATCATGCCCTCGTCTTCCGAAACGGGGATAAACGCGCCGCTCAAACCGCCGACCGCGCTGGAAGCCATCATGCCGCCTTTTTTCACGGCATCGTTCAGCAAGGCCAAAGCCGCTGTCGTGCCGTGCGTACCACAGACGCTCAAGCCCATCTCTTCAAGGATGCGCGCCACCGAGTCGCCGACAGCGGGGGTTGGAGCCAACGATAAATCAAGAATACCAAATGGGATGCCCAGTATTTTCGAGGCTTCGCGGCCGATGAGTTCGCCCACGCGGGTGATTTTGAAGGCAGTTTTCTTCACAACTTCCGCAACTTCGGTCAGGCTGACCGCGTCCGAATTTTCCAGCGCGGCTTTGACCACGCCCGGCCCCGATACGCCGACATTGATAACGGCATCCGCTTCGCCCGAACCATGAAACGCGCCCGCCATAAACGGGTTGTCTTCCACTGCGTTGCAGAACACGACAATTTTGGCGCAGCCGAAACCTTCGGGCGTGATTTCCGCCGTGCGTTTGATGGTCTCGCCTGCCAGCTTGACCGCATCCATATTGATACCGGCGCGCGTGCTGCCGATATTGATGGAGCTACACACGATATCAGTAGTCTTCATCGCTTCGGGAATGGAACGGATCAGCACTTCGTCCGAAGGCGACATGCCTTTTTGCACCAACGCGGAAAAGCCGCCGATAAAGGACACGCCTATCGCTTTGGCAGCCTTATCCAAAGTTTGCGCCACGCTGACATAGGAATCGGCATGGGTGGCCGCGGCGATTTGGGCAATCGGTGTGACGGAAATACGCTGATTCACAATCGGTACGCCGTATTTGGCAGACAGATATTTTGCCGTCGCCACCAAGTCTTTGCCAACAGTGGTGATTTTATTGTAAATGTTTTGGTTCAACACATTGATATCGCTGCTGATGCAGTCGTGCAAATCAATGCCGATGGTAATGGTGCGCACGTCAAAATTCTGGTCGGCCACCATTTTGACGGTTTCTAAAATCTCGCCGGATTGAATACTCATGGCTCTCCCTCCGACTTAAATACGGTGCATGGCTTGGAAAATTTCTTCGTTTTGCATACGGATATCAAGCGCGAGTTTTTTGCTCTCTTCCGCAAACAAATCCAAAACCTCTTGACGCGATTTGGTGCATTTTGAAGTGTCCACCAAAATAATCATGGTAAAAAAATCATCCATCAGCTGTTGGCTGATGTTGAGAATATTGATTTGGTTTTCCGCTAAAATTTTGGAAACGTCGTACACAATGCCCACACGGTCTTTACCGATGACGGTGATGACTGAATTGTTCATAACGCTGTTTCTCCTTATAGTATATTTGAAAAGTGTTGACAATTATAACACTCAGGCCGTCTGAAAAACTGTTTCAGACGGCCTGAGTATTCAAATTTCAATTTTGATTATCGCCCTGCTTTCAAAGCCTGCCACAGGCGAACGCTGAGTTTGCTCGCATCGGTTGACTTAGGGGAGACAATGAAGCTTTTTTCCATCAATTCTTTACTTGGGAAAATCGATTCGTCAGAAGTGTATTTTTCATCCATCAAATCACGCGCCGGACGACTGGCCGGAGCATAAGTCACATAGTTGCCGTTTTTGGCCGCTGTTTCCGGATTGAGCGTGTGATTGATGTATTTGTGTGCATTAGCCACATTTTGCGCATCACGCGGAATCATCAGCGAATCCACCCAAATACCGACGCCGCTTTTCGGCGCCAATACTTCGACTTCGACGCCGTTTCCGGCTTCTTTGGCACGGGTTTTGGCAATATTGAGGTCGCCGCCATAGCCTACCGATACGCAAAGATTACCGGCCGCCATATCATCGATATAGCCCGACGAGGTAAAGCGTTTGATGTCGGGACGCACTTTTTTCATCATATCGACTGCGGCTTTGATGTCGTCAGGGTTTTCGCTATTCGGATCTTTGCCCAAATAATGCAAAGCCAAAGGAATTTGCTCGATGGCGCTGTCGAAATAGCTGATGCCGCAGGATTTCAATTTTTGGGTGTATTCAGGGTTAAACACCAAATCCCATTCGTTTTCAGGCAACTTATCCGTACCCAACGCCTTTTGAACCTGCTGCTTGTTAATCGCCAGCGTATTGATGCCCCAGAAATAAGGGACGGCATATTCGTTGCCCGGATCGACGGTTTCCATCATTTTCAACAAATCGGGATCGATATTGGCGTAATCGGGAATTTGCGATTTGTCGATTTTTTGATACGCGCCGGCTTTAATCTGGCGGCCGACATTGGCAATAGACGGCGCAACCAGGTCATAACCCGACTTGCCGGTCAGCAGCTTGGCTTCCAGCGCTTCGTTGCTGTCGTAGTAATCGTAGCGGACGTTGATATGCGTATTTTTTTCAAACGCAGACAGCGTGGCCGGATCGACATAATCCGACCAGTTATAGATATTGAGTTTATCAGTTTGGGAAGAAGAAGTTTGAGATGCGGAAGATTCTGCGGCGGTTTCTTTTCCACCGCTACACGCAGTCAAGACGAGGCTCACAATTGCCGCCGCCATCAAAGATTTTTTCATGGTTTCAGACCTTTTGTTCGGGGGGTAAAAATATTGCAGCGGTGGCAGATGCCACTTACAAAAGGGAAACTGTGGGGGCGGCCGGCATGTGTCCTTTGCCCTTGATTCAGCAAGGTTTGCATTAAACGGCAAAAAGCTTTTGAATGCAAGACCTTAAAGCAGAAAAAAATTTCATTTTTCAGACGGCCTGAAGCTATGGTTTTATTCATAAACAACATTTTTTCAGAAACGGTTTCATGCCGTCTGGAAAAAACTGTGGGCTTATTCAGACGACCTCAAGATTTGTCAAAACCGCCCAATTTGTGGGAAAATTGCACGATTGAATTTAATGAAGGGCGACACCGTGTTAGACAGAGAAGGCTATCGCCCCAATGTCGGTATTATCCTGATTAACGAACGTAACGAAGTCTTTTGGGGCAAACGCGTACGCGAACATTCATGGCAATTTCCGCAAGGCGGCATCAAGCCGGGCGAAAGCCCTGAGACCGCCATGTACCGCGAGTTGTACGAAGAAGTCGGCCTGCTGCCGCAACATGTCAAAATCGTTGGCCGTACACGCGACTGGTTGCGTTATGACGTGCCCAGCCACTGGGTGCGGCGCGAATGGCGCGGTTCGTATCGCGGACAAAAACAGATTTGGTATCTTTTGCGTTTGGTCGGCCGCGACAGCGACGTCAACCTCCGCGCCTGCCACCATCCTGAATTCGACGGCTGGCGTTGGCACCAATACTGGGCGCCGGTTGACGAAGTCATCGACTTCAAGCGCGGCGTGTATTTGGACGCATTGACCGAACTCTCCCGTTTCTTGCGCGGCATAGAAAGCTATGAAGACTTTATCCGTCGCAATCCAATAGAAAACCTATAACCCAAACGCTTTCAGGCCGTCTGAAAGCGTTGTTTTTCATCCTTTCAGACGGCCTTTACATCATTCCTATGGCTAAAAACAATCAATACAGCGAATCCAGCATTACCGTCCTCAAAGGCTTGGAGCCGGTCAAAGAACGTCCCGGTATGTACACCCGTACCGACAGCCCGACCCATATCTGTCAGGAAGTGATTGATAACGCGGCGGACGAGGCGTTGGGCGGTTTCGCGACTGAAATTGACGTGCAAATTCATGAAGACGGTTCTCTTTCCGTCCGTGATAACGGCCGCGGTATTCCCGTCGGCCTGCACCCTGAAGAAGGCGTACCCGTAGTCGAACTCGTGTTCACCCGTCTGCACGCAGGCGGCAAGTTCAACAAAAAAGACGGCGGCAGCGCGTATGCCTTTTCAGGCGGCCTGCACGGCGTTGGCGTATCTGTTACCAACGCCCTCTCCACCCGCCTTGAAGTAACGGTCAAACGCGAAGGAAAAATCCACCGCATCGTCTTTTCCGGTGGCGACGTCATTGAGCCATTGACTGAAGTGGGCAAATGCGCCGTCAAAGACAGCGGTACCGAAGTGCGCATGTGGCCGGACGGCAAATATTTTGAAAGCCCGAATTACAGCATTCCCGAACTTGAACGCCTGCTGCGCGCCAAAGCCGTATTGCTGCCCGGCGTGCGCGTTTCCCTAACCCGCCCGGTCAAAGGCGAAGATGAAGCGCACACCCAAACTTGGCACTACCCGGACGGCCTGAAAAGCTATCTGACCGACCTCATTGCCGACGCGCAAGAAGCCGTGCCTATCTTCTCTTGTGAAAACTACATTTCAGACGGCCACAATGGCGATTTCAGCATTGGCGAAGGTGCAGCATTTGCCCTGACTTGGCTGGAAGAAGGCTCATGCGCCAACGAAAGCTATGTCAACCTCATCCCCACCCCTTTGGGCGGCACGCACGAAGCAGGCTTGAAACAAGCCGTGTTCAACGCCGTCAACAACTTCATCAATCTGCACAACCTCTTGCCGCGCGGGGTAAAAGTACAAAGCGACGACGTGTTCAGCAAAACCGCCTTCGTCCTCTCTGCCCGTGTCCTCGACCCGCAGTTCCAAGGTCAAACCAAAGACAAACTGACCAACCGCGACGCACTGAAACTTGTTGCCACCGTATCGGGTGACCCTTTGGAATTGTGGCTGAACCAAAACGTGGACTTCGGCAAAAAAATCGCCGAACTCGCTATCCGTCAGGCACAAGCACGGATGCATTCAGTTAAAAAGATTGAAAAGAAAAAAGGCAGCGGCGTCGCCGTCCTGCCCGGTAAGCTGACCGACTGCGAAAGTGAAGATATCCGCGAAAACGAACTCTTCCTCGTCGAAGGCGATTCCGCCGGCGGCTCAGCCAAACTTGCCCGCGACAAAGCCACACAGGCCATCCTGCCCCTGCGCGGCAAAGTGCTTAACAGCTTTGAAGTCCACCCCGACCAGCTCTTCGGTAATGCCGAAATCCATGATATTTCCGTTGCCATCGGCGTTGATCCGCATGGAATCAACGATAATCCCGATTTAAGCGGCCTGCGCTACGGCAAAATTGCCATCCTGTCCGATGCCGACGTGGACGGCTCGCATATTCAAGTTTTGCTGTTGACCCTGTTCTACCGCCACTTCCCGAAACTGGTCGCCGACGGACACATCTACGTCGCCCAGCCGCCGCTGTTCCGCGTCGATGTCAACGCACAAGGCAAAAGCAAACCCGCCCGCAAATTCTACGCCCTCGACCAAAACGAACTCGACAGCATTTTGGAGCGACTGCAAAAAGAAGGCGTTAAAGAAACTGCTTATTCCATCAGCCGTTTCAAAGGCTTGGGCGAGATGAACCCCGACCAGCTCAAAGACACCACCATGCACCCCGACACCCGCCGTCTGTTGCAGGTACAAATCCCAGAAGGTGCAGATGACGAAACACGCGATATCTTCGTCAAACTGATGGGCAAAGGCGAAGCCGCCGCCCGCCGCGCATGGATGGAAAAAGAAGGCGATACGGCAGAATTGGATATCTAATCTATTGTTTCAATAGACTAAAGGCCGTCTGAAACGTTAAAAGTTTCAGACGGCCTTTTTCAAAATCATCAGAATTTAAGGTCAAACAGTATTTCCATACCCCGTTACTTACCCTATTTCTATTTTTGCAGCTTGATTGAGTTTTTAAGACAAATAAAAAAGCACTGATATAATCAGTGCTTTTTAAATAATGGCGCGGCGGACGGGGCTCGAACCCGCGACCCCCGGCGTGACAGGCCGGTACTCTAACCAACTGAGCTACCACCGCGCATCCACTGTCAAAGACAATGAAAGGAAACTTGGTGGGTGATGACGGAGTCGAACCGCCGACATTCTGCTTGTAAGGCAGACGCTCTACCAACTGAGCTAATCACCCGATAAGCCGACATTAAATCAAAAAATCAGGCTACGCGCAAGGTTTTTATTTAAATAAAAATATATCCCATTGAAAGAATATAGAATATTTTATTTAATCGCAAAAAACACCGTTATGCCTATCTATCAATCAAAAATCAAATGCCCCAATTTATCCGCTTTAGTATGCAGATAACGCTCATTTTCCACATTTTCGCCGACATGTAATGCAATCCGTTCGACCACATTAATGCCGGAATCTTTCAACGTTTGGATTTTTTCAGGATTATTGGTCAACAATCTGACCTCCCGAATATGCAGACAATCATAAATCTGCTTAGCCAAAGTGAAGTCGCGCGCATCAACAGGAAGGCCGAGCGCTACATTGGCCTCAACCGTATCCAAGCCCTGATCTTGCAGACGATAAGCACGGATTTTGTTTATCAAACCAATGCCCCTGCCTTCTTGGCGCAAATATACGATAACGCCACGCCCTTCTTTCTGAACGGCTTGCATCGCCGCTTGAAGCTGAGGGCCACAATCACATTTCACCGAAAATAAAGCATCGCCGGTCAAGCACTCGGAATGAATACGCGACAACACAGGCAGGCCGTCTGAAACATCGCCCATCGTCAATGCGACATGTTCCTGCCCGCCCTCTTCTTCAAAGCCGTGCATGGTAAATTCGCCCCATTCCGTAGGCAAACGGCATGACGCGACAAACTTCAACGCGTTACTCATTTTCCGCTTCCTCGTTTTCAGCCACGCCCAACAGATTTTTCAAAGAATCCGACAGCGCCAAGGCAAGGGCAATCCAAGCCACCAATACTTCATCGGGCGCGCCGTCTTTGACATCAAACTCGGCATGTACCACACCCAAAACCGCACCGCTGGGCATACAGACAGGAACAGAAATCTGACTCAAACCAGGATGATTGCGTTCGTTCGACAATTCACCAATTTCCTGCCAATACGCCACATTCTGACAAACATTCATCCAACCGCTTTGTGCCGTACGCACAGCCAAAAAAGCCTGTCCGGCCTGCTCGTCGATTGGAATCACATTTTCCAACGGCACGCCCCAGCGGCACAGACGAACCAGCGACAACGCGCCATCTTTCGGAAACGCTGTATAAACTGCTGCGCTTTTCAAATGCTCAGTGCGCTCGGCAACTGAGTCCAAAGCCATAAAAATCTGTTTCAGCAACCATTCATGTTCGGCATCGACATAATCCGCCAACTGCCAACCATTTTCAGACGGCCACAAAATCGAACGCTCAACCGAAGCATTGCCCATTTTAATCACAGCCTGGGCAGTCAAATAAGCAACATGTATATCATCCGCAGACAACTTCAAACCTTGCGTCTGCAAAAAATCTTTAATCAATAAAGCAGGCATCTGCCCTTCCTCACCAATAGTAAAGTTGAGGCCGTCTGAAAACAAACCCTGCTTTCAGACGGCCGGAATAAACCATTATATAAGGGATAAGCCGAAAAATTCAAGCAAACAAGACTTTGCACCCCCATTAATCTTGTGTATAATCCACGGTTCAAATTAGTGCGGACGTGGCGAAATTGGTAGACGCACCAGATTTAGGTTCTGGCGCCGCGAGGTGTGAGAGTTCGAGTCTCTCCGTCCGCACCACCCAACCCCTTTACGGGGCTTTTTTTTCGTCTAATCTCGCCCAACACGGGCAACCAATCCCAGTAATATCAATGCCTTAAGGCCGTTCAACCGCTTTCTAATCGTCTAATACAAATAATGCCGTTTAATTGAGTAAACCACAAATTGTGGGTATGATTCAGGGAATCAGCCAAAACCACTGAAAAACATCCCCACAATGCCACTAAACGACCGCCAAATTAAAGCTGCCAAACCGTCTAACACTGGAAAGAAAGTTAAGTTATTTGACGGAAACAGCCTATATCTTGAAATTACGCCAGCGGGCGGGAAAATATTCCGCATGAGATACCGCATGAATGGCAAAGATAAAGACTTCACTATCGGGAAATATCCAGCCGTTTCACTGGTAGAAGCCCGACAAGCCACCGAAAACGCCCGCCGCATGATTGCACAAGGGCAAGACCCTACCAAAGCCAAGCAAGAAGCCAAAGCAGCCCAGCAAGCCGCCTTGTTAAATACTTTTGAGCATTTGGCCAAGCAATGGCACAAGGACAATTTGCCCCGCTGGAAAGAACACCACGCCGAGCGGATCATGCGTTATTTGAAAAATGACGTTTTCCCAGTCATTGGAGAAATCCCCGTTAATGAAATCAAGGTAACCCACATCAAAAACTTGCTTGATGACATTATGGCAAGGGGCGTTACTGATACCGCCGACAAAATCAGGGGCTGGATCGGGGCGGTTTTTGACTATTCCGCCATGCTGGAAATTTCAGAAAACAACCCAGCCCGCCTGTTGAAAAATCACATTCCCAATTTACCCACCAAACATAAACCCGCCCTGCCCCGTGAAGAATTGCCGGAGTTTTACCGCCGCTTGATACTGGCAACCAACATAGAGCGGCAAAACAAAATTGCCATCATGCTGATCATGCTGGTGTTTGTGAGAAATAACGAATTGCGCAGCGGGCAATGGCAAGAAGTGGATTTTAAAAACAAGCGTTGGATCATTCCCGCTGAAAGAATGAAGCATGAAAAGATGAAGCCCAAGCCCGCTTTATGTGTTCCTCTTTCTGATTGGGCGATAGAGCTGCTACAAGAGTTACACACGCTGACAGGGCATAGCCGGTTTATGTTTCCAAGTAGAACCAGCGTAAACCGCCATATCAGCGAGAACACGCTAGGAAAAATCATTAACGAGAAGCTAGGCTACAAGGGCAAGGCCACGCCGCATGGCTTCAGAGCAGTAGCAAGTAGTTTGCTTTATGAAAACAACTTCAACGGCGGCGCAATCGAGATTCAGCTTGCCCACGTTGAAGAAGATAAAACAAAGGATTCATACGCCTACATGGCCGAGTATATGCCCCAGCGTATCGAGTTTATGCAATGGTATAGCGACTATTTGCGGGAGCAATACAACCAGGCATTACAGATGATCCAAGAGAGCAGGACGGTTTAAAAATTCCCTATGCGCGTGAGTAAATATAGTGGTTACACTGGTTACCACAAAATTTAACAAATATAACTATATGAATATAAATATAAATACAAAGAAAAAGCGGTAACCAGTTAACGTAAATTTACTGGTTACCAACTGGTTACCACTGGTTACCATTTTATACAGAAAGAAATTAACCCTATGAAATACAGTGCATTAGATGTTTTGCTTTCGTTGGTTGGCTTGGACGTGAGAGATGATACCGACACGGAGCAACACGCAACGGCCGCCGGTATTGAGCATTGAGGCGTGAAACTTCTAAGCCCTTTTTGTGGTTACAACAAAGGAGATATAAGCAAATGACTGACTTTACAGATGACAAACCTATTGAGCAGATAAATGACGTGGTAGATGAATATCCTATTGATCATATGTTTTTTAGTACAGATAGCGATGATAAATCCTGTCTTGACCATGAAAAATACAACGCTATTTATCAAATAAAAAACTCAAAAATGTTCTATGAAGCATTGGGGATATATTGGTTTAACGCTGAAAGAGTTGTAATCAGGGCTTTCCATGACTTCAAGCATTTAGAACAGCCTGAATTTTTCGGCTGGATAATAAAAGGCATAAAAGAAATTGAACGAACTGAACAAAAATGTTTGGAAGCTATTAAAAGATATGAGGAGGAATATAACCAGCCATATAATTATCTGGAGGAACTAAACCCTTTTGAATCCTTTATACTTGATGATGCAGATTGGGAAACAGCCGTAAATATGCTGAATTTCTTTACAGCAAAAGCCATTTTTGATTATGTAACAGAATTTGATGGCCTTAGTTACGAAGATAGGTTTTATAAATTTCAAGGACTTGCAAACTTTATAACCGCTTCTTTGGGAGCGATAGAACTTGAAGCCAATCCGGATGAATCTCTTATAGAAGCTGCCCGAAAAGGAGGACGCGCCAAGCAAAGCCCTTACGAAAAAGCCGGCACGATAACAGCAGTGAATGAGCTACTAGAAGAAAAACAAGATATTCTGAAACAAAAGGGCGGCAAAACGACATTGTACAAATTGATAAGAGATTTAATTGCTTCAGGAGTTATTCCCGCGCCTGGAGAGCCAACAGAAAAAACGATACTTAAATGGATAGACAACTTTAAAAATATGAAATGAGCAAGCTATTACAGGAAATCAGCAAGCTACTTCCTAGAAGCCGCCCTGATCGCCATGAATCAGGCATAGCCCACCCCATTCAACCCGCCCGCACACGCGGGCTTTTTCACACCTCGCCGAACCTGAAACGACACAAACGGTTCGTGTCGGATTGAGGAATATGCTGAGATATATCGAAAAGATGTAAAATGTACGGAAATGTGCCAGATTTAGATTGCCTGCTTTACAAACAACCGCATATAATTAAAAGTATGAAACCGCACAACGATACCATTTTCCAAGAGCCAAAGGCTGCCCAAGCGGCCGCCTTCATGCTGTACAAGGCAAACGGCAGGCTTGAAGTACTGAAGCTGATGAAGCTGATGTACTTGGCTGAACGTGAGTCTTTTTTGCGCTTCGGAGAAGGCCTGACAGGTGACGCATTGGTTTCAATGCCGCATGGCCCGGTACTCTCCATGACCTTGGATTTCATTAACGGCGGACATGAGTCCGTTCCAAACGGATGGGCAACGTGGGTTAGCGACCGCGAAAACAGAATGCTTGCCTTACGCGATCCAAGTATGATTCGGACGCCCGAGGAAGACTTATTGGCATTATCCGAAACCGATTTGGAAGTACTGGAATCGGTTTGGGAGAATTACGGCCATTATTCCGCATGGGATCTGCGCAACATGACCCACAACGGGTTATGCCCGGAATGGGAAGACCCTCACGGCTCAAGCCGCCCAATTCCCATCAAAAAACTGTTGTCTGTGCTTGGTTATGATGACGAACAAGCCGTAGCGATTGTAGAAAGACTGGAAGAACAGGCTTACATCAATCGCGCTTTCGGGTAGGAGACGGTATGCCTCAATCGTGGCAATGCAGGCAAGGAGAATGCCTACTCATCCCATCCGGTCCAAATAGCTACCAACACTTATTTACCATCCTAGTCAATCCGTGTATTCTGCCCAACCGTGGGAATAAGCCGCAGGTTCTTTCTGTCGGCATTTCTTCTATCCGGGAAAATATCCCATATGATAATGCCTGCATCATCAGGCAGGGAGAACATCCTTTTGTCCAACATGACAGTTATGTCCGCTACCGTGATGCAAGGATTGATGCCGTCGAACACATAGAAAACCGTGTGCACGAAGGGATATTCTCCGTGAAATCACCATGTAGCGAACAACTGTTGGGGCGTATCATTGCCGGGGCTTCAACATCACAATATGCCAGCAGGGAAGTTAAGCTTCTGATTGCAAAATTTGCTATAGCATAATCCTCCGCCCGCATTACGCGGGCTTTTTCGTATATCAAACATGAAATCAACTAGTTCATTTCATGAAATCAGCTAGCTATTACAGGAAATCAGCTAGCTATTACAGGAAATCAGCAAGCTACTTCCTAGAAGCCGCCCACAGAGGCGGCTATTCTTTTGCCTGTCATATAACCCCGACTAAGAAAGGCAATCAATGAATAACACTGTATTAAGAGTAAACGATACCGCCCGCGTTATGGGTGTTTCACGAGCGACTATCTGGAATTGGGTAAACCCTAAGAGCCGCCATCACCGCCCTGATTTTCCTAAGCCTATCAAACTTTCTGAAAATATTACCGGCTGGCTTTCCAGTGAGATTGAAGAGTATCTCAACAAACTGGCCGCCAAGCGTGAAGAGTAGGAGTTTTCGTAGCAATACGCGCGCGCGCGAAGAATCAGCGGGAATCTATCCCTTTAGACAAAATAAAACCGCCTGAACGGACATTCAGACGGCCAAACAAATTAAGAGGTAAAAAATTATGAAAAATTATTCTAGCAGTATTAAGGCCAAAACGCCAAGCCAAAGAGAGCGCATTTTAGCTCGATTGAGAAAAGGGAGCGTTACTTCATGGGAGCTGGCACAGATGGGCATACTTAGCTATAACACACGCATTATGGAGCTTCGCAGAGCCGGGCATGAAATCATAACCGTGATGGAAGAAGTGCAAAACCAATTCGGGGAGACCGTGAAATGCGGGCGGTTTTCTTTGCTGGTGTCGGGAAAGAGTAAGCATAACGCCGTCTAATCCCGTAAAAAACTATTTGACAGATTGAGCTTTGAGAAGCAGAATTTAGTTTCTCTCTCAAATACGATTAGCCCAAATCAGCAGGGTAAACGCTGATTTTTTATCGCCATTTTCCCCTATGGCGTTTGAAGCCTATCCACAGGCTTTGGACGGCGTATCAAAGTTTATGGCGGTGTGTGGTAACGGCAACGTCCACGCCTGACTAATCGCAGGAGAGAGCACCGCCCCCTATTTCGGGCATTTCTCAAATCTCACTTTACGATTAGGAGCATTTCAAATGCAATCTTGCACTTCTACCCAAATCCAAACCATTCAAAATCAAGCCCAAACGGTAACCATCCCCTTAGAGCTGGCAAACCGCATTATGAACGCGCTGTACTACGGCGGCGAATTTATCGCCAATACGGGCGCAATCATCGACACCATTTGCGACAACATGGCCGACCATTCCGTCCGCGACACCCCCATAAGTGCGAGCGGAAGCACGGCACGACTTGCCACAGTCATTCAAACCCTAGTCCCCCATGCGGAAAACTTGGAATCTTTCGATTTGTCATCCGAGCTTGCGGGATACATTCAAACTGACCCCGTCCCCGCGCCCTGACGATTCAGACGGCCTGAAAGAATGGGCTGCTTACAGCGTAACCCACGCCGGTTAAGCCCACCTATTCCCTGAAATTTACCCGCCTTTATGCCGCCTATTTCAGACGGCATAGGGCAAACTTCGCCCTAGTGTTTTTATAACTTATTGATTTTATTAGATTCACGTTTTGAAACACTGGAGGCATAGCAAAGGATAAACCATGAAACAGACCAATAAATCAGACCGTTTCCGCCGGTATTTAAACCGCGCCTTGCTGGTGTTTTGGGTGTTGCTTTTGGCTTTGGTAGTCCGAGCCTGTAACCAGCCCGCCCACGCCGACACGGAGCAACTAGAGCCGGAAACGCCCGCAATATGGGAAACAGACCCGACAGCCGGAATCGTTTTAGAACCTGTAACAGAGGAGGCAGAGCAATGAAGCCAACATATCAAGACATTAAAGCCGCCGCACAATACCACTGGCCGGAAATACACGCGGCATTAGGCATAGACACGCGATACCTGAAAAACAAACACCAGCCCTGCCCCGCGTGTGGAGGGAAAGACCGTTTCAGATATGACGACAAGGACGGAAACGGCACATTCATTTGCAGCCATTACAACAACGGCGCGGGCGATGGTTTCGGCTTGGTAATGCACTTTTTCGGGTGTGATTTTCAGACGGCCTTAAAGCAGGTTTCAGGCGTTTTAGGCATGGATAATGCAGACCCTTTGCCGATACCGCCCAAACACCCACAAGCGCAACCATGCCCCGAAAAAGACCAAATCGAGAAACTGGCCGAATTGTGGAGAAGCACAGAACCTATCCGCCCCGATTCCCCTGTTATCCAGTATTTGAAATCACGCGGTTTGGACATGGCGCATTTGCCCGAAAACGTCCGTTTTCTACCTGAAAAAGACTATTGGACAACGGGCGCGAATAAGCCGCTTTTGCTTGGCCGTTTCCCCTGTATGGTTTGCGCTATCCGCGATATGGACGAAGAGCTACAAGGCTTACACCTAACCTATTTACAGCCTAGCTATGACAAGCCATGCGGAGAGGACGGACTACACGCCCCGCGCTATCAGAAACTGGCAATCAAACACCCTGAAACGGGCGAAACATTACCGGCAAAGAAAATGAGAAGCCGTAAGAAAGGCAGCATATCGGGGCAAGCCGTCCACTTGTTCCCGATTCCTGAAAATGGCCGTCTTGTCATTGCAGAGGGCATAGAAACCGCCCTTGCCGCCCGTGAATTGTACAAGGCTTACGATTGGGGCTTATACGCAGCCTTAAGTACAAGCGGCATGACTAATTTTCACTTTCCGAACGGTATAAAAGAAATTGCAATTACTGCCGATAACGACACGCCCCGCCCCGTTGGTTACAGAGCCGCTTATGACTTGGCAATGCGAGCCATTAAGCAGGGAATCAAGGCGAGCATATGGCAAAGCAAAACGCCAGGCTATGACGCACTGGACGAGCTGAACGAGAAGAAGCAATCAGACAATCATTTCGGAGGACAGACAGCATGAAAAATACCGAAACAGCGAAGCAGGAAAGCACCAACGATTACAACCTTGAAAATGCCGAGCCATTCCGCCCACGCCCTCACTTTGAAATCGATAATCGGGGCGTATGGTGGGTAAACGTTAGAACCGACAAAGACGGCGATATTATCGAAGCAGAGCCGCTATTTCTTTCCGACCCTATCGACATTATAGGCACGGGGCAAGACAATGACGGCGCGTATTATCAGATTATCAAGTTTAAAGACAAAATCACACGCCGGCATAAAACCGCCGCCCTACCACAAGCAGAAATCGGCACAGTTCAAGGCTGGCAGCGTTTGCAGAATTTCGGCCTAGTCATCATGAGCGGGCGGGCAAAAAGGGAAAAACTGGCAGACTATTTGCAGAAAGAGGGAAGCCAGGCGGCCTTTACCATTACCGACCGCGCCGGGTGGAACGGGGAAGCCTACATACTGGCAGGCGGGGAAGCCGTTAACGCAGACGGCGCAAATATTCTATACAACGGAGACAACAGCCAAAAAGACGGTTACACAGAAAAAGGCAGCCTCAAGAAATGGCAGGAACAGGCCGCGCGATACGCAGAGAACAATAGCCGCCTATGCCTTGCTTTAGGTTTAAGCATGGCCGCGCCATTCTTGGCACTTTTGAACGAAGAGGGAGGCGGTTTCCATTTAGCGGGCGATTCCTCAAAAGGCAAAACAACCGCCGCGCGGCTTGCCTTGAGTGTATGGGGAGACCCTGAAACCACTAAAGGCAATTGGGACACTACCCCGCTTGGCTTACAGAATTTAGCTTTAGCCCGTAATGATGGCTTGCTAGTGTTAGATGAAATCGGGCAAACAGCCGACCCCCGAAAAATCCCGCAAATGGTTTACAGCGTTATCAACGGCGTTTCAAAAACACAGGGCGCAAAAGATGGCGGCAACCGCAGACAGAAAACATGGCGCAATCTGATACTTTCGACCGGCGAAATAAACCCGGAAAGCCTGATAGGAGACCGCGCCCAATGGAAAGCGGGTAACCATGTTAGATTGCCTGACATACAAGCAGAGGCAAGATATGGCATTTACGACACGTTACACGGCTTCGCAGATGGCGCGAAACTGTCGGAGCATATCAACCAAGCCACAGCCAAGCAACGAGGAACAGCAGGCCGCGCCCTTATCCGCCAAATCCTCAAAGATGGAAAAGAAGCCGCCGCCCAAGCCGTAGAAGCTAGCCGCGCCCGATTCCTTGAGACCTTACCACCAATGGAGGGACAGGCGCGAAGAATTGCCCGCCGCTTCGCCCTTTTGGCCGCCGTCTTGGAATATGCCGCCCCTATTACCGGCATGAGACAAGGAGCAGGAGAAGCAGGAGTAAGGCAGTGTTTCAATGAATGGCTTGAAGAAAACGGCACAGGAAACCGCGAAGACCGCCGAATCATTGAGCAAGTAACCGCCTTTATGGACGTTAACGCCCTATCTATGCGCTTTTCAGACTGGAACGCCCAAACCACAAACCAAAATCACGCAGGTTATCGGAAACAAGAGGGAAGCATAGATGAATATTGGATAATCCCCTTTACCTTTGAAAATGAAGTCTGTAAAGGATATAGCCTGCGTAAAGTGTGTGAAGTCCTACATGATCACGAATGGTTAAAAAAAGCCGATAACGGCAGATGGCAACACCAGCGCAAACGCAACGGCAGTGCAAGCCGATTCTATGTTTTGATGGGAGAAGCCCCGCCCGACTTTGACGAATAACCAAGAGCAAGCCCGCTATTACCGACAATGGCGGGCTTTTTTACGTCCAAACATTCAGGCAGACCAACCAAGAAAGCATAAAATCAACAGGAAGCCCCTAAATTTCAAAAATTAGGACTGTTTGCCCCTTTCCTTATACCAACCCTTGTGTATCGAAATAAATATTGACTTTAACCCTAGGTCAAAGTTTATGATTTGTGTTCCTTTAGTTATCACATAGGCGAAAAACATGAAAAAACTTATGACTTTTATCACACTTAGCGCTATTGCAATTTCAAATTATGCCCAAGCTAATGAGCAACCGCATCAAGCACACATGAATATGCAAATGTCGACAGGTTCTGCAATGCAACAAGAATTAATGCAAGGTATGGATCAAATGAATCAAGACATGATGGCAGCTGCGCAATATAAAGATCCTGATGTTGCTTTTGCAGCAGGTATGCTGCCACACCATATTGGCGCAGTAAAAATGGCGGAAGTTGAATTAAAATACGGAAAGGATCCTGAAATGCGTAAGCTTGCTGAGGATATTATTAACGCACAACAAGCGGAAATTGAACAAATGCAAAAATGGCTTAAAGCACACAACAAAAAAAAGTAAGCCGTAGCCTGCATCCTCGCTAACCGCGTTCTTTAAAACCAAGGTGTAGCAACTGTATTTTTCACCCCGTCTGGCAAAAATACAGTTGCTACCCAATCAATGAAACACGTTTACAGCGCAATTTTAGTCTATTTACGCCATATCTACCCAAAAGGCAGGCAGTGGAATAAATAATTTCGACACCAATACGCGCGCGCGCGTAATAACGCAGTCCCTAGATTTTTGCAAGTCCATGAAAAGAAAGCAAAAGGCGGCGGGTAACCACTTAACCGGCACTGGTAACCAATGACAAGAGCATAACTTGTTACCGCATTATCGTTGATTTATAAAGGTTTTTAGGGGCTGGTAACCAAGTAACCAGAGTAACCAGTGCATTTTGTATATATATATATAGCGTTTTAAATTTGAGATGGAAGCCGCCGGCCTAATCACTCAAATAACAACACGCACCAAAAAAAGTTATAATGACCGGCACTAGACTGCTAAATTATTTTTTGACCTTTGCAAAATGTGGTGATATTTGTGGGGATATTTGAATTGCTTTATTATTTTTATAATATAAAACAATGAATTATCTCTTTAGTTCATGTCCCTCCGTCCGCACCACACTCAAAATGAGCAGCTTTCGGGCTGCTTTTTTTACATCTATTCCACTATATACCCTATTCAAAATCAAAACTGCTTTTAATTTTTTGACCTTTGCAAAAAAGGGGTTTATTTGGGGGTATAACAGACGTTTCCACTTATCTTTCAGACGGCCTATCATTTATGTTGAATCCATCGCAAAAACTTGTCGAATTGGTCCGTATCCTTGAAGAACGTGCCTATATTTTTCCGGGAGATCCCGTTCAGGCGACGGAAGCGTTGCGACATATTGATGGCGGCAACGAGGAAAAACTGATACACCGTGCCCAAATTATTGACCGCGACCAGCATTTGAAATATGTGTTGCAACAGGTGGAGACAGGCTCGTTTTGGCTTTGGATTGTTGCGGCGACGTTGTTGTTTACGGTCGGTTTTTCCAGTACTTATCTTTTGATGGACAATCAGGGGCTGAACTTTTTTCTGGTATTGGCCGGGATTTTGGGCATGAATACAGTCATGCTGCTGGTGTGGCTGGCGACTTTATTCCTGCATTTGAAAAATGTGCACTTTATCAGCAGTCCGGCAACTTGGTTCCGAGGCAAAGATCCTGTCAATCAGGCAATTTTGCGGCTTTATGTGGATGAATGGCGCAAACCGCAAACGCGTTGGCTGATTGGTGCAACTTCACACGGTCTGTGGCTATGCACGCTGTCGGGAATGTTGGTTTCTGTTTTGCTGCTGCTTTTGGTGCGTCAATATACGTTCAACTGGGAAAGTACGCTTTTAAGTAATACGGCATTGGTGAAAACGGTTGAGGCTTTGTCATGGCTGCCGGAACGTTTGGGCTTTCCTGTTCCAGACGGTCAGGCTGTGATTGCAGGCCGTCTGAACAACCATATCGAAGATGCGCGCGCTTGGGCGGGTTTACTCATCGGCAGCATTATCTGCTATGGCATTCTGCCGCGCTTGCTTGCTTGGCTGGCTTGCAAGATTACTTTAAAAACCCTACGCGAACGTTTGGATTTGAATCAGCCCTACTATCAAAACATTCTCCGCACATGGCAAACGAAGATTGTTGATGCCGATGATTTTCAGGAAAACATCGTTCCCGTTTCATCTAAAATTACGCTGAATAATGCGCCCAAATGGGCAGTTACACTGGAAACGGAATGGCCTGAACCGCTTTGGTTTTCCGGCGTTTTGGCGCAAGAGTGGATAGACAAAGGCGTTGCCGCCGGCAGAAAAGATTTGGAACAATTGGAAGCCGAATTGAAACAAACTCCGGCGCAACTTCTCATCGGCGTACGCACGCAAACTGTTCCCGATCGCGGTATTTTGCGTCAAATCAGCCGCTTGGCCGAAGCTACGAACGGCGGCGTTATCATTCAACTTTTGAATCAAGGCAGTTTCTCTGAAGATTTGGATACCAAACTGGATTATTGGCGCGATGCGCTGGCAGAAAGAAACATTGCCTGGCTGGAGCCGACCCGTTTGGCACAAGAAAAACGGCAAAGCGCTATTTGACAGATAAACCGAAGGCCGTCTGAAAACTGATGTTTGGGTTTCAGACGGCCTTATTTATTGTTGAGGATTCATCTTAATGATGGTCGTGGCGATGCTCTTGATGATGTTTAGGCTTGGCTGCGTGGTGTTTGGCTTTAGGTGCAGGTTTTTTCATTTTTTGCGGTTTGGCTTTTTTGTGCATACGTTCTTGTTTCGGATGCATTTCGTGTTTGCCGTGTGCAGAAGCGACAGGAGCCAATACCAAGCCGGCAGCCGCAACCATCAAAGAGGTTATTTGAATCAGTTTTTTCATATTTATCTTCTTTCAAGGGGTCGATTTGAGGTGAAAATAAGAATTTATTCGCACTCAAGCGATGGTCAAATATTAATGGCTTTAACTGTCAGCTGCTGTCAGATGTCGGCGAAATCTGTTCAAAATTCGACAATAGAAGTATGGCAACACAATGACGCAATAAGGTTTTGAAAGTTTACCGTCAATTTTGACAAAGCGTCTTTACACATTCCCCAAACGACAAAAAGCGCGAACCTTTCGATTCGCGCTTTTTTCAGACGGCATCAATTATTTTTTGTCGTCTTTTACTTCTTCAAAGTCGGCATCTACAACGTCGTCGTCTTTCTTAGCAGAAGACTCGGCTTGTGCGCCCTCGCCTGCTTGTGCTTCGGCTTGCGCTTGAGCGTAAACCATTTCGCCCAGTTTTTGGCTGGCTGTACCCAAAGCTTCGGCTTTAGCATCGATAGCGGCTTTGTCGTCGCCTTTAACTGCTTCTTCAGCTTCTTTCAACGCAGCTTCGATTTTTTCTTTCTCAGCAGCGTCGAGTTTATCGCCGTAGTCAGTCAGAGATTTTTTCACAGAATGAATCAGGGCTTCAGCTTGGTTGCGAGAAGCGACCAATTCAGTCAGTTTTTTATCCTCTTCAGCATTGGCTTCGGCATCTTTCACCATGCGTTCGATTTCTTCTTCGCTCAAACCTGAAGAACCTTGGATGGTAATGTTGGCCGCTTTGCCGGTGCCTTTGTCTTTGGCAGAAACGTGCAAGATACCGTTGGCGTCAATGTCGAAAGTAACTTCAATTTGCGGCATACCGCGTGGTGCAGGTGCGATATCGGTCAAGTTGAACTGACCCAAAGATTTGTTGGCAGAAGCGCGTTCGCGTTCTCCTTGCAGTACATGGATGGTTACTGCGCTTTGGTTGTCTTCGGCAGTAGAGAACACTTGAGACGCTTTAGTCGGAATAGTAGTGTTCTTTTGAATCAGCTTGGTCATCACACCGCCCATGGTTTCGATACCCAAAGACAGAGGAGTTACGTCCAGCAGCAATACGTCGCTACGGCCGCCGCTCAATACTTCGCCTTGAATCGCTGCACCTACGGCAACAGCTTCGTCAGGGTTCACGTCTTTACGAGGCTCTTTACCGAAGAAGGCTTTAACGGCTTCTTGTACTTTCGGCATACGGCTTTGACCGCCGACCAAAATCACGTCGTCGATGTCGCTGGTGCTCAAGCCGGCATCTTTCAATGCGATTTTACAAGGCTCGATAGAACGTTGGATCAAGTCTTCAACCAGGCTTTCAAATTTGGCACGGGTAATTTTCATGGCCAAGTGTTTAGGACCGGTTGCATCCATAGTGATGTATGGCAGGTTGATTTCAGTTTGCTGACCGCTGGACAATTCGATTTTGGCTTTTTCAGCAGCTTCTTTCAGACGTTGCAGAGCCATTACGTCTTGTTTCAAATCAATGCCTTGTTCTTTTTTGAACTCGTCAATGATGTAGTCGATCAAGCGTTGGTCGAAGTCTTCACCGCCCAAGAAAGTATCGCCGTTGGTTGCCAATACTTCGAATTGTTTGTCGCCGTCGAGGTTGGCGATTTCGATGATGGAAATATCGAAAGTACCGCCACCCAAGTCATATACGGCTACTTTACGGTCTTTGTTGTCGCCTTTGTCCATACCGAATGCCAAAGCGGCAGCGGTTGGTTCGTTAATGATACGTTTTACTTCCAAACCTGCGATACGGCCTGCGTCTTTAGTCGCTTGACGTTGGCTGTCGTTGAAGTAGGCAGGAACGGTAATCACAGCTTCAGTGACTTTCTCGCCCAAGTAAGCTTCAGCGGCTTCTTTCATTTTACGCAAAACTTCTGCGGAAATTTGAGGAGGAGACAGCTCTTTACCTTGCGCTTTCACCCATGCGTCGCCGTTGCTGGCTTTGATGATTTCGAAAGGCATAGATTCGATGTCGCGTTGAACTTCTTTGTCTTCAAATTTGTGGCCGATCAAACGTTTGGCGGCGTAAATAGTGTTTTTAGCGTTGGTTACCGCTTGGCGTTTTGCAGGCGCACCGACGAGGATTTCGCCGCCGTCCAAATAAGCGATAACGGAAGGAGTGGTGCGTGCACCTTCTGCATTTTCGATCACTTTGGTTTGACCGTTTTCAGAAATAGCCAAACAAGAGTTGGTTGTACCTAAGTCAATACCGATTACTTTTGCCATATTATGTTGCTCCTAATAAATAAACTTTTCTAAATTAATAATCCTGTGGAACATTTCGTTCCGATGGCTTGTAAATAAGGTTGCTTCATTTTTTTTCAAGGCTTAATTTGAATTTTTTTTTAAATTAAATTCAAGTACTTGATTTATTTATCCACAAGCCGTTTATTCTTTTTTCAGATGGCCGGCTTTAATTTTCCAATTCCGGTTTATCGGAATGATTTTCCAATAGCGGAACATCGGAATTTGAAACCGGATAAGGCCGTCTGAAGATTTTATGCTTGATAAACTTTATCAAGCGGTTCCTTCAATCTTCTTTTTTCGCCACGACAACCATCGCAGGACGCAGCACGCGGTCAGATAGTGTGTAGCCTTTTTTCATCACACTGACGATGGTATTCGGCTCTTGCTCGCTGACGACTGCCTGCATCGCTTGATGTTGGTGCGGATCGAGTTTGTCACCCGGCTGTGGGTCGATTTCTTTAATGTGTGTGGCATCAAATGCTTTTTGCAGCTCGTTCAAAGTCATTTGCACGCCCATTTTCAGCGCATCGAAATTACCGCTTTGGTCGAGCAGCGCCATTTCGAGATAATCTTTAACCGGCAACATTTCTGCTGCAAATTTTTGTCCGGCGAATTTATGGGTGTCGGCGATTTCCTGCTGATGGCGGCGACGCAGGTTTTGCTCATTTGCCAAACCGCGCAGCTCGCTGTCTTTGAGCTGACCTTCCAACTCGGCGACACGCGCCTGAAGCTCTTCGTAAGTCGGTTCTGCTTGTTCGGTTTCAACGGTTTCGGCAGTTTCTACGGCTGCCGCTTCTTCTGCTTCGTGCTGATGTTGTTCGTTATGCTCCGTCATTTCTGACATCCTTTTAGCGTGTTGATATTCGATGTTTCATATATAAGGCCGTCTGAAAAAACTTCAAGCATTTGAATACCGATTATCAAATGCCTTGTTAAAAGACGTTGGAAAACGGTAAGATAGCCATCTGATTTTATTCTTCAGACGGCCTCGAATATGAAAAAAGACCATTTGAATTCAACCGATTTTAATCTGTGGCACACCATTCGCGAAGAAACCGAAGCGGCCGCTGCGGCCGAACCGATGCTGGCAAGCTTCCTGCATCAAACCGTGTTGCGCCACGATTCGCTCGATTCGGTACTTGCCTACCATCTTTCCAGCAAGCTCGGTAGCCCGATTATGGACGTGCGCGCGCTGTTTGAAATCTATCAGCAGGCTTTGAGCGTGGACACCCGTATCAGCAAATGTGTCGAGGCCGACTTAAAAGCCATTTACGAGCGCGACCCAGCTTGTGATGAATATTCGCTGCCGCTGTTGTATTTCAAAGGTTTCCACGCCGTACAGGCACACCGCATCAACCACTGGCTCTATCAAAACGGCCGTAAAACGCTGGCGTATTTCCTGCAAAACCGCATGTCGGAAGTCTTCGGTGTTGACATTCACCCTGCCGCCCGTTTCGGTCACGGTTTGATGCTCGACCATGCCACCGGTTTTGTGGCCGGCGAAACCGCCGTCTTGGGCAACAATATTTCTATCCTCCACGGCGTAACGCTGGGCGGTTCGGGCAAAGAAAGCGGCGACCGCCACCCGAAAATCGGCAATGGCGTGATGATTGGTGCGAACGCTTCGATTTTGGGCAACATCCGTATCGGCGAAAATGCCAAAATCGGCGCAGGCAGCGTGGTGGTTGCCGATGTGCCGTCTTCGATTACCGTTGTCGGCGTACCCGCCAAACCGGTTGGCCGCTCGTCCAAAACCCCGTCTGCCGATATGGATCAAAGCATTCAATTATCGACTACGGATTTTGTTATTTAAGCAATCTGCCATTTTAAAGGCCGTCTGAAAGATTTGTTCTTTCAGACGGCCTTTTATCATTTAAATCTTGATGTTAACCACGTTTTCGCAAGGCTTCCAAATGCATTTTAACCTGCTTGACTTTCTCTTCGGTAAACAGGTTGGCAATGTTTTTCCAAATGCTGTGATAACCGTAAGGCCCATGTTGCATTTCGACTTTTGCCTCCTCCACCGACCAGCCTTGATAGATGATGCGGTACATTCCGGCAATCAAACCGGTACGGTCTGCGCCATGATAACAATGAATGAGCACTGCGCCGTTTTGCTGTTGTTTTTCAATCAGGTATAGGATTTCCGCAATCTCTTTCGGCTTAATGCTCCATGACAGCAACGGACGGTTTAGCAAGGTCAAACCATGCTCTTTCAAATGGTCGTCATCGTTGCGGTCGAAAAAGCGCAAGTTGATCACGCTTTGAATGCCCAGCTTGACGATGGCTTCGCCATCTTCGGCAACAGGCTGCTCGCTGCGGTAAAGCTTGTCGTCGATACGATAAAGGTTGGCATCGTGTTTGACGGGCGTTGCCCAACGTGCGGACTGAACGGCTTTGTTGCCGTTATCCGGCGGCGCGGACGAGCAAGCGATGGGCAAGCCGGAAGCGAGAAGGCACAATAAAAGACGGCGCATAAAATTCCTGTATGAAAATCAATTGGAAATCAAAATATCATGCGATTCTATCAAAACCCGTTCGGATATTCTATCCGCGCAAACCGCGTTACAATAAAGCCTCTTTTTTCAGACGGCCTTTCATCATGACCTGCCTTGCTTGGAACACCACGCCTTCCCTTGCTACCCTTTGCCGCGCGATCGAACAACATACCGCGCCGCTTTATTTGATTGTCTGCCTGCCTGAAAACCATATTCCCGATTTTCCGCTGTCAAATCTTCCCTCCGAGCTTGAAGGCCGTCTGAACAATCGTCTCGCTCAAGCCATGAAATGCCTTCAGTTCAACAGCGTCAATGTTTTAGAAAACCTCTTGCCTGATGTGCATCTCTGGCTGGTTCCGCCACACCGCGCCGACCGCTTACACGAACATTTCCATCATATAGAATGGCAAACCGAAGCCATATCCCAATCCGCCCCTATTCCTCTAAAACCTTGGTTCAGACGGCCCGAACATCAAGCCGTGCCCGAACACGTCCTGATTATCGGCGCAGGCATTGCCGGCGCAGCAACCGCGCACAAACTGGCGGAGCACGGCGTACGCGTTACGGTTTTGGAGGCAGGCAAAGCGGCGCAGGCAGGCAGCGGCAACCGCCAAGGCTTACTCTATGCCAAAATCTCGCCACACGATACCGAACAAACCGAGCTGCTGCTGACAGGCTACGGCTACACGCGCCGATTGTTGGAAGACTTGCTGCCCGACTCCGACGTATGGGGCGGCGACGGCGTATTGCATTTGAATTTTGACGACAGCGAACGCAAACGCAATCAAGCCTTGGTTTTGCAACACCAGCATAAACACCTTTACCACAGCGTATCTGCCGAAGAAGCTGCGTCCATCGCAGGCATAAACGTATTTTCAGACGGCCTTTACTGGCCGCAAGGCGTATGGCTGAATCCGCCCGCCGTCGTTCATACCTTATTGAATCATCCGCTGATTGAGTTGCACGAACACTCGCCGCTGACCGCCGTATCGTATGACGGCTCACAATGGACAGCACACACACCAGACGCGTATTTCAATGCCAGCCATATCGTTTACTGTATGGGCGCGCATAGCCCGACTGCCGCCGACACCAACGTCTCCGCCCTGCCTTTCCGCCAAATCCGCGGTCAAACCGGTGTTGTGTCCGCCAGCCCGTTTTCACAAAAACTGCGTTGCGCCATTTCCGGCGAAAGCTACATCAGCCCAAGCTGGCAAGGCCGTCACTGCTACGGCGCAACATTTATCCTCAACAGCAACGATGAAACTTGGTATCCGCACGAAGAAACCGAAAACCGCGCCGCCCTGCACCAGCTCAATCCGCCATTGGCACAATCCCTGTTTGAGCAAGATTCGTTTTCAGACGGCCTTCAAAACACACAAGGCCATGCCGCCCTACGTTGCGACAGCCTCGACCACTTGCCCGTTGTCGGCGCGCTCGGCGACATCACCGCCATGCAGTCCGCCTACGCCAAGCTGGCATTGGACAAAAACTACCGCCTCGACAAAATCCCCTGCCCTTACCTGACCAATGCCTACATCAATACGGCACACGGCACGCGCGGACTGGCGACAGCCCCCATCTGCGCCGCCGCCATTGCAGCCGAAATACTCGGCTTGCCGCATCCGCTATCGCAAAGGCTGAGAACCGCGTTACACCCCAACCGCGCCATCATCCGCGCGATTGTTCGGCAGCAGCCGTTGTTATCCGTTTAAAAATTTCGTTTTAAATAAAAAAGGCCGTCTGAAAGTCATTAAAACTTTCAGACGGCCTTTAGCTATCCGTTAACTGCTTAGAATTTCCATTCCAGAGATACGGCGTAATTGCGGCCTGGGGCGCGATAGCGGTCTAAGCCTTTGCCATCGCGGTCAACGCCGTTGGTGGTGCTATAGCTGTACAGGCCGCGCAGGGAGTCCCAAGTGGTGTATTTGCGGTTGAACATATTGTATACGCCGGCACGCAAAGTCAGGTTTTTAGCCGGTTTGTAGAAGCCGTACATATCAAACACATAAGCCGATTTGTTCAGCCATGGATAATCTACTACTTTTTCTTGCAAAGGCGTACCCCAACCGTTGTTTTCAAACACGGTGTACTGCGCATCTTTAGCTTTTTTCGCACCCAAATAAGTCAGGCGGGAGAATACACCCCATTTTTCGCTCGGGCTCTCGTAATCGACACCGGCAATCACTTTCAGAGGCTGAGTGGACAACAGGCTGTTGTTGCCTGACAGTTTGCTCTTCGCGTAACCGACAGAACCAAACAGTTTCCAGCCTTCAGGTACGAAAGAAACCACTTGTCCCAAATTCAGTCGGCCTGTCAGCTCAAGACCACGGATTCGGGCCTTGTCAATGTTTTGCATCTGCCAATCCAGTTTTTCGGAATAAGGA
Source organism: Neisseria sp. P0021.S007 (assembly GCF_051956855.1). Classification (NCBI taxonomy): domain Bacteria; kingdom Pseudomonadati; phylum Pseudomonadota; class Betaproteobacteria; order Neisseriales; family Neisseriaceae; genus Neisseria; species Neisseria sp. P0021.S007. The sequence continues at coordinate 81,986 of NZ_JBQCXA010000008.1, forward strand.
TTGCTACAAATACCATAGTAGTAATTCATCTGAGTACAGCCGACATCGCCGCTGGTGGTCAGCGTCCGCTCTTCAGACAAGAAGTTGCGGTAATTGCTTTGATACAGGTTGGCATCCAAAGTACCTTTTTCGCTGCGGCCTTGCAGAGAAAGGGTATGGGTGGTGCTGCGCTCGGCTTTCAGGTTCGGATTAGGCAACCAGTTACCTGAGCCGTGGTTGTAAGTGAAATACACTTCAGACGCATTCGGCACGCGGAAACCGGAAGTTACATCGTAACCCAAACGCCATGTCTGACTCAGCTGTGCAGCCAAGCCGACAAAACCGCTCCAGCCTTTATAAGTGTTGGCTGCAGGTGGTGTTTTGTCACAAGCATGACACTCGGCATTCAGTTGCTGCGGCGTCATTTTGGTGTAGTCGTAACGGATACCTGCGCGGCTGCTGAACACGTCGTTCCATTGGATTTGGTCAGACAGCGAGAAACCGTAGTTGTTGGTTTTCACTGGATGCTGAATCGTGCTGGACGTGCGTAAAATACGGCCGCTGAAGTAGTAGTCGTCGCGGTTTAAGTTTTCAAACTCACGCTGGCTGGCGAAAGTTTTAAACGACAAGCGATGTTGGCCGCCCATTTGCAACGGTTGGCTATCCATACGCAATGTAATGCGTTTGAAGGTTGTATCCATGCTGCGGTTGTAGATTTCGTCCAAATCCTTCTGATTATAGTTGCGCGTCCAGGTAGAATAATCCATCGGGAACGAGCCTTTGTTGTTAACCGCCGCTACTTTGGTTTTCTGATAATCGAAGTCCGCTTTCAACAACGACAACCAATTCGAATCGGGCGTCCACTCGTAAAACAGGTTAGCATTGCGCCGTCTGTTTACGTCATCGGCTTCGCGCCAAGAAGAAGCGGTCAGGTTATAAGACTCTTCGATCGTGTAATTGTGGCCCTGCTGACCGTTGAGAGATGCGCCGATACGATGGTTGTCGTTGATTTGGTAAGCAATCTTACCCAAGAAGCTGTGGTATTTATGTTTGGACGGGTCAGGAATACCGCGCGCAGAACCACGGATATTCGCTCCGCTGCCGGCGCCCTCTACCGGATAACCACGCTCGCCCGCGCTTTCAGTCTCATGGCCGCGACGTTGCGAATACAGCAAAGCGGCATCCACGCGGTCGTTGTTCAAACCGAACCCAAGTGTATTTGTCCATTCGCGGTTGCGGCTGCTGTAACCGTTTTTCATCATCACGCCGAACTGACGCTCAGGCAACAGCAAATCATGACCTTGCAAGGTTTGGTAATTCACACCGCCACCCAATGCACCGCTACCGGTATTGAAAGAGTCTGCGCCCTTCACGATTTCGATGTTGCGCACGAGTTCGGGGTCGATAGACAGACGCGAGCTGTTGAAGTTGCCATAACGGGCATACAGCGAGTTTTCTTCAGAATCAGGCAGGTTTACGCCGTCAATGCTGACGCCGACACGGTTGCCTTCCACGCCGCGTACGGCAAAGCCTTTTTGATGGCGACCACTGTCGCTCAAGCCAACGTCGGTGGAATAACGTACCAAGTCTTTGTTGTCACGTACCATTTCTTGTTGGATACGGCCAAGGTTGACACGTTCCACGGCTGCAGGCGCATTGCGCTGACCTTTAACGCGGACTTCTTTTATCTCTGCTTTAACGGGTGTGGTTTCAGTTGCAGCTTCATCTGCTGCTAATACTGGATTGCCAAAAATACTGCCGACCAGTGCGGCAATAGGAAGCATTTGTAATGGTTTCATATTATCAACTCAAGATGTAATGGATTGTTCATCCATCAGTTAATGCATAAAAAATTTCTGATAATCATTAATGATTAATAAGACAGCAACCCGTTCAAACAAAACTTTGTTGTGTAATTAAAGGCCCCTGCAAACATCTACGCCGAGACCTTGTCTGTTTGATTTAATTATTTTTTAGAGTCTGTGCGGCGTCATACCTTCAGGCGCTTCCGCACCTTTCGGCAGACCGAAGGTTTCGCGCAGAATCACTTTATAGAATTCAAAAGCTTCGCGCGCGCCTTGAATGGCTTCTGCTTCAGCTTCCGGAGTTAAGTTCAGGGCATTCAGGTGCTCGACGAAGGCGCGCCAGTGTTTGCCGCGGCCGTTGGGATGCGGGGCCAGGTGGCGTGCGCCGTGTTCGCCGTTGTATTCGAGTTTTTGAGCGTGTTTGAACAAGAAAGCAGCACCCAAATTTGAACCTTCGGCGCAATAGAGCCAGCCGATGGCTTTATTGCCTGTTTCATGCGGCAATTCTTTGTCGAATTTGTAAGGCTCTTCACCCAAGTCTTTTAGGTCTTGGGTTACGGCATCGTAACGCGCCATGTATTCGAGTTCGGGAATGGCTTTGTTTAATTCGGCATCTTTATAGATGTGATCGACAGCTTTGTGGAAGACTGATTGGAGTTTCAAAAATTTGATGTAGTTTTCTTTGCTGACGAAAGGCTGAACAAACATAACCAAGTTATCAACGCTGTCGTGTGTAACTGTGGTTTGCTCTTTCAAGCGTTTGGCGAAAGTCAGCTCTTGTGTTTCACTCATGATGTTTCCTTTGAATTAAGAGACTAATGGTTTCAGACGGCCTTTATAGTTAAAAATACCGTCTAATTTGAAAAGAATCGTTTTAAAAACAAAGAAGATAATTTTTAACCTGCTTCAGATTCGTTGACCGCGTACCTTCCACAGATCTACAAGACTCATCGTGTTTTTAAATATTGAGAATATATATTATTTTTAATATAATAACAATAAACCAAACTAAGACCTATTAATAAAATTTAACAGCCCATAGCAATAACCTTCTAAACCCTTTTCAAACTTTTCAGACGGCCCAAACCTTATTAAGCAGCCGCCATTCAATCAAATATCGACCTAAATTTGGGCTATCCTTCTGTTTTCCTTTATAATGCGACATTCTTTGCACCTTCTTTATCCCCTGCCGAACCATGAAACGGATTCCTGCCTACCATCGCTGGTGGCGCTACAAGTCTTATCTTCCTGATGCGACGCTGCCTGCACATACGGTGGAATGCCCGGATTGCGGCTGCCGTATGGATATTCCGCGCCTGCGTCAGGGACAGGAAGCGCATTGTCCGGTGTGCAACCATGAAATTGTGGAGGTGGAAAACAATCCGTATATCGCGCCGATTGCCTATGCGCTGACAACCTTGATTCTGATGGCGTTCGCGTACAATATGGTGTATATCCGCGTGGATTTGTTCGGCGTAACATCGATTTTGTCGTTGCCGCAAATGATGCGGCTTTTGATTTCGCTGGATTACGGTTTTCTGGCGGAAGTGATGTTTATCCTCACCTTCGGCGCGCCCTTACTGTTTCTGCTGCTCTGCCTTTATGTTTATACGGCTTTGATACGCGAAAAGGCCTACCCTGCGCTGCGCTTTGCAACGCGTGTATTGGTTCGGCTGCGTCATTGGATTATGGTGGATGTGTTTTTCATTTCCACTTTGGTGGCATATATCAAGCTCTCGTCCGTTGCTACAGTGGAATTCGGCTCAGCGTTTTATCTGATGTTTCCGCTGTCGGTCATGCTGATTCGGACTTCGGTATCGATTCCGCAGCATTGGGTTTATTATAAGATTCACCGTTTAACCGGCGGCCATGCGGTTCAGACGGCCACTGAAGACAAAATCTGTTGCAGCCGCTGCCTGTATTTCCGCAATAAAGACGAGCAGCCTTGCGGCGTATGCGGCGCAGACTTATACCGCCGCCGCCCGAAAAGCCTGAGCATTTCGCTGGCGTTTTTAATGGCGGCGTTTATCCTGTATTTCCCTGCCAACATCCTGCCGATTATGATTTCGTCCAATCCGACGGCTTTGGAGATCAACACGATTTTCAACGGCATTGTTTATATGTGGGACGATGGCGATCGGTTGATTGCCGTGATTATCTTTAGTGCCAGTATTATGGTGCCGGTTTTGAAGATTATTGCGATGGCGGTTTTGATTTATTCCGCATACTTCAAACCCGTGATGAGCGCGGAAAAGATGTCGGTTTTGTATCGGATCACCGAATCCATCGGCCGCTGGTCGATGATTGATATTTTTGTGATTATTATTTTGATGAGTTCGTTCCACACCAATATGGCGCGCGTCGTGCCGGGTGGTGCGGCGATTTACTTCTGCCTGGTTGTTATTTTGACCATGCTTTCGGCCTATTATTTCGATCCCCGTCTGATTTGGGACAAGCAACAGCAGCTTTCAGACGGCCTTGATTCTGACCAGACCTTAACACAATGAAAAAACACGATTCTTCACCCAATTATCATGCCCCAGCGCGTGTCAAGAAAACCAATGTCTTCACGTCTATCGTGTGGCTGATTCCGCTGATTGCGCTAATTGCCGGCGGCTGGCTTTTGGTTAAAGACATCCGCAACCGCGGCCCTGTCGTTACACTGTTGATGGACAGCGCCGAAGGCATCGAAGTCAACAACACCGTTATTAAGGTGTTGAACGTCGATGTCGGACGCGTTACCCGCATCAAATTGCGCGACGACCAAAAAGGCGTGGAAGTTACTGCCCAGCTCAGCGCCGACGCCAAAGACCTTATCCGCAGTGATACCCAATTTTGGGTGGTCAAACCGCGTATCGACCAAAGTGGCGTTACCGGCTTGGGAACCTTGCTTTCCGGCTCATATATTGCATTTACACCGGGCAAAAGCCAAGAAACCAAAGATGTATTTGTCGTCCAAGACATTCCGCCGATTGCCGCCATCGGTCAAAGCGGCCTGCGCCTGAATTTGATCGGCAAAAACGACCGCATCCTCAACGTCAGCAGCCCTGTTTTGTATGAAAACTTTATGGTCGGTCAAGTAGAAAGCGCGCATTTCGACCCGTCCGACCAAAGCGTGCATTACACCATTTTCATTCAAAGCCCCAACGACAAACTGATTAATTCCGCCAGCCGTTTTTGGCTGGAAAGCGGCATTAATATCGAAACCACAGGCAGTGGTGTCAAACTCAATTCCGCCCCTCTGCCTGCCCTGCTGTCCGGTGCGATTTCGTTTGATTCGCCCAAAACAAGCGACAGCAAAAACGTCAAAAGCGAAGACAGCTTCACGCTTTATGACAGCCGCAGCGAAGTCGCCAACCTGCCTGACGACCGCTCGCTGTACTACACCGCATTCTTCAAACAATCCGTACGCGGCCTGTCTGCCGGTTCGCCTGTCGAATACAAAGGCCTGAATGTCGGCGTGGTTTCCGATGTCCCTTATTTCGACCGCAACGACAGCCTGCATTTGTTTGAAAACGGTTGGATTCCCGTACGCATCCGCATCGAGCCTTCCCGTTTGGAAATCAATGCCGACGAGCAAAGCAAAGAACATTGGAAACAACAATTTCAGACGGCCTTAAACAAAGGCCTGACCGCCACCATCTCCAGCAACAACCTGCTGACCGGCAGCAAAATGATTGAGTTGAACGATCAACCTTCCGCCTCGCCTAAGCTGCGACCGCATACCGTTTATGCAGGCGATACCGTTATCGCGACCCAAGGCGGCGGTTTGGACGATTTGCAGGCAAAAGTGGCCGATTTGTTAGACAAGTTCAACAATCTGCCATTGGATAAAACCGTTGCCGGCTTGAACGGTTCGCTTGCCGAGCTCAAATCCACACTCAAATCTGCCAATGCTGCTTTAAGCTCTATCGACAAACTGGTCGGCAAACCGCAGACACAAAACATTCCGAACGAGTTGAACCAAACCCTGAAAGAGTTGCGTCAAACCCTGCAAGGCGTATCGCCTCAATCGCCTATCTACGGCGACGTACAAAATACGCTGCAAAGTTTGGACAAAACCTTAAAAGACGTTCAACCCGTGATTAATACTTTGAAAGAAAAACCCAACGCGCTGATTTTCAACAGCAGCAGCAAAGACCCTATCCCGAAAGGAAGCCGATAATGCGCCTCTTCCCGATTGCCGCCGCCCTGACGCTTGCCGCCTGCGGCACTGCTCAAAGCACACAATATTTCGTCCTGCCCGACAGCCAGTACATCCGTCCGGCTGCGTATGGCAACGAAATCGCGGTCAAAGTCAACCTTGCCGAACCGCTTGCCAACGGCGGCCTCGTTTACCAAACCGATGCCTATCATGTGAATCTGGCGAAAAACCACCTTTGGGCGGCACCACTCGATGGCGCGTTGGCGGCCAACCTCAGCAACAAGCTCAACCGCCTCAATCCGCGCCATACTTTCGTCCCTGCTTCACGCAGCCAAAGCAGCCAAACCCTAAAAGTCTATATCGAAGCCTTCCAAGGCAGCTATCAGGGGCAGACCACCATCAGCGGTTATGCACAATGGCCGGACGGACGCAGCAAACCGTTTAACGCCGTCACGCCGCAGCAAGGCGACGGCTATACCGCCATGCTCGAATCGTTGGAAAACGGTTTGTCACAGGTTGCCGATACGATTGCTTATTAAACGAAAGGCCGTCTGAACATTTTCAGACGGCCTTTTTTATGTCTCAAACATTCATTACAACGCGCGGTCAAAATACAGAGCCACGCCGGATCGCTCGCTCATCGCCAGCAAATAATCCATCAATTTTTGCGGCCATTGAATACCGCGCACAACGGTCAGGTTGCGCAAAATAGGGAAAGTCAGGATATCTTCCAAACTGATTTCACCGCCCAAGCCCTCGCCTTCGCACACCAGCGCTTCCAGTTCTGCCAAGTCTTGATGCAGACGCTCCAGATATTGCGCCGTTTTGTTCAGATTAGTCTCGAAATTGCCGATACTTTTCTCTTTTTTGTCGATAAAGTATTTTTTCGCTTCATCAGTCTCAAATTCGGGCAGGCCGATTTTGACCATGCGCGGCTGTACCAATTTGTTATTGTATTCACCCACTTTGTCCAACCAAGCCTGTACTTCTGGACGAACTTCTTCTTTCAGACGGCCTTGATCGATGTAACGGACAATATCCAAACTCTCGCCCATAAACGAACCGTCTTCTTTTTGCAAAATCGGCACTTGTTTTGAACCAATCATGCCAATCGGCGTAGCTTCATCATCGTTTGCTAAGACGACCTCTTCCACCGCCACATCGCGCAAGCCGAAAATCATCCTTGCACGAACGCAAAACGGGCAATGGTCGTAAATATACAGTTTCATCAAAATACTCCTTAAAATTTCAAAACGGTTAACCATAACACCCAAGGCCGTCTGAAACAAGGCTTCCTGAAACATAGTGCCACCTTCGCATACAAATCTAGGGCTGCCGGCAATAAACTGTTACAATGGCAACGTTTTTATCAAAAAGAAAAAAACGCACGCCATGACCACTATTCGCCAAACGCCCCAAACATCGAGCGTAACGCTGGAAGGCCTCCTCGCATGGTTCGACAGCTATGTTGCCGCGCTGCCTGATCCCGATAAAAACCTGATTCAGACGGCCTTTGACCTGGCTAAAGAACATTATCCCGCCGATGCCCTAACGACTTACGGCGAGCCTTTAATGGAACATTTCCTCGGCTCGATGCAAATCGTCAGCGAACTCGACTTATTGCCCGATGCCGTGGCGGCTACGATTTTGTCCGACATCGGCAAATACGTTCCCACTTGGCAAGAATTGGTTGCCGAACGCTGCAACAGCACCGTTTGCGAGCTGGTCAAAGGCGTAGACGAAGTACAAAAACTGACCCAATTCGCCCGCGTGGATAGCCTTGCCACGCCGGAAGAACGCAGCCAACAAGCCGAAACCATGCGCAAAATGCTGTTGGCGATGGTTACCGACATCCGCGTCGTCCTGATCAAACTGGCGATGCGCACGCGCACCCTGCAATTCTTAAGCAACGTTCCCGACAATCCTGAAAAACGCGCCGTTGCCAAAGAAACCCTCGACATTTTTGCCCCGCTCGCCAACCGCTTGGGCGTGTGGCAACTCAAATGGCAGCTCGAAGACTTGGGCTTCCGTCATCAAGAGCCGGAAAAATACCGCGAAATCGCCCTACTTTTGGACGAAAAACGCACCGAGCGCCTCGAATACATCGAAAACTTCCTCAATATCCTGCGTACGGAACTGAAAAAATACAATATTCATTTTGAAGTTGCCGGAAGACCGAAGCACATCTACTCCATTTACAAAAAAATGGTGAAGAAAAAGCTCACTTTCGACGGCCTGTTCGACATCCGTGCCGTACGGATTTTGGTGGACACCATTCCCGAGTGTTACACCACCTTGGGCATTGTCCACAGCCTCTGGCAGCCGATTCCGGGCGAGTTCGACGACTATATCGCCAACCCAAAAGGCAACGGCTATAAAAGTTTGCACACTGTCATCGTCGGCCCGGAAGACAAAGGTGTGGAAGTCCAAATCCGCACCTTCGACATGCACCAATTCAACGAATTCGGTGTTGCCGCCCACTGGCGTTATAAAGAAGGTGGCAAGGGTGATTCCGCCTATGAACAGAAAATCGCTTGGTTGCGCCAACTCTTGGACTGGCGCGAAAACATGGCCGAAAGCGGCAAAGAAGACCTTGCCGCCGCTTTCAAAACCGAGCTGTTCAACGACACGATTTATGTTTTGACTCCGCACGGCAAAGTCCTCTCCCTGCCTACGGGCGCCACCCCCATCGACTTTGCCTATGCCCTGCACAGCAGCGTAGGCGACCGTTGCCGCGGCGCAAAAGTCGAAGGACAAATCGTGCCGCTGTCAACGCCGTTGGAAAACGGACAACGCGTTGAAATCATTACCGCCAAAGAGGGAAATCCTTCCGTCAACTGGCTCTACGAAGGCTGGGTCAAATCCAACCGCGCCATCAGCAAAATCCGTGCCTATATCCGCCAGCAAAATGCAGATACCGTGCGCGAAGAAGGCCGCGCCCAATTGGACAAACAGTTGTCAAAAATCTTCCCAAAACCCAATCTGCAAGCATTGGCGGAAAAACTCGGCTTCAAAAAAACCGACGAACTCTATACGGCCATCGGTCAGGGCGAAGTTTCCAACCGCGCCATCCACAAAGCCTGCGGCGCGCTGAATGAACCGCCTCCCGTGCCGATTGATGAAACCAATATCGTCAAGCAGTCCAAAATCAAAAAAGGCGGCAAAAATGGCATTTTGATTGACGGCGAAGACGGCCTGATGACCACGCTTGCCAAATGCTGCAAACCAGCACCTCCTGACGACATTATCGGTTTCGTTACACGCGACCGCGGTATTTCCGTCCATCGCTGCACCTGCCCTTCTTTCCGCCACCTCGCCGAGCAGGCTCCGGAAAAAGTGTTGAATGCAAGCTGGGCAGCCTTGCAAGAAGGACAAGTATTTGCCGTCGATGTCGAAATCCGCGCTCAAGACCGCTCCGGTTTGCTGCGCGACGTTTCGGATGCGCTGGCGCGTCATAAACTCAACGTTACCGCGGTGCAAACCCAATCGCGCGATTTGGAAGCCAGTATGCGCTTTACCCTTGAAGTCCGCCAAGTCAACGACCTGCCGCGCGTATTAGCCAGCTTGGGCGACATCAAAGGCGTTTTAAGCGTAACGCGCTTATAATTCCCATTCCCCCATCTAAAGGCCGTCTGAAAGTATTGCTTTCAGACGGCCTTTCACACATCGGCTGCCAATATATAACCTACGCTTCTATCCTTACAATCAGCCGTTATTTCCTGTTTGCCATATTCTCAGGCAAACTCGCCATCCGCATGATAAAGAAAGATATTTTTATTCTTATATTAACCTTAAGGAAACTTCATGGACACACGAGACCTGTTCCCTCATGAAATTTTGCAGGACGCCATCGGCAAAAGTTGCGCCAAATCTGAATTCAGCATCAAGATGTTGGTGATTTTGAGTTTCTTGGGCGGCGGTTATGTCGGCTTCGGTTATCTTGCCTGCCTGCGCGTCATCAGCGGCATTCCTGCCGAATGGAACGGTCTGGCCGCCCTGTTGGGCGCATCCGTGTTCCCTATCGCACTGATTTGTATCTTAATCGGCGGCGGCGAGTTGGCAACAGGCAATATGATGATTATGGCTTTGGGCAGATTAACCGGCCGTGTCAGCACCTACAAACTGGTACGCAACTGGCTCATTGTCAGCTTGGGCAATCTGGCAGGCGCCGTTGCCATGGCCTATTTCCTCGGCCACTACGTTGGCCTTGCCGAAGGACCGGCCGCAGCGAAAACCATTGCCATTGCCGAAGCTAAAGTCAATATGGACTTCGGCCGCGCATTCGTTTCTGCCATCGCATGTAACTGGATGGTGTGTATGGGCATCTGGTTTTACTTCGGCGCACGCCATACTTCAGGACGAATCTTAGCCATGTGGTTCCCTGTTATGATCTTCGTATTAATCGGCTTTCAACACTTTGTTGCCAATATGTTCATCATTCCGGCCGGCATTTGGGCGGGCGCAAACGTCAGCTGGGGTCAATTTTTCTACAATATGATTCCCGTTTTCTTAGGCAACGTCCTGGGCGGGTCATCCTTTGTCGCAGCCTCTTATCTCTTTGCTTACAAACACTTACTAAAAGACGATTTTTCTATTTAATGTAGTCTTTTTTTCTAAAAATCCCGTATTTGCCCGACACAGATACGGGGTTTCTGCACAAGGCCGTCTGAAAGTCCAAGTCGTTTAATTACTTTTTCTCTTTAATCCCCAAAAAACATCAGGAAAGATAGTTTCACACACTTTCCTTCGTCATCATCGGTAAAAATTTATATATTTTTATGTTTTTAAATGACTTAGCCAAAAGGCGGCATCAATTTCGAATAAAGGCTGAGTTCTTCGCTTTGCAAAAGCGACTTTTTACGGTATGCTGGTTTAAATTATTTACAATTTAATGCATTAAAATTTCGTATTTTATTGTATTTGAAAATAATTTATCCTGTCTCTCTCGCAAAAAACAGGATTTTTAAGCTGTATTTTTATTAGAAAAAAGTTTGGGTATGAATTGCTTGCAATTTCAAACCCGTTTTAAAAGTTAGATGAGGAATAAGTACATGAATCCCATGTATATCACTTTCGCGATCTATTTGGTCGCCGTATTACTGATCGGCCTCGCCGCCTATTTTTCAACACGAAACTTCGACGACTACATTCTCGGCGGCCGCAGCTTAGGTCCGTTCGTGACCGCGATGTCTGCCGGTGCTTCCGATATGTCAGGTTGGCTTTTGATGGGTTTGCCAGGTGCCATTTACCTGAGCGGTTTGAATGAAGCTTGGATTGCCATTGGTCTGATTGTGGGTGCATACCTCAACTGGCTCTTGGTTGCAGGCCGTTTGCGCGTGCATACCGAATACGCCAACAACGCACTGACGCTTCCTGATTACTTCTTCCACCGCTTCGGTGCCGGCGGTCACTTGATGAAAGTGGTTTCCGCACTGATTATCTTGTTCTTCTTCACTATTTACTGTGCTTCAGGCATCGTAGCCGGTGCTACCCTGTTCCAAAGCCTGTTCCACGGTATGTCTTACACTCAAGCCATGTGGCTGGGTGCCGGCGCGACCATCGCCTACACTTTCTTGGGCGGTTTCTTGGCAGTAAGCTGGACCGATACCCTGCAAGCTTCTTTGATGATTTTTGCATTGGTACTGACTCCTGTCATGGTGTACTTGGGTTTGGGCGGTGCTGATCAAATGAACGCTGCCATCCAACAAGTTGCCGCTTCTACCGGTAAAGAATACGGCAGCCTGTTTGCCGGTACTACTTTCATCGGCATTATCTCTACCGCCGCTTGGGGCTTGGGCTATTTCGGCCAACCACACATTTTGGCCCGTTTCATGGCTGCTGAAAGCGCTAAATCTCTGGTTTCTGCACGCCGTATCGGTATGACCTGGATGGTTCTGTGTATGGCCGGTGCCGTGGCTGTCGGCTACTTCGGTATCGCTTACTTCGGCGCCAACCCTGCCCACGTTGATGAAATGAACGGCAACCACGAACGTATCTTCATCGCTTTGGCTACCCTGCTCTTCAACCCTTGGATTGCCGGTATCATCTTGAGCGCGATTCTCGCCGCCGTAATGTCTACCCTGTCTTGCCAATTGTTGGTTTGCTCCAGCGCGATTACCGAAGACTTCTATAAAGGCTTCCTGCGTAAAAAAGCACAACAAGCTGAATTGGTATGGATTGGCCGTCTGATGGTATTGGCGATTGCCGTGATTTCCATCCTGATTGCTTCTGATCCTGAAAGCAAAGTATTAGGCTTGGTAGCTTACGCATGGGCTGGCTTTGGTGCCGCATTCGGCCCGGTCGTTATCCTGTCTGTACTGTGGAAACGCATTACTGCCTACGGCGCACTCTCCGGCATGATTGCAGGTGCACTGACTGTAGTAGTTTGGGCTGAGTGGATCAAAAAACCTGCTTTGGCCGCACAAGAAACAGGTTTCGCTACTGTCTATGAAATCGTCCCCGGCTTTATCATTTGCACACTCGTGATTGTTTTGGTGTCCCTGATCGACAAAAAACCTTCACGCGAATTGCAAGAACGTTTCGAAAAAGCAGACGCAGAATACCGCGCCTCTAAATAAGACGTTTTCAGACGGCCTGCATGATTCCGTGCAGGCCGTCTTTACGACATAAACTGTTTCAAAATAATCTGAGCCTTATCAGAAAAAACAGCAATTTATGCGGATGCATCTTGTATCCGCATCATAATTTTATTACGATATTACTATCCTTCAGAATGCTTGTTTTAGCAGTCTTAATTCAGGCCGTCTGAAACCATGAAAAAACCTTTGGAGAACATAAATAATGTTTAACTTCGCTTTTCCAACACAAACTCCTCTGCGTCAAGCTGTAACTGATGCCTACCGCCGCGATGAAATCGAGGCCGTTCAGGATATGTTGCAACGTGCACAGATGACCGACGAAGAACGCAATGCCGCCTCCGAGCTTGCCCGTCGTTTGGTTACTCAAGTCCGCTCCAGCCGCACCAAAGCAAGCGGCGTAGATGCCTTGATGCACGAGTTCTCTCTCTCCAGTGAAGAAGGTGTTGCACTGATGTGTCTGGCCGAAGCCCTGCTGCGTATTCCGGATAATGCAACCCGTGACCGCCTGATTGCCGACAAAATCTCTGAAGGCAACTGGAAAAGCCACTTGAACAATAGCCCTTCCCTCTTCGTTAACGCGGCTGCATGGGGTCTGCTGATTACCGGCAAACTGACCGCGACAAACGACAAACAGATGAGTTCCGCATTAAGCCGTCTGATCAGCAAAGGTGGCGCACCTCTGATCCGTCAAGGTGTGAACTACGCCATGCGCCTGTTGGGCAAACAGTTCGTAACCGGCCAAACCATTGAAGAAGCGCTGCAAAACGGTAAAGAGCGCGAGAAAATGGGTTACCGCTTCTCTTTTGATATGTTGGGTGAAGCCGCATACACCGAAGAAGATGCCAACCGCTACTACAACGACTACGTTCAAGCCATTCACGCCATCGGTAAAGATGCCGCAGGCCAAGGCGTTTACGAAGGCAACGGTATCTCCGTTAAACTTTCCGCCATCCACCCACGCTATTCACGCGCCCAACACGAACGCGTTATGAGCGAATTGTTGCCACGCCTGAAAGAATTGTTCCTTTTGGGTAAAAAATACGATATCGGTATCAACATCGATGCCGAAGAAGCCAACCGTCTCGAATTGTCTTTGGACTTGATGGAAGCTTTGGTTTCCGATCCTGACTTGGCCGGCTACAAAGGTATCGGTTTCGTTGTTCAAGCCTACCAAAAACGTTGCCCGTTCGTTATCGACTATCTGATCGACCTGGCACGCCGCAACAACCAAAAACTGATGATCCGTTTGGTTAAAGGTGCATACTGGGACAGCGAAGTGAAATGGGCTCAAGTAGACGGCATGGAAGGCTATCCGACTTACACCCGTAAAGTCCATACCGACATCTCCTATCTCGCCTGCGCACGCAAACTCTTGGATGCGCAAGATGCCGTGTTCCCACAATTTGCCACCCACAACGCCTACACTTTGGGCGCAATCTACCAAATGGGTAAAGGCAAAGACTTTGAACACCAATGTCTGCACGGCATGGGCGAAACCCTGTACGACCAAGTGGTCGGCCCGCAAAACTTAGGCCGTCGCGTACGCGTGTATGCCCCGGTCGGCACACACGAAACCCTGCTTGCCTACTTGGTACGCCGTCTGTTGGAAAACGGGGCGAACTCTTCTTTCGTGAACCAAATCGTTGACGAAAACATCAGCATCGACCGCCTGATTAAGAGCCCGTTCGACACCATCGCCGAACAAGGCATCCACCTGCATCCGGCATTGCCTCTGCCGCGCGATTTGTATGGCAAAGGCCGTCTGAACTCCCAAGGCGTCGATTTCAGCAACGAAAACGTATTGCAAAACCTGCAAGAAAAACTCAACCAAGCTTCTTCCGAAGACTTCCACGCCGCGTCTATCGTTAATGGCGAAGCGCGTAACGTGGGCGAAGCGCAACCCGTCCGCAACCCTGCAGACCACAACGATGTTGTCGGCACTGTCAGCTTTGCCGATGCGGCATTGGCTCAAGAAGCTATTGGTGCAGCCGTTGCCGCCCTGCCTGAGTGGAGCGCCAAACCTGCTTCAGAACGCGCCAACTGCCTGCGCCGTTTTGCCGATTTGTTGGAACAACACACGCCTGCATTGATGATGCTGGCCGTCCGCGAAGCCGGTAAAACCCTGAACAACGCCGTTGCCGAAGTACGCGAAGCCGTTGACTTCTGCCGCTACTATGCCAACGAAGCTGAGAACACCCTGCCTAAAGATGCCAAAGCCGTCGGCGCAATCGTTGCCATCAGTCCATGGAACTTCCCATTGGCCATCTTTACCGGCGAAGTGGTTTCTGCATTGGCAGCCGGTAACACCGTTATTGCCAAACCTGCCGAACAAACCAGCCTGATTGCTACTTACGCCGTTTCCCTGATGCATCAAGCCGGTATTCCGACTTCTGCACTGCAACTCGTACTCGGCGCAGGCGATGTCGGCTCTGCCCTGACCGGCGATGCCCGCATCGGCGGCGTGATCTTTACCGGTTCTACCGAAGTAGCGCGCCTGATCAACAAAGCCCTGTCCAAACGCGACGACAGCCCTGTCCTGATTGCCGAGACCGGCGGTCAAAACGCGATGATCGTGGACTCTACCGCCCTGCCGGAACAAGTCTGCCTCGACGTATTGAATTCTGCCTTCGACAGCGCGGGCCAACGTTGTTCCGCCCTGCGTATCTTGTGTGTTCAAGAAGATGTTGCCGATAAAATGGTCAACATCATCAAAGGTGCAATGGACGAATTGGTTGTCGGCAAACCGACCCAACTGACCACAGACATTGGCCCTGTCATCGATGCTGAAGCCCAACAAAACCTGTTGGCCCACATCAACAAAATGAAAGGCGTAGCAAAGGCTTACCACGAAATCAAAACTGCCGCCGACGTTGATGACAACAACTCTACCTTCGTTCGTCCAATCCTGTTTGAATTGAATAACCTGAACGAGTTGCAACGCGAAGTGTTCGGTCCTGTACTGCACGTTGTCCGCTACCGCGCCAGCGAATTGGATCAACTCATTGACCAAATCAACGCCAAAGGCTATGCTCTGACCAGCGGTGTACACAGCCGTATCGAAGGCACTGTTGACCATATCCGCGACCGCATCGAAGCTGGTAACATCTACGTTAACCGCAACATCGTTGGTGCTGTTGTCGGCGTACAACCTTTCGGCGGTCACGGCTTGTCCGGTACCGGTCCAAAAGCAGGCGGTTCATTCTATCTGCAACGCCTGGTTCGTACTCCTGAATGGGTTGCCCCAACCCTCAGCCGAATCGGCCAAGCAGACGAAGACGCGCTCAAACGTTTGGAAACCCTGGTTCACAAACTGCCGTTTAACGCAGAAGAGAAAAAAGCCGCAGCCGCAGCTTTGGGTCACGCACGCGTCCGTACCCTGCGCAAAGCCGAAACCGTATTGGTCGGCCCGACCGGCGAACGCAACTCATTGAGCTGGCGCTCTCCAGAACGTGTTTGGGTACATGGCGGCAATCTGCTGCAAGCCTTCTCTGCCCTGACCGAGCTGGCAGCCGCAGGCATCCAAACCGTTGTTGAGCCAAACAGCCCACTGGCTTCCTACTCAGCCGATTTGGACGGTTTGTTGCAAGTCAACAGCAAACCCGAAAACGCAGGCATCAGCCATGTTGCCGCTATCGAGCCTTTGAGCAGCGAGCGCAAACAAGAGTTGGCCGGCCGCGACGGTGCGCTCATCCGCATCCTGCCTTCTGAACAAGGTCTGGATATCCTGCAAGTATTTGAAGAAATCTCTTGCAGTATCAATACTACCGCTGCCGGTGGTAACGCCAGCCTGATGGCAGTTGCCGACTAATCGTAGCCAAATCAAAGGCCGTCTGAAATTCAGACGGCCTTTTTTATGTTTTTTTATTTACATTTTTGCCGGATATTCGCACAAATCGTTAATCAAACATTTGCTGCATTGCGGTTTCAAAGCCTTACACGTATAGCGGCCATGCAAAATCAACCAGTGATGGGCATCCATCAAAAATTCTTTGGGAATAAAGCGCATCAGCTTGTCTTCAACTTCACGCACATCCTTGCCCGGCGCGATTTTGGTGCGGTTGGCCACACGGAAAATATGGGTATCGACCGCCATAACAGGTTGCCCGAATGCAGTATTCAACACCACATTGGCTGTTTTACGGCCAACACCGGGCAAAGATTCCAAAGCCTCTCGGTCGGCAGGTACTTCACCGTTATATTTCTCCAGCAAAATACGGCAAGTCTGCATGATGTGTTTGGACTTGGTTTTGTAGAGGCCTATGGTTTTGGTGTATTCCATCACGCCGTCCAGCCCCAAATCCAACATAGCTTGCGGCGTATTGGCAACGGGAAAGAGTTTGGCAGTCGCTTTGTTCACGCCGACATCAGTTGCTTGTGCAGACAATAAAACGGCGATAAGCAGCTCAAATGGCGAGCTGAAATTCAACTCGGTAGTCGGATGAGGATTGGCAGCGCGGAAACGCTCGAAAATTTCTTGGCGGATTTGTTTGTTCATTGTTTGGATTATTTTTTTATTGGCGCAGCAATTATAGTGAAATCATGTTGATACGGCTACTTTAAGTAAACAAGGCCGTCTGAAGTTGTTTTCAGACGGCCTTGTTTTATAAAAGCATTGCTATTTTAAATGCTGTTTACTTCTTACTCAAAGTCAGTCCTGTCCAGCCAAACACCAGCGTCAGAGCCAAGCTCAAGTAGCAGAAGAAGGCGTAAGGCAGATATTCCCAAACGGGCACACCCAAGGCATGGCTGATAAATACGCCGCAGACGCTCCAAGGCACCAACGGGTTGATGACAGTACCCGCATCTTCAAGCGTACGGGCAAGGTTGCGCGAATGCAGACCAAGCTTGTCATAAACCGGCTTAAAGGTTTCGCCGGAAAGCAGAATACTCAAATATTGCTCGCCAATCAGGAAGTTAACACCAACCGATGTCATGGCCACGCTGAAAGTAGCGCGTCCGGCATTGGTCAGGAACGCACGAATGGCCTCCAACAAAGACGGAATCACACCGATGCTAAACAACAGGCCGCCCAAGCTCATGCCGAGTATCACAATAGTTTGCGTAAAGAACATGCTTTCCAAGCCGCCGCGAGAAATCAAACGGGCAATGTCTTTAAATGCTTCGCCTTCGAGTTTGTATCCGCCGTAAAACCACGCGCCCAGCTGTTTCAAATCAGGCGTACTATGGAAGTAAGTCACAATCAGCGCCACCACAACGGTAAACAACATGGCCACAATGGCATTGACGCGCATCAGGGCGAGGACAACCAGCAAGGCAAACGGAATCAGCGAATAGGCATGCACCAAACCGGTTGCTTCCAATTGCGCGCGGAAAGCTTCGACGCTGTTCATATCATGCGCGGCAACATTAGGCAAGAGCCACAACATCAATGCTGCACTGATCAACCACGCAGGCACAGTGGTGTACATCATGTTTTTGATGTGTTCGAACAAATCAATGCCGACAATCGAAGCGGAAATACCGGTCGTATCGGAAAGCGGCGACATTTTATCGCCAAAGAACGCACCCGACACAATCGCACCTGCCGTCATCGCCATATCGGCATGAAACGCAGCCGCCATACCCATAAATGCCACGCCGACAGTTGCACAAGTCGTCAAACTACTGCCGATGGAAATACCGATGACCGAGCAAAGCGCAAACGCCGAGAAATAAAAATAAGTCGGCGAAATCAATCCGAAACCGTAATACATCAGCGTCGGAATCGCACCACTCATCATCAGCGCGCTGACCATCAGGCCGATAAAGAAAAACAGATAAATCGCGCCCATGCCCTGCCCGACCGCGCCGATCATACCGTTTTGCATGTCTTGATATTTCAAGCCACGCATCAAACCGTACAAAAGCAAGACCACGATCGCCGTCACAATCGACATATGCGGCAGCCATTCAAGCGAAATAATCGTATAACCCATTGCTGCCACCAAAGCTAAGGCCACCGCAATGGCCTCAAAGCGCGGCATATTAAGTAAGGATTTGAAAGCAAACATTGTTCTTTGCCTTTTAAATAAGTACTTAACAGATTTTAGCATAACAGGCCGTCTGAAACCCGATTCTCAGACGGCCTGCCTGTTATTTTATAAAAACAGCTCCAGTAAAACTGCGACACTTTCTTTAAAATATATTAAATTATTAACATTAAATACTTTTAAATTAGAATAAATGAAATTTTATTGCTTTTTAAAACGTCCATCATGCAAAAATGCCACCACTTGCTCGACCGTTTTACGGTTAAACAACATACCGCTATGGCTGACAGGCAAAACGACATGATCACGCATATTCGGACAATGCGTTTCGCTGACCAAAACCGTACCATCATGTTCACCATGCAAACCTAAAACACGGCCCAGCCCATACGGTTTATTGCCGGCGATACTGCCCAACTCAACGCATTCTGGCAATTCAGGCATACTGCCGTCCAAAGCGCCTTTATACGAGCCGCCCAATACCGGCTTTTGCAAACCCAAATTGAGCACACGTTGCGCAGCCCGGCTGCCTTGGTGCGGCGTACCCATAGTAACGATACGGCCGCTGACTTTATTCGGATATGCAGCCGCAAAATTGCGTAAGACCAACCCGCCCAAACTATGGCCGACAAAGTGCAGTGTTTCATCAGCATGGTTCTCATCAATCCATCGCGCCAAATCTTCAACATGTCGGTTCATCGAATGCAAAACACTGTAATAATCGAACAGCGCAACTTCAAAACCTTCTTGTTCCAGCAAATACGCCAGCGGTTTCATTACCCATGAATGCATGTGCAAGCCATGCAGCAAAATGATTTTGGCCATTTTTTCCTCCTGTCATTTAAATCATTATGCCACAAAGTAAAAAGGCCGTCTGAAATCCCATAAGGTTTCAGACGGCCTTTTATCATGATGGATTATTCGTCAGCTTTATAGCCTTTTATAGCAAAGAAGACGATGTATACATAACAAATCGCCGATACAACGAAAGAAATCATCAGGCCGTAAGTATCTGCAGCCCAACCTTGTACCACAGGCACAACCGCACCGCCGACAATCGCAGTACACAATACGCCGGAAGCGCTGCTGGTAAATCGACCCAGACCTTTGGTTGCCAAAGAGAAAATGGTTGGGAACATGATGGAGTTGAAGAAGCCGATAGCCAACAATGCCCACATCGCAATATCCGCACTGGCTTTACCTGCCAACATAGCAACGCCCAACAAGGCAACAGCAGCAGTAGCGTTAAATGCCAAATAGCGGTTAGGCGCAATTTTCGCCATGATGGCAGAGCCTAAGAAACGGCCGACCATCGCGCCGCCCCAGTAGAACGACAAATATTTCGCGGCAGATGCGTGGTCCAAACCTTTCAGATAGCCCAACACGCTGACCAATAAAGAACCGATGGATACTTCCGCACCGACATAACAGAAAATACCGGCCGCACCAAAAACCAAATGACGGTATTGCCATACGCTGTGTTTGCCATCATGGTTGTGTTCGCTCTCTTCTTCAGCAATTTTGTTTGCGTCAGGCAGACGAATCATTTTGACGAATACAGCCAAAATAATCAGCAGACCGGCCAAACCTAAATATGGAATTTGAACAGAAGAAATTTGCTCGGCTTTGCTGACAGTTTGTGTCGCATCAGCCAAAATCAGGAATGCGCCGATTTGCGGAGCAATGGTCGTACCCAAAGAGTTAAATGCCTGAACCAAAGTCAGTGTTGCAGATTCTTTACCCGGTTTGGACAGCAAAGTCACATAAGGGTTACCCGCCACTTGCAACAGTGTTACACCTGAAGCCAAAATAAACAATGCACCCAAAAAAGTTGCATAAGAATGACTGCCAGCAGCAGGATAAAAGAGTAGACAGCCGATGGCAGTCAATACGAAGCCGCTAATCACGCCGTTTTTATAGCCGATTTTGCCGACCAAATAGCCCATCGGGATCGACATAATCGCATAAGCGGTAAAGAAACAGAATTGAATCAGCATCGCCTGAACATAAGTTAGGTCGAAAATATCTTTCAAATGCGGAATCAAAATATCATTCATGCAGGTAATGAAACCCATCATGAAAAAGAGTGTGGTTAGGACAACCAGCGCAGGAGTATGATTTTGTTGTGAATGCGCAGACATGATTTGCCTTTCGTTTTGTTAAGATTTGCTGGAAAAATGAGCTTAAATCAGTTCATTAAACTTAACACCCATTAACAGCCGCCCGTATCATACTGATAATCCGTCACTTTGAAAACTATTTTCTAACAGCCGACTACATTATCCTTCAGACGTTTAATTTTAAAAATTTCAATAATATTGGATTTATCTTTTATTAGATTAAAAAATAAAGGCATAATCCTCTTACTAAGCCTATTATTTCTTTTTTACAATATCACTTGATGTAACTCAAAACATGCCACCTCTTTACGCTTACCTTGCCCTGATTGCTTCTGCCTTCACTTCAGCCACACTACTTCCGGGTACATCCGAGGCGGCATACGCCGCATTTGTGTACCAATATCCGCAACATGCCCTCGGCGCATGTTTGTGTGCCGGTTTGGCGAATGGCTTGGGCAGTATGGTTTCGTATTACATGGGCAGAATGTTTCCGGCCAAGAAAAGGCCGTCTGAAAAAGTATTGGCGCGTATACAAAGATGGGGAATTTGGCCGCTATTATTTGCATGGTTGCCGATTATCGGCGATGCCCTCCCCCTTGCCACAGGCTGGCTCAGGCTTAATGCTTTGCATTGCGCCATCATTCTGATTGCAGGCAAACTGCTGCGCTATGCCATGATTTATTGGGGAATGAACATAGTTGCCGGATAAGTTTCCACAGTCAAAAATAAAGGCCGTCTGAATGATTCAGACGGCCTTTGCCTTTAATTCGACAATTACAAGACTTTCACAATACTTTCGCACAGGTAGTCGATATTGTCATCGGTAATGCCTGCAACATTAATGCGGCCGGAACGGACGGCATAAATGGCAAACTCGTTTTTCAAACGGTCAACTTGTTCGGGAGTCAAGCCGCTGAAAGAGAACATACCGTTTTGTTCGATAATGAAATCAAAGTCTTGGGTTGCACCTTTGGCCTTGAGCAACTCAACAAATTTTTGGCGCATGGCTTTGATGCGGCCGCGCATTTCATCAAGTTCGGCAATCCATTGTGCTTTCAAATCATCATTTTTCAACACCAGCGCAATGGTGTTCGCACCGTGTGAAGCTGGGTTGGAATACAAGGTACGGATGATGGTTTTGACTTGGCTGTGGGCGCGGGCTGCAGTTTCTTCATCTTCGGCCACCAAAGTGAACGCGCCGACGCGCTCGTTGTACATACCGAAGTTTTTGGAATAAGAACTGGCAATCAGCAATTCTGTATTGTGTTTCAAGAACACGCGCAAGCCGTAGGCATCTTCTTCCAAGCCATTGCCGAAGCCTTGGTAGGCAAAGTCAAACAGTGGCAACCAGCCTTTTTCGGCAGAAAGTTTTGCCAAAGTTTCCCATTGTTCGGGCGTAGGGTCGATGCCGGTAGGGTTGTGGCAGCAGCCGTGCAGCAGGACGATGTCGCCTTTTTGCGCTTGGCTCAAGTCTTCAATCATGCCATCCCAATCCAAACCGTGTTTGGCGGCATCATAGTAACGATACGGTTTGTCTTGGATACCGACCGCTTTGGCGATGGCGTTGTGGTTAGGCCAAGTCGGATTGGAAATCCAGATGGTTTGCGCGTTCAACTGGCGTTTGACAAATTCGGCCGCAATGCGCAATGCACCTGTACCGCCAAGGCTTTGCGCTGTTTTGGCGCGACGGCTGGCAATGATTTCGTGGTCTTTACCAAATAACAGGATTTGGGTTTGCTCGTTGTAATCGGCAACGCCGTCGATGGTCAGGTAATTTTTAGTTGTCTCGCTTTCCAACAGGCGTTTTTCAGCCTCTTTGACGGCTTTGACAATAGGCGTTGCGCCGGATGCGTCTTTGTACACGCCGATACCGAGATTGACTTTTTCGGGACGGGTTTCGGCTTTAAACGCTTCGCCCAAACCTAAAATCGGATCAGCAGGAGCTGCTTCGATATGCTTGAAGAACATGATTTTTCTCTTTACAAGTGTAAAACGGTTGAAAAAATACAAATTTGTGTAATTTTACGCCGTTTCAGGCCGTCTGAAAACGGATTATTACAGGGTTTTAACGCAAGATTGCCAACAAATCCAAAGGTGTGGCAATACGGAAATCGGCGAACCAGTTTTCGGTTTGGTCTTCGGCAGAAATATAACCCCAATCGGCAAGCACGGTTATCATTCCTGCATTTTTGCCTGCCTGCATATCGCGCTCGGCATCGCCGACATAAAAACATCGCTGCGCCTCAACGCCAATCTGTTCGCACGCATAAAACATAGGCTTCACGCTGGGCTTGGGTTCATCGCAGGTATCGCCGCTGACAATGACGGCGGGAGGCGCGGCAAACCCGAGCTTAGGCACGAGGACATCGGTAAAACGCATGGGCTTGTTGGTAATAATGCCCCATTGGATACCGCGTTGAACTAAGGCTTCCAACATTTCGTTTACGCCGTCGAACAAAATGGTTTGATCGGCATAACAGCGGCTGTATTCATCCAAAAACTCTTTACGCCATTGCATATAGTCCGGATGGTCGGGCGTAATGCCTGCACCAAGTTTGAGCAAACCGCTCGCACCGTGGCTGGCCTGCGGACGGATTTCATCCATGCTTTTTTCTGGCAAACCGTGTCGGCGCAATACCGTGTTGAGCGCACCACCCAAATCAAGTGCGGTATCGGCAAGCGTGCCGTCAAGGTCGAATAATACGGCTTGGGTCATAAGTATTCCTTTGATGATTTTAGAAGGCCGTCTGAACAATCCAACAAGTTTCAGACGGCCTGAATATGGTTAATGGTGATGGTGTTCGTGCATTTCCTGCGAACACAAAACTTCATCTTTATGCGGATGCTGTTCGCTTTCAATCTGAATCGTACAATGCCCGATGTTATGATGCGCCAATTCATGTTCGATGCGGTAGGCGATTTGTTCGGACTCTGCAACCGTCATGTTGCCATCTACGACAATATGGCAGGATAAAACGTGGATATTGCTGGTAATCGTCCAAACATGCAAGTCGTGAACGGATTTTACGCCCTCCATATTGCGGATAACGCTGAGCAACTCATCGGTATGGATGTTTTCCGGCGCGCCTTCCATCAAAATGTGCAAAGTCTGTTTAAACAGCTTCCAGCCGCTGCACCCTACCAAAGCCGCCACCAATACGCTGGCAACCGTATCCGCCCATTGCCAGCCATACGCCATCATCAGTACCGCTGCGACAATCGCCCCTATCGAGCCGAACAAATCGCTGATTACGTGCAGATACGCGCCGCGCATATTGACGTTTTCTTCGGTATCGCCATTCTTCAACATATAAACGGCGACGCCGATGTTGACCAGCAAACCGATGATACTGACCACCAACATGCCGCCCGTCAAAATTTCCGGCGGATAAAACAATCGTTTGACTGCTTCATAAAAAATCATCGCCGCAATCAACACCAGCGATAATCCGTTAAACATCGCCGTCAAAATTTCAAAACGCTTGTAACCGAATGTCTTTTGCAGCGTGGTCTGTTTCTCGCCAAGTTTGAATGCCGACAATGCTACGCCCAGCGAAAACGCATCGCTGAACATATGCCCCGCATCGGAAAGCAGGGCCAAAGAGTTGGTCAGCCAACCGCCGACCGCCTCAACCAGCATAAATCCGATAATAACGAAAAATGAAATGCGCAATACCTGCTTGTTGGCGGTATGCGTGTGCGCGTGCGAATGATCGTGATGATGTGCCATAATGATTTTACCGTTTCAGACGGCCTTTTTATCCTGTTTCAAACTTTTCTCAAAATCTTCCAACATATCCAACTCAAAACGGCTGAATCCCGCGCGTTCCCGTGCTTCGATATTGACGTAACCGCGGAAGATAAACATATCGTAACGCGCAATCAGGCTGCGGAACAAGGCAACCGGTTCCAAACCGCGCTCACGGCAAAGATGCTGATACCAATGATTGCCGATGGCGACATGCCCTACTTCATCGCGATAAATAATATCCAACACATCGCAGGTTTCCACATCGCCGCGCTGTGCCACTTTTGCACGAATACCCGGCGTGACATCCAAACCGCGCGCTTCCAACACCCGCGGTACCAAAGCCATGCGCAACAAAGGATCGTAAGCAGTTTTATATGCCATATCCCACAAATGCCCGTGCGCTTCAAAATCGCCGTAATCGTAGCCCAAGCTGTTCAGACGGCCACGCATCAAGCCGAAGTGAAACACTTCTTCTTTCGCCACCCTTACCCAATCGCGTACAAACTGAAACGGCATATTGCGAAAACGATACGCCGCATCCAAAGCCAGATTAATCGCATTAAATTCAATGTGCGCAATCGCATGCAACATGGCCGCATAGCCTTCGACCGTATTCATCTTGCGCGGCGTAACCTCCGAAGGCGCAACTAAACGCGGACGCAACGGATGTCCGGCAAAACGGCAATCCACGGGTTTCGACTCCTCAACCGTCAAACCTTCCGCCTCGCCCAACTGCGCAAACAAGGTCTGCGTCAACCTTCCCTTTTCATCCGGATTGTCCGACAGCAAAGCCTGTTCCAATAAAGGATAAGGATTCAGATACATACAAAACCATTGTTTTAAAAAGACAAATATTATAACCGTTTTAAAAAGCAAACAGAAAGACTATAATTTCAAGCTTTCCGTAAAATGACATTAAATACCACACCAAGCCCTTATGCGTTTCATTAAAAAAACGTCAAAACCAAATGCAGGCCATCTGAAGAAATGAAATTATTTCAGTCACTTGATTGGATTTTTCATATTTACACAAATTAAACCCTCCATTCAACCCCTTGTCTGTTACACCATAACGTCTATACTGAACCCATCTCTCCGAACAAGGAACCAAAACATGAAAACTACCCGACTGTTCACCCTGACCGCTGCCGCGCTGCTTTCTTCAGCTATCGGCTTTGCACAAGCCGACGCAGTGGACGCCCTGAAAAAATTCAATAATGACGCCGACGGTATCAGCGGCAACTTCAGCCAAACCGTTCACAGCAAAAAGAAAACCCAAACCACACACGGTACATTCAAAATCCTGCGCCCTGGCTTGTTCAAATGGGAGTACACCAAACCCTACAAACAAACCATCGTCGGCGACGGCAAAACCATTTGGCTCTATGACGTAGATTTGGCACAAGTAACCAAGTCCTCACAAGACCAAACCATCGGCGACAGCCCTGCCGCCATCCTCTCCAACAAAACGGCATTGGACAGCAGCTACACGCTGAAAGAAGACGGTTCTGCCAACGGTATCGACTACGTTTTGGCTACACCTAAGAAAAACAACGCCGGCTATCAATACATCCGCATCGGCTTCAAAGGCGACAACCTCGCCGCCATGCAGCTGAAAGACAGCTTCGGCAACCAAACCAGCATCAGCTTCAGCGGCTTGAACACCAAGCCTAACCTTTCCAGCGGTATGTTCAAATTTACCCCTCCTAAAGGCGTTGATGTCTTGAGCAACTAAGCTTCTAATGAAACACAAAGGCCGTCTGAACAACAGACGGCCTTTTATAACAGACGGCCTTTTATTTAGTTCAATTCAAAATCAAACACACTGTTACTTTTGACCTTGAATGGCCGCGGCAATTTTTTCTGCGCCTTTTTTCGCCCAGTCTGCCTGCTTGGCTTCCACCATCACGCGCACGACAGGCTCGGTACCGGATGCGCGCAAGACCACGCGGCCTTTGCCTTCGAGTTCTTTTTCCACTTCAGCCAAAGCCTCTTTGGAAGCGTCCTGCCAGTTTTGGCCTTTTTTGATGCGGACGTTGATCATGGTTTGCGGATACGGCTGCCAATCGGCGCAAACGGTGGCAAGGTCTTGATTCAAGGTTTGCAATGCGGCCAAAACTTGCAGCGCGGAAATGATGCCGTCACCGGTATTGTGTTTGTCCATACACAAAATATGACCGCTGGCTTCGCCGCCAATCAGCCAACCGCGTTGGTGGAGCTGTTCCAACACATAGCGGTCGCCCACTTTGGCGCGGCAGAAATCAACGCCCTGCTCTTTCAAAGCAACTTCCATCGCCATATTGGTCATTACCGTACCCACCACGCCGCCGATCTCCACGCCTTCGTGCGCGCGTGCTTTGGCAATCACATAAATCAAGCTGTCGCCGTCATACACTTTGCCATTGCGGTCAACCATCATCAAACGGTCGCCATCGCCATCCAAGGCAATGCCGTAATCGGCTTCATTTTGCAACACAGCCGCTTGCAAAGCTTTCGGATGGGTCGCACCACATTTCTCATTGATGTTGTAGCCGTTTGGCTCATCACCGATGCTTACTACTTGCGCACCC
The DNA here is from genome assembly GCF_051956855.1 of Neisseria sp. P0021.S007. Lineage (NCBI taxonomy): Bacteria > Pseudomonadati > Pseudomonadota > Betaproteobacteria > Neisseriales > Neisseriaceae > Neisseria > Neisseria sp. P0021.S007. The sequence continues at coordinate 108,944 of NZ_JBQCXA010000008.1, forward strand.
AATTCGTGGAATACTTTAGGCGCAACTGCATAGCCCGCACCATTGGCGGTATCGACCACCAATTTCAGACCGCGCAAGTCCAAATGGCTTGGGAAAGTGGATTTACAGAACTCGATATAGCGGTCATCCGCACCATTAATCCGGCGCGCACGGCCTAAACGGCTGGATGGCTGTGTTTTCATTTCCTCATCGATTTTGGCTTCGATTTCCAATTCGATTTCATCGCTCAACTTCACACCGCCTTCGGCAAAGAATTTAATGCCGTTGTCAGAATAAACGTTATGGGACGCAGAAATCATCACACCGGCAGACAAACGCAAAGCACGGGTCAAATACGCTACGCCCGGAGTCGGCAGAGGGCCGGTTTGAATAACATTGACACCGGCGGCGGTAAAACCGGCAATCAGCGCAGCTTCCAGCATATAGCCTGAAATACGCGTGTCTTTACCGATCAAGACGGTTGGTTTGATTTCGCCTTCGTGCTGCACCAAAACCTGACCTGCCGCATAGCCTAATTTCAAGACAAAATCAGGATTGATAGGAAACTGACCGACTTCGCCACGCACACCGTCAGTACCGAAATATTTTTTTGCCATGAGATAACTCCGTGGTTGTTTTGTCGTATGTGAATATGGTTGAACTTCTTTAAAAGAATCTTGATTGTATTCGAAGGCCGTCTGAATCTTTCAGACGACCCTTGATCATGAGAATAATTTACTACTTCAGTATTATAGCAAGATCCAGATTTCCTGCACAAAAAAAGCGCATCCTTTTGCAGAATGCGCTTCCTATTCGAGATTCAAAATCAAATCTTAGAATTTAGCACCAGACTGATTAGCCATGTAATCAACTGCAGCTTTCACTTCATCATCGCTCAGGCTACCGTTACCACCTTTGGCAGGCATTGCGTTAAAGCCTTCGAGTGCGTGTTTGTGCAGGGTGTCTTTACCTTGTTTGATACGAGGAGCCCAGTCTTCTTTTTTACCTACATGAGGAACACCTGGAACTGCGCCGCCGTGACATGCTTGGCAGTTGGCTTCGTAAACTTTTTTGCCGTCTGCACCGCCGGCTGCTGGAGCTGCCACACCTTTGTCATCTGCTTTGGCCACATCTGCTTTAGGGGCTTCTGCAGGAGCTGCACCTTCAGCCGCCGGAGCTGAAGCGGCTTCACCGGAAGCGGCTGCATCGGCAGGAGCTGCGGCATCAGGATCAGGGAAAGTACCGCCGGCTTTGTTGGCCATATAAGTAATGGCGCGTTTCAATTCTTGATCGGTCAAATCAGCCGCACCGCCTTTGGCAGGCATTGCGTTGAAACCATTCAGAGCGTGTTGGAACAAGGTATCGAAACCTTGTGCAATGCGAGGCGCCCAATCGCCTTTGTTTTCAAATTTAGGCGCGTTAGGAACGATGCTGTCTGCCGCGTGACATTGAATACAGATTTTGTTGAAAATCTGATCGCCTTGACGCTCGCCGACTGGAATACCATCGCCCAATTTCAGTTGGCCGACTGGCTGGATACGGGTTTGAGTCGCAGCTTCGGTTGTTTCGGCAACATCGCCGAATGAACCGCTTCCCGCCAGTTTGATCAGGAAGTAAATCACTGCAATGACAATAACGATACCGCTCACAAGGGTGAACAATGCAGAGCCTTGGGCTTTGTGGTCGCGGAGTTGTTTCATTTGGTAGGCCTCGCCGTTAGGTTAGGTTGTGCTGTAAGTTATAGTTTATGTGTTAAACGCAGTTAACAATATTTTGCTGGATTATACTGAATTCGCAAAGGCTTTCCAATCCATCTTGAGAAAAAGATACGCAAAAATCCTCAAAAGGCCATCTAAATTCTGCTAAGCCTTTGTAGTTAATTGATTATTCCAGCTATGCAAAAAAGTGACCGCCAATGCCACTTTCAGACACTTTCAAGATAAACTTTGCCAATAAAGCCAATATGCGTTAACCTTACGGCTTTCGCACCCATAGCTCAGTTGGAAGAGTGTCAGTTTCCGAAGCTGGAGGTCACAGGTTCGATCCCTGTTGGGTGCGCCAATTATAAATAGGCCGTCTGAAAGATGAAAATTTTTCAGACGGCCTTTTGATTTACTTCAAATAAAACTACATTCAATTTCAGATTGAACGGCTATTACAACACTTTGGCAAATGCTTCGGCCACATAATCGATATTCGATGCATTCAATCCTGCCACACACATCCTACCCGAATCCAGCAGGTAAACGGCAAACTCGTCACGCAGGCGGTGTACCTGCTCTACGGTTAGGCCTGTATAGCTGAACATACCGCGCTGTTTGATGAAATAGCTGAAATCACGATTGGGGATTTTGGCCGTCAAAACATCATAAAGTTTCTGACGCATGGCACGGATGCGGTCGCGCATGGCGTAAACCTCGTTTTCCCACAAAGCGCGTAGCTCATCGCTGTTCATCACATCAGAAGCGATGTATGCGCCATGCGCGGCAGGACTGGAATAAATGCGGCGGACGGTAAATTTCAACTGTCCGAACACCAGCTCTGCTTCTTCCTTATTGGGACACACTACGCTCAAACCACCGACGCGCTCGCCGTACAGCGACAGGTTTTTCGAGAAAGAGTTGCTGACAAACAAAGGCAGACCCATTTCGACGGCTTTGCGAATTGCATACGCATCGCTGTCTAAATCTTCGCCGAAACCTTGATAGGCAATATCCATAAACGGAATCAGCTTGTGCGTTTTGATAATATCCAACACTTCATCCCATTGCGCTTTCGACATATCTACGCCGGTCGGGTTTTGACAGCATGGATGCAAAATCAAGACGCTGTTTTCCGGCAATGTTTTGAAAAACGCAGTCATTTCTTCAAATTTCACGCCGACGGTTTCAGGGTTGTAATAAGGATACGTCCCCACTTCAAAACCTGCGCCTTCAAAAATGCCTTTATGGTTGTCCCAAGTCGGATCGCTGACATAGGCTTTTGCATCAGGGAACCAACGGCGCAAAAAGTCGGCACCGACTTTCAACGCCCCCGAGCCGCCTAAAGTCTGTACGGTCGCAACGCTACCTTCTGCCAATGCCGGATTATCCTTGCCAAACAACAAACGCTGAACGGCACTCCGATAAGTATCCAAACCTTCCATCGGCAGATAAGGAGAGGGGCGCGGTACGGCCGCACGCTCTGCTTCTGCCCGGCGGACAGATTCCAAAACCGGCATTTTGCCTTCGTCATCAAAATAAATGCCTATGCTCAAATTGACTTTTTCAGGACGCTCGTCGCGTTTGAAGGTTTCAACCAAACTCAAAATCGGGTCGCCCGGATAATACTCGACATGACGGTACATGGTGCTTCCTTTGTTTTCAGACAGAATTAATGAAGATTGTGGCACTAAAAGGCCTTATTTGCAAAATCAGGCCGTCTGAAAAATTCAGACGGCCTGATTATTTTTAAACGCTACCAATCTACTCGTTTCAAATCGTTTTGTGCCAATACATCCGCATGCTCGCTGCGGCTTTGATATTCCCTGTCCTGCAAAATGCGGCGGGCGACATAATTCAAATGCAGTTTGGCCGCTTCCGCCGCCTCAGCCGGTTTGGCCTGGGCAATGGCTTCAAAAATAGCGCGGTGCTGGGCAATTAGCGTCGGGCGCGGGTCTTCGGTTTGATGGATATAGATAATGCCGCTGCGTGTTTGCTGATAAAGCATTTTGAGCAGGCTGCTGGAAAGGTGGCTGAACAGGATATTGTGTGCGGCATCAGCAATAGTTTGATGGAAACTGACGTCTGCCTCGGCTTGATGTTCCAAATTTCCGCTTTCACAGGCCGTTTCAAACTTCTGCTGCCAGAAGTCAATACGTTTCAAATCGGCGTCAGTCCGTCTTTCGGCGGCCAGCGCCGCCATACAGCCTTCAACGTGACAACTGAAATCGAATACGTCTGTTTCCCAATTGGTATGTTTGCCGAGCAACTCCTGCCAGCTTTGCAAAAAATCCTGCTGCGGCTTGACGGAAACATAATAGCCATCGCCCTGCCGCGCTTCCAAAACCTGCTTGGCAATCAAGATATTCAATGCCACCCTGACTGACGGACGCGATACGCCGAATTCTTCCGCAAGCGTACGTTCGGGAGGCAATTTACTGCCTTCTTCATAAATGCCGGTCGCGATACGTTCTTCCAAAACGGCTAAAACCTGATCGCTGATTTTTTGCGGACGAACCAATTTCGTCATGTTGTATTCCTGATGATTGAAGGACAGTTGTATTCAAACGGCCATAAATTGGATTGACCAATTGGCCGCTCATTCTAATCAATCCCCTATTTTTTCGTCAAGGAATGCCATTCTTCCCATCGCAAGCAGTTTAATTCAAACACATTCATTTTTATCAAGTAACCTCACCAATGCCTTCAAATCAATATTTTGGTATGACCAATCTTAATAAACAACCTATGCGCCCAAAATCTGAAAATATTGATTTAGATTAAAATCCCGCTGCTTCTATTTAACTAGACTTTATGTATAATACTTAGGTATTAGTTAACATAATTCCTAATAATAGAGAGAAACAATATGAAATACCCACCATTACTTATCTTACCCATTACCTTAGCCGTATCCCAAACATGGGCAGATACCGATCCTACACCTGAAGAAACGGTTACCCTTTCCCCTGTCACCGTCACCGGCACACAACAACAAAAAGCCAACCGCGTTACTTTCAACCCCAAAGCTGCTTTGCAACCCCTCCCTGCCGGAGACGGGGCAGACCTTTTACAATCCGTGCCCAACATGAGCATCATCCGTAAAGGAGGTAGCTCGGGCGATCCGCTGTTCCGTGGTTTGGGCGGCTCGCGCCTCTCCGTCAATGCCGACGATCAGTTTATTTATGGCGGTTGCGGTATGCGCATGGACCCGCCGACTGCCTATATCCACCCCAATTCATTTGATAAAGTCGTGGTTACTAAAGGCCCGCAAACCGTTACCCAAGGCATGGGTTTGGTCAGCGGCTCAGTGCAATTTATCCGTACAGATCCTGATTTCACTGAGAAACCTTACAATATTAACGCCACCCTGACAGCAGGCAGCAACGACCGCCTTGACGGCTCGCTGGAAGCCGAGTTCGGCGGCAAATACGGCTATGTCCGTACCAATATCTCCCATAACGAAGCCGACGATTACAAAGACGGCGACGGCAACCGCATTCACTCCCACTTCAAACGCGACAGCCAAATGTTGCAACTGGGTGTTACTCCGACAGAAAACACCACCATTGCCGGCACATACGAGCGCAGCAGAGCCAAGGTTGCCTACGCCGACCGCATGATGGACGGCAGCAAATTCGACCGTGATGCGTGGAATATCCGTTTTACCCAACGCAACCTCACACCATGGTTCAGCGAGTTGGAACTGCGCTACGGTAAAAGCGAAATCGACCACGTGATGGACACATACAGCCTGCGTACCATCTACAATCCTGCCGGCAAGCAGATTAAAAATGCCAACAACCCTAAACGCAATACCGATACAGGCCGTCTGAAAGCCACTTTCGATTGGGACAAGCTCAACCTGCAAACCGGTTTGGATTATTTGGACGACGTCCACGTCGCGCGTCATGAGCGTGGCGGCGACGGCTACAGCCACAAGCCTTACATGCCCAACCAAAGTTTCAAACAATGGGGTATTTTCACCGAAGCCTCTTGGCAACAAACCGACAATCAACGCTGGGTAGCAGGTTTTCGCCATGACCAAGTCAAAGCGCATTACGATACCGCGCGTGTTACCGACCCCGTTTTGAAACATCAGAAATTCAATTTGAACTCAGGCTTCCTGCGTTGGGAAAGAAATACGGACAACGGTCTGAAATACTATGCCGGATTCGGCATTGCCGAACGCGCGCCTGACTACTGGGAACGCCTGCACTCTGAAAACAAAGCCATCCGCGCAGAGCAAAACCGCCAAATCGATGCAGGCGTAATCTGGAAACGTCCTAATCTCCACGCATCCGTATCCGTATTCGGCAGCGACATCAAAGACTTCATCATGATGGAGAGCAAAGACAAGATTTTCAACGTGCGCAACATCAACGCTTCACGCTTTGGCGGCGAAGCCGAAGTCAAATGGACATTTGCGCCTAACTGGGAAGTCGGCACCAGCCTCGCCTACACCCACGGCAAAAACCGTACCGACGGCAAACCTTTGGCACAAACGCCACCGCTCGAGTGGAACAACACCCTCGCCTTTGACAACGGCAAATTCAGTGCGGGCGCATTATGGCGCGTCGTGGCCAAACAAAACCGTTACAGCAAAGGCCAAGGCAATATCGTCGGCCAAGACATCGGCGCTTCTTCGGGCTTTGGCGTACTCTCGCTCAACGCTGGTTGGAAATTCAGCAAATACGCCACATTACAAGGTGGCGTGGACAACGTGTTCAACAAAAACTATGCTGAATTCGTCAGCCGCGGCGGCGACCCGTCTGCCGGTACACAAACCATGCGCGTGAACGAACCCGGCCGTACTGCATGGCTGAGACTGCAAGCGAAGTTCTAATCAGCCTCATGCGTATATAAAAAGGCCGTCTGAAAAATTTTCAGACGGCCTTAATATTTTTAATGATGTTTTTAAACAAACAGTCCGGCGAAACAATGCAACGCCGGACTGTTTGCTCTCTATCGGATTAAATCAAACCCAAAGAGTTGATGAACACGACAATAATCGCAATCGGCGCAAGATAGCGAAGCGCACCCAACCACAGGTAAAGCAGCTGTTTCGGAATGGTGCTGCCCATGCCCGCATCACGCAGGACAGACTGTTTGTCCTGAACCCATGATGTAAACACGGCAACGCTCAATGCGCCAATCGGCATGATGACGGCAGAAATAATGAAGTCCCACAAATCAAAAATAGTTTTTCCGAAAATCTTAAAATCGCCCCAAACGCCAAATGACAGCGCCGAAGGAATACCAACTATGAAAATCGCAATACCGGTTACCCAAGCGTGGCTGCTGCGCTTTTTCTCGTCTTGGCGGATGGTTGCCGCGATAACGGTTTCCAGCATGGAAAACGCGGAAGTCAGCGTCGCAAAGACAACCAACAGCATAAACACGGCAAACAAATACGTACCCATCGGCATTTTCATGAAGACCGCAGGCAACACGACAAAAATCAAACCAGGGCCTTGGCCGGGTTCAAAACCGAAGGCAAATACCGCAGGGAAAATCACCAAACCGGCCAGCAGCGACACAAACAGGTTCATCCACATAATCATATGGCCGGAGCGGAACATATCCTGATCCTTACCCAAATACGAGGCATAGGTAATCATCGCGGACACGCCAATACTCAACGCAAAAAATGCCTGACCCAAAGCAGTCAGCATCGTACCCGGTTTCAAATACGACCAATCCGGTTTCAACAAGAATGCCACGCCCTCCATTGCGCCGGGCAAGGTCAGCGAACGGATAGCCAGCGCGATAAAAAGGATAAACAAACCCGGCATCAACACGCGGTTTGCCTTTTCAATGCCGTCTGAAATGCCGCCTTTAACCACCCAAATGGTAATCAGCATGAACAAGCCTTGGTAAAACAGCGAACCAAACGGTGAAGAAATCGTGTTGCCGAACAAGGCTTCAAAGTCTGCGCCGGCATGAATTTCACCGGTAAAGCTGTGCACGACGTAGTTCAATACCCAGCCGCCGACCACGCTATAAAACGACAGCAAAATAAAACACGCGGCCACACCCATGCGGCCGACCCACGGCCACTGCGAACCCGGGCGCAATACTTTAAAGGAATCAATGGCGTTTTTACCGCCTGTACGGCCGATGTAAAACTCAGCCAGTTGAACCGGTAAAGCCACCAAAATGGTGAAAATCAAAAACAAAAGAAAGAATACGGCGCCGCCGTTGGTACCGGCTGTATAAGGGAATTTCCAAATTGCACCCAAACCGATGGCCGAGCCTGCCGCAGCAAGCACAAAGCCGATTTTGGATGACCAAGACGAATGATTGCTCATGATGTAAGTTTAAGAAACGTGAAGATGCCGAATTGTAACAGGGTGAAGTCAAGCCGTGAGTGGCTGACGGACAGCCGATAAGCAATTCGCACGGATGGTGCGTACTTATCAAGCAAATTGGCATGAATTTTTGATAATTAAGCTTTTAATAGCACAAAACTAATTTTTATATTTTAAATTTGACGATTTGTTTTAAAAATAAGCATATAAAAGGCCGTCTGAAACCTTGTTTCCAAGTTTCAGACGGCCTTTATCTTGAAACCGTTTTATTTTTTCATGGCATCAGTCAAAACTTTGACATTGTAGCGGTACATGCCGATGTAACTGTTGGCCGGTGCGCCACCCAGTGCATCGGAATACAAACGTCCGCTGACATTGACGCCGGTTTCTTTGGCGATACGGTCAATCATGCGCGTGTCTTTGATGTTTTCGGTAAAGACGGCTTTAATGCCCTCGCGTTTGATTTGACGGATGATGGAAGCCACTTGTTTGGCAGACGGCTCGGCTTCGCTGCTCACGCCTTGAGGGGCGATGAATTCAATATTGTAGCGTTTGCCCATGTACGTGAACGCATCGTGTCCGGTCAAGACTTTACGCTTGGCGGCAGGTACGGCATTAAAGGCAGCCTGCGCATCGCTGTGCAATTTTTTCAGCTGCATTTGATAGTTGCCCAAACGTTGCTGATAGTAGGTTTTGCCTTCAGGGTCGGCTTGAATCAGCGCATTGGCAACGTTTTGCGCATAAGTACCCATCAAGACGGGGTCGGTCCAAACGTGCGGGTCAAATTCGCCGTGATCGTGATGATGGCCTTCATGATCGTGGTCATGATGATGGCCGCCCTCTTCTGCTTTCAAAGCCTGAATGCCTTTGGTCGCTTCGGCGAAAGGCACTTTGCTTTGTTTAACTGCGCGTTGTACATCGGCGGCTTCCAAGCCCAAGCCGTTGAGCAATACCAATTTTGCGCTGCGGATTTTTTTGATGTCGCCGCTGGTCATGTGGTAGGCATGGCTGTCTTGGTTGGCACCCACCAAGCTTTGAACGGCCACGCGGTCGCCGCCAATCTGTTTGGCCACGTCGCCCAAAATGCTGAAGCTGGTGACAACAGGCAACGGAGCGGCATAAGCGGCACCGGTCAATAATGCGGCAACGATGCCGAGTTTCCAATGTTTCATATTCTCTCCAGTGATATAACGTAACATTAACATCATCATAAGACAGACTGTCTGATTATTCAAGCGGCCGTCTGAAAAATCATGCCGTGCGGTGTTTCTTGCGGCGCAGCCATTTTGCCAAAATGCCGCCTTCCCAACCGAACACGACGGAAATCAGGTAAAGCGTGCCGCAGCATAAAATAATCGCCGGGCCGGACGGGATTTCGATATGGTAGGAAAACAACAATCCTGCCAAGCCGCAAAGCAAAGCCAATGCGACCGACAAAATCATCAGCCAACCCATGCTTTTCGCCCACAGTCTGGCAGTAATCGCCGGCAACATCATCAAACCGACCGACATCAGCGTACCCAATGCCTGAAAACCGGCAACCAGATTCATCACGACCAGTACCAAAAACAACACATGCCAAAAGCCGCCCTTACCGCCGACAGCCTTGAGGAACAAAGGGTCTATGCTTTCCAACACCAGCGGGCGGAACATGACCGCCATCAGCAAAATAGTGACACTTGCAGAAACGGCAATCAGCTGCAAAGCCGGAATATCCACCGCCAAGACCGAGCCAAACAGCAAATGCAGCAAATCGACGCTGCTGCCGTTTTTGCTGACCAAAACCACACCGATGGCGAGGCTGCTCAAATAAAATGCGGCAAAGTTCGCATCTTCTTTCAATGAAGTAAACCGGCTGACTAAACCGGCCAACAAAGCCATCAGCAAACCGGCTGCAAAACCGCCAACACTCATCGCAGGCAAACTCAAACCGGCAAACATATAGCCAATGGCCGCACCGGGCAAAACCGCATGGCTCAAGGCATCGCCCACCAAACTCATGCGGCGCATCACCAAAAATACACCGACAGGCGCCGCGCTCAATGCCAGGCAGAAAATCGACGCCAGGGCATAGCGCATAAAGTCGAATTCGACGAACGGCGCGACGACCAAATCATATAAATCCATGTTTTATCGCTTTTTTATTAATCTCTGAAAGCCTGAGGCCGTCTGAAAAACACTTACTTTCAGACGGCCTTGTCCATTAAACCGCGCACCAATCGGCCGCTTCCTGCTTCTGCATCATTCGGTTGGCCTGTGCCAAAAATTCATCGGTCAACACATTTTCCGTCGCACCGGCTGTCACTTTTTCACGCGCCAAAAGCAGCGTGTTGGCAAAATATGCCCGCACCTGCTCGTAATCATGCAACACGGCAATCACTGCCTGACCGTCCTGATGGCACTGGCGCAAAACTTCCAACAGCGCATAAGTCGTCCGCGCATCCACCGCGTTAAACGGCTCATCCAGCAGCAAAAATTTGGCATCCTGCACTAGCATCCGCGCAAACAATACGCGTTGGAATTGGCCATTGGACAAGTGCGCGATTTGGCGCGTGGCAAAATCCTGCATTTCCACGCGTTCCAAAGCCACCATCACGCGCTTTTTCTGCGCCGCGTTCACACGCCCGAAAAAGCCGATTTCATACCACAGCCCCATCGCTGCCAGTTCAAACACCGTCATCGGCTGGCTGCGGTCAATGTCCGACTGCTGCGGCAGATAGGCAATATCCTTGCGTGCCATATTTTCATAGCGCACGCTGCCCGTATCCGTCTTCTGCAAGCCCATAATGGCTTTGAGCAGGGTCGATTTACCCGCGCCGTTCGGCCCGAAAATCGTCCACATTTTGCCATCTTCAAACACCATATCGACATGGTGCACCACCGGCCTGCGCTGATAGCTGACCGTCAGATTTTCCACCACGATACTCATGGCGATACCGCCCAAAAATATACAGCCCACAACGCCGCCAATGCGACAAGCGCAATCAGCAGCCTTTGCAGCAATCCGGTCAACAATACAGAATTCATAAGCCTAAAACCGCCCTTGTCCAAATACGGACAACAGGCCGTCTGAAAGAAAATTAAAACATTAAAATGATACTGTATAACGTTAACCCTGTAAATTTCTTTCGTTTTCAGACGGCATCGGGCAAAAGGCCGAATATCGGTTACAATCCGTTTTTTATTTGATGATTGTCCTATGTCTATTCCACTCTTAAACGAAAAACTCAATACCGAAACCGCCCGCATTTCATGGGAAGAGCTGCAACCCCACTTCGCACGCGGTGCCGCCGTCTATGTTGCGCCCGATTTGGATTTGATTGCCGTCGCCCGTCATGTTGCCGAAGATGAAGCCGCGCCATTGAAACAATGGATGGAACAAGGCAAATTCGGTGCCATCAGCGATGATATGGCACGCACATTTTTAGCGGATAAGCAGGAAATGTGGGCGGTTGTCGTAGCGCCGTGGGTATTGGTACAGCCTTGCAAAGACTGATAAGGTCGTCTGAAAAATAAAACCGGAACATTTCCCATGTTCCGGTTTTATTTTTCAGACGACCTATTGCAAAGTAAAGCCTGCTTTGAATTCAAGCTTCGGCACCCCGATAACGAAACGTTTGCCGATGCTGTCTTCAAACTCATACGCGCCTTCGATACTGCCCCAAGGCGTGCTGATTTGCGAACCGCTGTTGTACTCATAGGCTTCGCCCGGGTACAAAACAGGTTGCTCTTCAATCAGGCCAACATGACCGACCTGCTCTGTCTCACCGTGTCCGTCGGTGATTTCCCAAAAACGCTGACGCAAAGTAATGATTTTATCACTGCGGTTGCAGATGGTGATCAGATAATTGAAGGCGTAACGGTCGCGATAGACGTCGCTCTGACCGGCCATATAACGCGGCTCCACGTTAATCTCGATTTCATTCATAATTGTTTACCCCGTATGGTATTTATTTTATTTCAATATCCGGATAATTCCGGCGTGCCCGCCCTATTTTTGCAAAGGGTCGAAACACTTAAAACGCATCACGCGATCCAATAAAACAGGCCCAAGACCATCAAGGTCATCACAGCCGCAATCAAATCATCAAGCATAATGCCTAAACCTCCATGAATCCATTGGTCAAACCATTTTATCGGCCATGGTTTCAACGCATCAAACAAGCGGAAAATAACAAAAGCCGCCAGCCACCAGCTCCATTTAAACGGAATCAGCGACAGCACCAACAGCATCGCGACAATTTCATCCCAGACGATACCGCCGTAATCCTGAATACCCAGCTCCCTCTCGGTATAACCGCAAATGCGGATACCCCAGAAGAACAAGGCGATACACAATAAAAGCAATATCCAGCCGTCTATGCCCAACAGGCACAATACAAAAGCCAGAGGTAATGCTGCCAGCGTTCCGGCCGTACCCGGAGCAACCGGCGACAAGCCGCTGCCAAAACCGAATCCTAAAAAACACAATGGTTTGTGCAACAGCCAAGAAAAAGTAGGTTTACGTTCAGCCAAAATGATCAAATCCTAAAGAAGTCAGTTCCAATACGCCGCCTTCGGCATCCAAAATATTCAGACGGCCTGAGTCAGTCATTTTACCAATTCGGGCGACCGGTACGCCACTTTGTTCCGCTACCTGATAAACGCGTTCCCTATCTTCTGGAGCAGCAGTAAAAATCAGTTCGTAATCATCGCCGCCGGCTAATACCGCCGACAACCATTGTTCGCGCGACAAAACGTTTTTCAATTCAGGCAACGACGGCACACAATCGGCAAATATTTCCGCCCCGACAGCAGAGGCTTTTAAAATATGCCCCACATCTTGAGCCAGGCCGTCTGAAACATCTTGCGCGGCATGGGCAAACGGCAACAATGCCTGCCCCAATGAAACGCGCGGTTCCGGACGGAGCAATTTATCATCGCAAACTGCCATGATTTCAGACGGTAATTGATAATGCCCCAGATGTTTGTTCAAAGCAGCGGCAGCCAAACCCAACCGACCCGATACCCAAATATCGTCGCCGACTTCGGCCGCATCACGCCGCAGGGCATTCCCTGTCGGAACTTCACCTACTATTGTTACATTAAAGACCAAATCGCCTTTGGTGGTATCGCCACCAATCAACACCGTATCAAAACGCGCGGCCAAAGCAAAAAAGCTATCGCAAAAACGTTTGAGCCAGTCTTGATTCAATTCAGGCAGCGCAGCACTGAGCAACACCCAACGTGGTTTGGCACCCATAGCGGCCATATCGGATAAGTTTACTGCAAGCATTTTCCATGCCAAATCTTCAGGTGAAACATCTTCAAAAAAATGTCTGCCCTTAACCAACATATCAGCGCTAAAACATAAATCAAATCCGTTACTTGGGCGAATAATAGCGGCATCGTCCCCTATGCCCAAAATCAAACCTTCCGATTTTTGTCGCTGCAAATATTGTCTGATAAAGTCAAATTCCGTCATATTTATCCAATACAACTATAACTTAGATTACTATATCTAATTTTGTGCCAGCCTGATGTTTGCCTGCTAAAACGTCAAACATTACACTTCAACATTATTTAGATATAAAACTCAATAAGTTAAAGGCCGTCTGAAAATATAGATTTCAGACGGCCTCATGTTCTCAAACCACTCTGAGCAGGTAGATTTACAGATAGACGATTTCGCCTGTCCGCCCCCTGCTCTCTTGACTTGCCCACCAAATAAATTGCGGCAGGACATCTTCGTAGTTTTTACGTTCGCTTTTCGATTCGCCCGGATGCGATTTAATACGTTGCGGCGAATTGATGGCGCCCGGCACCAAAACATTGGCACGCAGGTTGTCAAAACGTTCCCACTCGTCCGCGGCCACTTTACACAAATAATTGAGCGCAGCTTTGGAGGCACCGAAACCGCCCCAATAGGCTTGCGGTTTTTCGCCGTGGCTTTCGCCGACAAAAATCACAGAAGCATCTTCGGATTGCTTCAACAATGGGAACAGCGCACGGGTCAAACCCATAGGCGCAACGGTGTTGATACGGTATTGGTTGACCCATTCCGATACGGTTTGAAAATCCAATGGCGACAAGGCATAGAAATAGCTGGCACAATGTACCACGCCATCCAATTTTCCGCCGGTCGCTTCATCAATAGTCTCCGCAAATTGCTTAAACTCTTTCTCCTCCGCGCTCATCAAATCAAAGCAGATGGCAAACGGCTCAGGGCTGCCCGCAGCCACAATGGCATCATATACTTTTTCCAAACGCTTTTGATGACGCGCCACCAAAATGACAGTCGCTCCGGCAGCCGCATAGGCTTTGGCAACCTGCTCGCCCAAGCCTTGGGATGCGCCGGTAATCAAGATGGTTTTGTTCGCTAATGTCGTCATGACTTTTCCTTGAACTTTATGGTTTTGGATATTGTATCGGCTTGGTAAGTTTTGTAAAGTCAAAAAGGCCGTCTGAACATTCAGACGGCCTCAGTTTATTCAACCCGCAAATCCAGCATAAGTTTTTCAGCCGCAGCAAAGCCCGACTGAACCGCAGCTTCCAATGTTGCCGGATAACGCGGATGGAGATAGTCGCCGGCTGGATAAATACGGCGATGATGCAACCATGAGAAATCAGGTTGTACAAAATCAACCGTTGCCGCCGTAGTCGCGCGTTTTTCAGTAATAATGCGTACGGCTTCAGGCGTACCCAAATCCGGACAAATCCGCTTAATGTCCGCATGAATTTTCTCGGCTAAATCTTTATCCTTCCGTGCCTCGGTGTAATCGGAAACGCTGATGACGACCGCGACTTCATTATCCGGCAAACCCAACGCCCCCCGATGTAACACCCATTGCGCCGCACCATCAAAAAATCCCGTTAAAGGCTCAGGTAGTTTGACTGCTTGTGCATAACGCAAATAAACCGTAGTAATCGCATGGTAATGCAACGATTGATAGGCCGTCTGAATATAGTCAGGCGTATCTTCAGGCAGAAGTGCGTCAACATGATATGGTGCAATAGCCAAAACAACCGCATCAAATACTTCGCCATTGATTTCAACTCGGCCATCGATATGATGGTTTAAATGGGAAATACGAGTTTCAAGATGTATTTCTGCACCATGCTTGTGCAGAAAATCCAAAGCCGGTTCGGCTACGATCCGCCCTAAATCCTGCTTAGGCAAAAGATAATCGCTGTTCGCCTTTTCAGACCACACGCCATCATTCAATACATTACATAAAATGCGCAACGATGCCTGTTCTAACGGCGTATTTAAAGCACCCCAAACCAAAGGTTGCCAAAATTGCCCAAGCAGGCTGCGCGGAACATTTCGTGTTCTCAACCACTTTGCAACCGTCAAATCGGTTTTATGATGATCAGCCCAACGTTGCAATGCCGACATATCCGACAGCAATTTGATTTTCAATGAAAAAGAAAGATTTTTAGCACGCAGGATACCGACAAGCAAATGCCAAGGCGCAGGCAGAGAGGCCGTCTGAAACTGCAATCCCTCATGAATGTACCATCGCAAAGGCTGGCGTAAAAAGGCTGATTCAGGTTGAACGCCGATATGTTGCATCAAAGTTTGAACACCATGATACGCACCCAACAAGATATGCTGCCCATTATCCAAAAAGCTGAATCCACCATCTTTCCCAGCTATGCTACGCGCCCTACCGCCAGCCTGTCTCCCAGCCTCAAACAAAGAAATATCGGCTCGATGAATCAGGGAAACCGCCGCAGACAAACCTGCCCAACCGGCACCAATTACAGCAATTTTTGGACGCTTAGTCTTCATGGTTTAAATCCAAACAGCCAAGTTTTCAAAGCAATACGTTTTTTACGGGGAGAAGGAATCGCAATTTTATAAGTCAACACATTTTGCGCACCATCACGGTCAATTTCATTCAACAACGCATAATAAATAGCCGCCATAATCAGGCCGACTTTTTGTGATTTCTTATCCTCAGCCGGCAAAAGCAACATCGCTTCACGATAAGTTTCACGCGCCCTATTCACTTGAAACTGCATCAATTGTGCAAAATTTTCTGTCGGTTTGCACTGCATAATTACGTTGGCAGGTACGTCAAACTTCTGCATTTCCTCTATCGGCAGATAAATTCTTCCTTGTCGCGCATCTTCGCCCACATCACGAATAATGTTCGTCAACTGCAAAGCCAAGCCCATTTTGTCCGCATATTCCAAAGTTTTCAGATTGGAAAAACCTAAAATCCGCGCAATAAGACGCCCCACAACTCCGGCAACACGGTGACAATACAGCTTTAATTCATCAAAACTACCATAACGAGCCTGCTCCAAATCCATCTGCATGCCATCAATCAAGGCCTCAAATTCATTCTTCGGCAAGTCAAAATTTTCCCGAATATCTTTTAAAGCCTGATGAACGGGATGCTCAGGCATCTCATTATTAAACACTTTCTCCAAATCACTGCGCCACCAGTTCAACGTTATCTGAGCTACATTTGGATCGGTACAGCTATCAACTACATCGTCTAGTTCGCGACAAAAAGCGTATAAAACAGTGATCGCATTCCGTTTTTCTACCGATAAAAAACGAAAGCCGGATAAAAAACTGGAATGGCTTTCGGCAACCTTTTGATGACAATAATCCAAAGCAAGCACTGTGTATCCTAAAAATATCGTTATAAATAATTAGCAGGGATTTTATCTGTATTTAAAAAAGTACGCCAATATCAAAAATTCATCTTACAACAAGGCCGTCTGAAAGCTAATCTTAAGTATCTTTCAGACGGCCTAATATCTTACGTCGCCAAGATCGAAACCAGCAGCATCACCACCAGCAGCTGTATCAAGGAGTAGCCCCTCTGCACAGTTGCCCTATCCCATTTTCTGTCAAATGCCTTTAAGTACATATCTTTCTTCCCTTTATCTTCTA
>NZ_JBQCXA010000009.1:0-36534 GCF_051956855.1 Neisseria sp. P0021.S007
ACATTATTCTGATAACAAGTCAGGATAATAGTCCACAGAGAGGTGGATGAGTGGTTTAAGTCGCACGCCTGGAAAGCGTGTATACGTGAATAGCGTATCGAGGGTTCGAATCCCTTCCTCTCTGCCATTTTCATTTTTATAAGTTTTTCATTACTTCTAAAACCGCATATTAAAGGCTAAGTTATCAATAACTTAGCCTTTTTTGTTATTCATCTGCTTTAAATTCATTTCGGGTATATTTCAATTCTTTTATCTTTTTTGTGGTATTTTATGTGTTATTACCCAAGGAGTAACACTTCATGCCAAAAATTGTAACGCCATTAAGTCTGTCTCAAATTAAAACAGCAAAACCTAAAGAGAAGGTTTACAAGTTACCAGATGGAGGTGGGCTTGCCCTATGGATTTTGCCTTCAGGTTCTAAGTCTTGGAGGCTACAATACCGCCGCCCTGATGGGAAAATGAACACATTGACGCTGGGTTTATTTCCACGTTTCGGACTAGCAGATGCGCGGGCATGGCGAAAGGAGATGTTAGAAAAAATCAGAAATGGAACTGATCCGAAGGCAATTTCTGCGGACGTAGGAGCAGAGTTTCGTTTTGAAAATTGCTTGGTACTTTGGTTTGAAAAATGGAAGAAATCGGGTGGCAAACAAGGGATGGGTAAAAATCCGCGTTATGCAGGGCAAGTACTGTCGGCTTTAGAATTGAATGTACTACCTTTTTTTAAGGGAAAGGATATTCGTTCGATCAAGACGGCAGATATAGTAGCAGTTTTAAGGAAAATGGAAGAACGCGGGGCGCTTGAATATTTACGTCGGGTTAAAGGTGCATTGGGATTGATGTTTGATTATTTTGTAGCAGATGGATCTATCACTATAAATCCAGTCAGTGTTATTGGAAAACAAGTATTCGATAGGCCACCTGAACGTCATTTCGATACACTGCGCTTTGATGAGCTACCACTCTTAGTGGAGAAGTTAGAAACATCGAAGGGAATTGGGGAACGAGCGCGGCTATTAATTTATTGGCAACTTTTGAGTATGACGCGGCCGTCGGAAGCAGCAGGGACTCGTCTGGATGAAATTAACTTAAAGGCAGGAACTTGGGAAATTCCAATTGAAAGGATGAAAACAAGGCCGCATGTTGTCCCATTAAGTTCCGCTTTGACGCGAATCTATTTTGAGGCATTAAGATTAAATGTGAATGGAGTATTCTTATTTGAAGGTTCAGGGTTTACCAAGCCATTGTCGTCCGAGACAGTCAGATTAAAGCTTCGTACTAAAATGGGGCTGGATACGACGGCACACGGTTTGCGGAGTCTAGCACGGACTTATTTGAGAGAGGTTTATAAGGTTCGCAGAGATGTGGGTGAATTACTGCTTTCGCATGGCATTACGGATAAGACAGAACGCGCTTATGACCGATCAGAGCTTTTAGAGGAGCGACGAGAAATGCTGGAAAACCTTGGTCGAGATGTGATGGCATTACGGGAAAAGTATCGGATAAAATAGTTTTGAGGTCGTCTGAAAAGTTTTCAGACGACCTTTTTCTATATCCAAAACTTAAAAAACCCACCTAAAACCCCATCTGCTTGCCCACATATTCACTCTTTGCCAAAATCAAATCGTCATCTGAAGTGATATGTTCCTTGTGATTGTTGAGTAATGACAGCCGGAAAGACGGCATCCCCCAAAGCCGCCGTTGCCACTCCACAACGGCGGCTTTCCAAAAACAGCAAAACCAAAACCAAGACCATGTTCAAAGAACCCTGCCAAGTCATAGCAATCCACAGCCGCCCCTTATTTTTTTGCGGCTTATGGTTCATTACCGTCAGACTAAAAAATGAATACGGCTGGAAATTCGACCGCAAAGCCATGTTTGAAAGCAAAAAAGCAGCTGAAAGCCTAAAAATCGGAGACTACATCATCCCATGACCAGTCGCAACATTGAAAACCTCATAAAAATCGGCACAGTTTCCCAAACCGACCCTGTTGCCAACAGAATCCGCGCACAACACGGCGGTCTCATTACAGACTGGTTGCCATACTTTGTTCCTGCAGCGGGTGGCGTATCAATTTGGCGTTTACCTTCCATCGGCGAAGGTTGCATCATACTTTCTCCCAGCGGAGAACCCGAAAACGGAATTATTATTTGCGGCTTCTCAACCTCCCAACATCCTGCTCCATCCCAAAACCCAGATGAAACCATCATCCTCATGCCTGACGGAGCAGAGTTTAAATACAACCACGCAAAAAGCCATCTACAAATCGAAGGCATCAAAACTGCCGATATTACCGTCAAAGAAAAAGCCACCGTACACACCAAACACCTGACTATCGACAGTCCCGAGACAGACATCAAAGGCAAGTTAACCGTTGCCGGACTGCTTACATATCAGGGTGGTATGGCAGGAAGTGGTGGCGAAGGTGGAGCGGCAGCAGTTATCAAAGGCACAATACGCCAAGAATCAGGCAGCATCATCAGTAACGGGGTCAACCTAACCACCCACACCCACCAGGGCGACAGCGGCGGCACAACAGGACAGCCTAGATGACCAACGACCAAACAGGACGCGGCATCGGCTTAAAAGAACACATTGCCCAATCCATAAAGAACATACTCTTCACTCGCATCGGTAGCCGCCTCATGCGAGAAGACTACGGTAGCCTTCTGCCAGAGCTGATAGATATGCCAATGACCCAGACCGTTATAGCACTCTGCCATCAGGCTGCCGTAACTGCCATAGCGGCATGGGAGCCGCGCATTACCGTGCGCAGCATACACTTTGACCCGACCGCCGCCGCCAACGGACAACTAGCCATTACCATTGTCACGACCCTGACCGACGGCACAGAACAAACATTCCAAATCCAATAACGCAGAAACATGGCAGAAATTGACCTAACCCGCCTACCAGCCCCCAAAGTCATCGAAGAACTCGACTTTGAGACCATATTTGAGCGCAAAAAAGCGAACCTCATCGCCCTCGTCCCGGCTGGCATACGTCCAACCATTGCAGCCACCTTGAAACTCGAATCAGAGCCACTGACCATCGACCTTCAACAACAGGCATATCAAGAAATCATCCTGCGACAACGTATAAACCAAGCAGCTGCAGCAACACTTTTAGCCTTCGCACAAGGAAGCGATCTTGACCACCTTGCCGCAGCCAAAGGCATAGAGCGGAAAACCATCATCGCTGCCGATCCAACCACCACCCCCCCCACAGAAGCCGTTTACGAAACCGACGATGACCTCCGCCGGCGCGTCCAGTTATATCCAGAGAAACTCGCAGCGGCAGGGCCTCGTGCAGCATATGAAGCCCATGCCCTTGATGCCGCCCCCGATATTACCGATGCCCGCGCCGTCAGAGTGTCTCCGGGAACAGTCGCTGTTTATATCCAAACATCCAGCAACCAAGGTAGACCTAGTGGCCGTACCCTTGAAACCGTCAATGCCTATCTTAGCGACGAAATCCGACGCCCACTCTGCGATACCGTAACCGTCCACGCCGGCACCCCGAAAGAAATACGCATATCCGCCCGTATTACCTATGAAGACGGCCCAGACAAAGAAATCGTCAAAGCCCGCCAGCTTCAAGACCTCAATCAAATGCTAGAGCAGCATAAAAGACTCGGCGCACAAATTGCCTTGTCCAAAATCATTGGCGCACTTGATACAGATGGCGTCAAAAAAGTAGAGCTGACAGAGCCAAGACAAGACATCCTGTGTACAGACGGCGAATTTATAAAAATTACAGAAACCATTCTGACAGAAGCCTAAGCCATGCCGACAGTCATCCCAACCAACAACACCGACCTCCTGCAAGCCCTTGCACGCCTGACATCGCAAGAACTGGCAACTGTCTTCGACCTCACAGTCATTACCAAAAGCCGCATTCCCGACAGTTGCCCTCCAGAATTCATACCATGGCTTGCATGGGAACGCTCCATAGGCAGTGACGAAGGCTGGAATATTACCGACACCGAAATCGCACGCCGAAAACTGATAGAAAACTATATTCAAAAGCATCAGCACAAAGGGACACCATCCGTCATCCGGCGCCTTTTCCGTGACCTAGGATACGGAGAAATACAAATCATCGAAAATACCGCCAATCTTTACTGGAACGGAAACGCCGTCTTTGACGGCACACACCTATTCGGAGGCAGCAATGGAGAATGGGCGAAATACAGCATTAAATTAAGCCGCCCGGTTACCAATAATGAAGCCCAAAAGCTTCGAGAATGGTTGGAACGAATTGTCCCTCTCCGTTGCGAACTGCACAGCCTCGACTACCGGGACCACCCTATCTATTGGAACGGAGAAATCACATTCGACGGTAGTTACAACTTCGGCATAGCCTGACCCTAAAGGATAAAAAATGGCCAACGCAAAAGAACTCAACCAATACACCCAAAACGTCCGCCTCATCGAACCAGGCGACCGCGTTATAGGCGGTACTGATGCCCCAATCAATCAACCCCTGCAAGCGCTAGCTAACCGCACCTTATACCTTAAAACCCAAGTCGAATCCAAGATTGGCAATAAAGGTACGCAAGTTATAGAAGGCCAGCTCAATATTCAAACCAACGCATGGGAAAAAATCCGTTTTACCAATGGCGACGGCAGCTACTGGCGTTTTGAGACCGCCCCCGTATCTGAAGGAGAAAACGGCGCACGCTTCAATTATGTTTTTACATCGGGAAGTCGAGAAATCGGGCGCGTACACTTCCCGCGCGTATCCGGATCGGAAAGCGTCGCCTATCAAAGTTGGGTCGAAGCCAATGCCGCCCGACTTGCTACTGACAAAATGAATGTCGCCACCACCAACTACTATGCAGACCAGTCCGGAGGCTATACCAAAAGCGGATTTTACCGATCCAATGGCCGTCAGCTTGACGGAAATACCCTGCCAACAATGGAAATCCACATTGCCCATCCGGAAGTAGTGAACGGCGCACACGCCCGCGGCATCGGCTTCTCATACGGCTCGTCGTCCAATCCGTATCATCTCGTTACCTCTGCTTGGGATGCCAACGGTCGTTATATCGGCATGAGAACCGTCTTAACCGAAGAAAACGGCGTCATGCTATCAAGTGACCAAACCGTCGGCGGTATCAAAACCTTTACATCAAAAGCCGTATTTAATGCGGGATTGTCCGTATCCGGCAATGGAAAATCTGCCGATATCCATACCGGTCCCCAAGATATTTATTTGCGTAATTCCAAGAGCAGAAAATATCTGCAACTTAAAGACGACGGCACATTGACATACAGTGATGTCAAAATCGCCCTTATGTCCGACAAATCAGATGCCGTAAATCTGGACAGTACCGACAATCTTGCCACATCCAAAGCCGTCAAAACCGCCTACGACAACAGTATCCGACGCGGAGGCGCAGTAGGTTTGGGCGGGCAGAATCATCAAATTGCCATCGGTTGGGACACGCCCGGACTGATTGCGCGTGTCGATAACAACGTGATGAATGTAGGCGTCCCCGTTGGTGCCGTCGCCTACTTTGCCCAAGATGTCCCACCATTTGGATGGTTAAAAGCAAACGGCGCGGCAGTATCCCGTACCATCTATGCCAACCTGTTCGCCGCCATCGGCGAACGTTACGGCCGTGGTGACGGACGCACCACTTTCAACTTGCCCGACTTACGCGGCGAATTTATCCGATCATGGGATGACGGCAGAGCAATTGATAGAAATCGTGTCTTAGGCTCATGGCAGGCGGATGAGTTCCGCAGCCACAGCCACGGCATCGGCGTCAACCGCATGTCCGATACCGACAGGGGTAGCAATCCGTCAACCGTATCGGTTGACACTGTCGGCCAAACCGACCCGGCTGGCGGCATTGAAACCCGTCCTAGAAATATCGCCCTGCTGGCATGCATCAAGGCATAAACCGTTTAGAAAGGTAAAAAAATGACCCAAAACATCCAATGGACAAAACCCGTTTGCCAACTTGACGCCGACCATCTCTACATCGGCCAAACCACAGCCGATCTGGACATCATGGCACGCGACGGCAGCTATCTGATTCCCGCCGGTTGCATCGACACCGACCCGCCTCAAATCAGCGCAGGCAAAGCCGCCCGCTGGAACGGCGAAGGCTGGGACGTCATCGAAGACCATCGTGGCAAAACTGCCTACCGAAAAACTGATCGCACAGCCGTTATCATCGACCAAATCGGCAGCCTTTCAGACGACCTGACATTTTTAAAACCTTCCTCACGGTTTGACGAATGGGATGGAGAAAAATGGATGGAAAACCAAGACAAAAAAGCACAAATTGAAGCCGAATTTCTAAACGCGTCCAAGGCTGCTTTAATCCGCGCCATCAACCGTCAAGCCCAAAACATTGTTGCCCAAAAATCAGGCATGGACGACCTCCCCGCCTTTGAAGTGCAGAGCTGGCCTATCCAAGCTGCCGAAGCCCGCGCATGGTCGGTAGATAAAAGCGCGGCCACACCCGTTTTAGATCAAATTGCCCAATCGCGCGGAATAGAAGCAGACAAACTCAAAGCCGCCGCCCTGCGCAAAACCGTTGCCTATGAGTCCCTCTGCGCTACCGTTGCAGGCAAACGCCAAGCCATCGAGAAACAAATCGAAGCCGCCCAAAACTTAGACGAACTCAACGTCATCAACACCGAAATCAATATCTGATTTACAAGGCCGTCTGAAAATGAAATCAAACATCAAAGCCTACTTCAAGAATCTTGCCATTGCTGCCGACCAAACAATTAATGCCGTATTTGGCGGCTACCCGGACGAGACCCTGTCCAGCCGCCTCTACCGCAAAGATGTCGAAGCAAACAAGAGTCACTGGACAGCCATCCGAAAAGCAGTTGACGCACTATTTTTCTGGCAGAAGAGCCACTGCCGAGCCGCCTATTTTCGCGAAAAACATAAAGCCCACTTCCCTGAAAGTCTCAAATGACCATCCAGACAAAAAACCTGACCTTATACAAAGGCGATACCCGTATTTTCAGAATCGGCTTTGACGGTGGAGGCCTGCCATTCGAGCCTAAATCCGCGCAATGGGCAATGACCGTACGCGGGCAGACAGGCGAAGAGCTGCGCCCTCAAATCAGTGTCAGCGGACAAGAAATAATTATTACTTTCCCCGCCCACTTGACTCAAAACATCGCATGGACATTAGGCCAATACGACCTACGCGCCGTTTTTGGGGGCATCGTCTGTACCGTCCTGCGCGGAGAAATCTACATTGCACCCTCCATTACCAACGTCAGCGGCATTATCGGCGAGAGTACCGAACCCATCCGCGTCAGCATCATGGAGCAGGGGCTAGTCGTCGTATCTCCTGCCGAAGGCACACCAACCGCCGGCGTATCTCCTGAAAAAATACGGGAAATCGTAAAAGAGGTCATTAAAGAAACACAAAACGGCAACGGCAACGGCACGGAACACATACCGTCCACGCGACCTGAACAACCGGTTGCCCCTACTCCGAATCCAGCTGCATCCACTGACCTGACCGACGAAACACTGGCAGAAGTGTATAAAAAATTAGGAAATAAATAATGACATCAAAATTAGATCAAGCCGTATTAGCAATTACCGATGCAGTAGTGGCAGCAAAAGAAGAATCCGCAAAAGCCAAAAAACTTGCAGAAAATCCAAACGTGACCGCCTCTCTTGACGAAGAAGGCCGTCTGAAACTAAACGACAATACGTCCGACATCCACCTCATTACACCCGCCAAAGTATCAGAAGCAGTAGGCAATGCCTTTGCCGATGTCAAAACACCATCAC
The DNA here is from genome assembly GCF_051956855.1 of Neisseria sp. P0021.S007. Classification (NCBI taxonomy): domain Bacteria; kingdom Pseudomonadati; phylum Pseudomonadota; class Betaproteobacteria; order Neisseriales; family Neisseriaceae; genus Neisseria; species Neisseria sp. P0021.S007. The sequence goes on from NZ_JBQCXA010000009.1 coordinate 7,784, forward strand.
TGATTATTACCGAGCAGGCCAAGTTCGAGGGCGAACAAATCGAGGCTGCCGCCAAGATTGCCATTGAAAAAGGTAAGTTCTATATCGAGGACGCCTTGACACCCGAACTGCGTAAAAAAGTTTACGACGGTTGGTACAAAAACAATCCTTCTAAAGAAGACGCATTGAATATTGTCCGTCTGATTCAGGCATGGTACGACCGTCTGCCGTCTAACGTCTTTATTTCTTCGCGCGGCGGCTTTTTCCCGGTAACGAAGAACACAGGTTACAAGCCGGAATACTACGGCGCGGACGGACGGCAAATTTCCGTCGGCGGCATGATGCTGACAGTCAACGGCCAACAGCCGTGTATTACCTTTCATCATTCCGTTTTTAATGTGTACGACTTCTCGTTGGCAGAATTTTGCGTGGAAGAAATGGGGCAGGACGTGTTCCACTTGTGCGGCAAATCCGAGGGCAACACCATTCTGCACGGCGGCAAAATTACCACCCGTGCCTATAAAGACTATGGCTATACATCGGGCATGGCCGACCCTGACAAACGCTGGATTCCGCATATCGACGGCTGGACGCGCGAAAAACCGCACATCGGCACGGGTATGGCGCTGAAAGGTACGGCGGAGGCAGGTTTCAATACCACCACACTGTCCCACGATGTTGCCCGTTACATGAACAATTCGGCTGATACATCAGGCGTACAACAACCTGAAGGATATACACGCGAAAAAATCCGCCAACTGCACATTGACGAATCGAGCCAACGCTACCGCAGCGTCGGCGGCTACTGGAATTCAGACGGCCTGTCGCAATTCCCTCAAGATGACGGCACGGTTGCGCCCACATTCGGCCTCTGGCGCGGTGGTCAGGTATGGAGTCGCGGTTACGGTTGGCGACTGTTCGACTGCAGAGGCACAGAAATCCGCTACTTCGACGTACGGGGATTCACTGGCGGCGCAGTGATTGCAGGTTTACATGGTTCTCCGTCCGGAGAGGATGTAGGCGGAGGCGAAGTCGCCAAGGCCTACGAAAAAGGCATGGTTGCCGTCAACACCCGAATCACGGGCGGATACTTTACCCACAACTATACCTGCGGGGTGGAAGCAGTCCGCGTATCAGGCTACGAACTTTGCGGCATCTTCGCACCTGATTCTGTAGTCGGACACCCCGATGCGCATCTGGAACATGTGCGTGGCTGGAATAATTCCATCGTCAGCCTTGATCCGGGTTATCAGCAATGTACATCCCGATACCTGCCAATGGACAACCTATTCATTCACGACAACGTGTTCGGTTTTGGCAAGCGCAAGGTAATGGATATTCATACCGGAAACAACGTCAAAATCGTAAACAACAGTGGCCGTGCCATGTACTACGGCATTTCCACCGTGATCGAAGAAGTATTTGCCGCGACGGACGGACGCGCCTCCAAAATTGCAGACCCGTACAGTTTCTATTACCAAGACAGCAATATCGAAATTACCGGGAATACCATTGTCAGCGGCAATATCGGCATTCATCCGATTAATGGTGCATTGGGAGTGCTTTCCCGCCGCAATCAGAAGAAATGGTGGCTGCGTTGCCGTCAACTGATTAACGACAATACGGTCTATGCCCCGCGCGGTTTGCAATGCAACTACGGGCATAACCACTTTTTGATTGAACGCAACCAGTTTACGTTTGCCCTGCCGTTCGGCGATTTTTACGGCATGCGCTACGTTTCAGGATTTGCTGTTACCAATGGTGGCAGCGGCTATACCACCGCCCCTAAAGTCATCATCACAGGAGGCGGTGCGGAAGCCTTCGGCGCAGAAGGCGAAGCAGTAGTGAAAGACGGTAAAGTTACCGAAATCAAGCTGCGCCGCATCGGCAGCCGCTACGACACACCGCCAACCGTAACCCTCGAAGGAGGCGGTGGTACGGGTGCGACGGCTACCGCAACCGTCAACACATCGACATACGGCATGAGCGTGGGCGCAGAAGCGCGTTACGGCACAATGTTGGCTGCACAAATCCGCGGGAACTACATTCAAAACTCCCCCGACGGCAACTTCATGCGCCAGATGATAATCGGCAAGTTGCGCGGCGCGTCCATTGTCGGCAATCACTGCGATATTACCCCGTACAAGAACGCCGAGCAGGGCAAAACCGAAGTGGGACAACCCTATACCGTTGACACAGTTAAATACCGAAACGGCCTACTAAGTGCAGGTTTCTACCCTATCGGCGAATTAGACAACTGCACCGTTGCCGAGAATTACATGCACAACCAACTGACCGATACAGTAGAAGTATGGACCGGCGCGCGTAACCATAAAAATACACAGACTACTGACTATGCCGCCACCCTGATGCAGGCGAAGCTGACAGATTTAGAGGCCGAAATCACTAAACTCAAAGCATCGACAGCAGGCAAAGCGTCAGAGACAGTCACACAGCCGACACCAGAAACGGCAGTACCAAAAGCTGATTCAGCAACACCTAAAGCAGAGCCTGAACGACCGGCACCCACTAATGAACAGCCCGCACCTGCCGCCACAGAAACATCCCTTAAATTCACATTTAACGGCCTCGAATCCAGCACAACAGAAGCCGTCAGCAGCAATAGTGAGGCTCGTCTGACGAGCGTCATCAATGCACTACGTGCAGGAGAGCCGGAAGGATGGGTAGGTGCATTTGGAGAAGAAGGCAACATCCGTTACATGAAGGCACAGGCAGGCGAAAACGGTAGAGGCCACCGCTATATCGAAAGTAGCGGAGTCAGTGCCACAACCGGTACTCCGACCACAGTCATTATGCCGTTCAAACTTGAAAAAGGAGGCACACCAGGGGCAGCATTTATCCTACTGCCGATAACAGGCGAAAGCCCCGCCGTTGGCGGCGTAACCGCCACTCATGGCGAAAACGGTTTTACTCTACGCATGCCGGAAAATGCCACAGTCGATGGCAAAGTCAACCGAGCAGGCAATACCTATTCCTACGGTGAATGGCATATAGCCGTTGTACCTTGGAATACCGCTTTCGACAAAATCCGTATTGGTACCAGCCACGTTGCCAATACAGGCCGTACAGTTCGAATCGGTGCAGGTTTTGAAATCGTACAAGGGGATGTGTCCAAAGCCACCGATAAAGGCGCGGCATTGATGACAGGATTTGGCATCGCCGCCGCTTAAGACAAACAAAGGCCGTCTGAAAACTTCAGACGGCCTAAAAATCCCACTCAAAACCTCCACCGCTTGCCACCGATAAAAAGCAAAGCAACAATCAGACCATCCCCAAAGAAACGGACAGCCACATGACCGCAAAACGCATGCACGGCGTAACAGCCAACGAATTCACACACGGCGCGCGCCATATTTCCGACATCGCCACCAACATTATCGGCATCGTTGCCACCGCAGAAGACGCTGATGACACAGTCTTTCCCGCTACCAAACCCATATTTTCAACATCCGTCTCTGCCCTGATTGATAAAGCAGGCAGCAAAGGAACCTTGGCAAAATCCCTAGACGCAATTGCAGATCAGGCAGATGCCCAAATCGTTGTAGTCCGCGTTCCCGGCTCAACCAAAGCACCGGAGCAGAAAGCAAACGTTATCGCAGGTATCAAAGCACTGGCGAAAGCTCCCGCACATACCGGTTACAAACCAAAAATCATCGGTGCGCCCGAACTTGACGACGCTGACGTAACCGCCGAGCTGGTTGTAACCGCCAACGCTCTTGAAGGCTTTGTATATGCATCCGCCGGCGGCGCAGAAAATATTACCGCCCTGACCCAATATAAGAACGGATTTGGGCAAAAAAACCTCATGCTGATTGACAACGAATTCATGACATTCGGCGCTTCCAAAACCCAAGAAACTGCCGCTACCGTTGCCCGCATCCTCGGCGCACGTGCCATGCTTGACCAAAAAATCGGTCCGCACAAATCCATTTCAAATACCGAAATTCAAGGCGTATCCGCCCTTAAATACCCACGCAGCTTCGGACTTCTGGACATCAACAGCGACGCCAATACCATCAACAACCTCAACATTACCACCCTCATCCGTGAAAACGGCTTCCGCGTTTGGGGCAACCGCACATGTTCTGCAGATCCTGCCTGGGCATTCGAACCAACAGTCCGTGTCTCTTCCGTAATTAAAGAGACCATCGCCGAAAGCTTTCTCTGGGCAATGGACAAACCAATGCACCCGAGCCTTATGATTGACATCATCAACAGCATCAATGCCAAGCTCGCCGAAAAAGTCTATCAAGGCTGGTTATTGGGTGCGCAAGTCTTCATCGACCCCAAAAAAATCGAAAAAGAACGCGTAGCCGGCGGTATCTTTGCCTTCGACTACGAATTTACCGTAGCCCCGCCTTTAGAGAATATCGAACTCAACCAACATGTATCAGACCGCTTTATCGTCAACCTGACCGACCGAGTTATCGAATTCGCATCTAACCTCAAACCTACCACCGTCTAAACTACCTTGCCTCCCAATAATTCCCCTCTCCCAACAGAGAGGGGTTAGGGATAGGTACCCCAAACACAAGTAATAAAGGACACCCAAATGCAGCTGCCACGCATCTTGAAAAGTTTTAACGTCTTTACCGACGGACTCAACAAAGACGGCGTCCTCATGACCGTCAAACGCCCGGACATCAAATTCAAAACCGAAGACTACACCCCGGGCGGCGGTATGGGCGAATTTACCGTCATTCATGGCATCGAAAAATTAGAGCTGGAGCTGACCAGCAAAGGTTTTGATCTTGAGCTGTTCAAATCCATCAGCCACAAAATCAATGGCAACCTCTTACGCTATCAAGGCGCATTGCACAAAGAAGACGAAGAAACCTACCAAACACTGGTCGGCGAAGCGCGTGGCCGAATTATCGAAACCACACGCAGCGAAGACAAAGCAGCCGAAGGTGGAGAGCAGACATTCAAATATGCCCTAACCTACTGGAAAGAAACCGTCGATGGAGAAGTCGTTTTTGAAGCAGACCTCATGGCGAACAAACTCATCATCGGCGGCAAAGACGTTCGTGCCGGCATTCGCGCCGCATTAGGCCTCTAAACACATACAACAGGAACAAGTAAATGCAAGAACCAAAAATCAAAATCAACCCCGACGATACCCTGACCGTAACCCTGACCGACGGCAAAGCCTACACTTTGCGCGAACCGCTGGCCAAAGATATGGCAGGCATGGGACAAGACCTCATCAAAATCAAACACACCGAAACTGTTCAAAAGCTCCTCTCAAAAATCAGCACCCCAAAAATTGGCATGGCGCAATATGGCGTATTAGGTATGGCAGATGTACAAGCCCTCAATGCCGCTATTGATTTTTTTTCAGCCGCACCTTCGGCGAAAGCAGAGATTCAGGAAGCCTTTGCCGATTTGGGCTATACCCATGCTTCCGATACCGAGCCGGCCAGTTCGCCGACCTTATAAAAGCAGCGCCCGACATCTGGCAGGCTGAAGAAGATGAAGACGTTCCTGCGTTTTACCCAATAGACGACGCCCTTGCCCTCTGCGCCATTACTTTCAAAGGAGGTATCGGCTGGTTCGCAGGACTAAATCTTTTTACCCTTAACCGCTGGGCTGCCAAAGCCGCCGAAATCCAACGCGCACGCCAAGGAGACGGACAATAAAAAAGGTCGTCTGAAATCAATTCAGACGACCTTTTCAATCGACAAAATAATCAAGGAAGCATCCATACCATAAGGGCAATGACGGCAACAAAAAGCCAAAATAATGCGCCATACCACCAAATGACAGAATCAACTGCATTCAAAACCGAATCTGCCAAGATCTGATTTTTCATTTTCCGTTTCATCTTAAAGCTCGAGCCATGACAGACAAGACAATTAATATTATCCTCAAAGCCGCCGACAAAGCAAGCAAAACGTTTGACAGAATTAAAAAAAGTAGTAGCGGGCTGTCGGGCGAATTGGCGAAAAACAAAAAAGAAATGCGTGATCTTGAGCGCGCCCAAACCGCACTGGTAAAAATCGGCAAGGCAGAACAATATTTCAACCGTCTGAATGAGCAAATCATCCGTAATTCTGCCGCCACAAGCCGTCTTACTGCCGAAATCGACAAAACGGGCGTTGCCACAAAAAAACAGGCGGCAGAACTCAAAAAGCTGACCCGTGAAGACGAAAGGCTGAATAACGAATACGAAAAACAATCCGCGCAGCTAAAACGCTACAAAGACCACATGGAAAAAGTCGGCGTATCCGGACAAAACCTTGAAAAAGAGCAGGCAGAGATTGCCGCCCGAATGCAAAAGACTACTGCCCAAATCGAAAAGCAGTCTACCGCCTTAGAAAAGCTGGAAAAACGGCAACAGAGTCGAATCAAGGCCGCAGCCATCGCAGGTATTGCATCGGGTGTCTCATCATGGACAAGTAGCAAGGCTGCCACCATGAGGCAAGGTGCAGGGCATGCCATCAATACAGCCATGTCCGAAGAAGATGCAATGCAGGGACTGATCCGCCAAGTCGGCAGCCTCAAAAATACAGACGGCAGCCTCAACCACGCCGAAATCGCCAAAATCCGCGCTGAAGTCCAAAAACTAAGCGGTGAATTGCCCATGGCAACGGTTGAGATCATGAATATGATGACTGCCGGCGCGAAGATGAATATCCCACGCCAAGAGCTTGCAGCCTACGTTACCGAAGCCGTCAAAGCTGCAAATGCCTTTGAAGCAGCAGACCCGGGGGCGCTTGCAGAAGAGCTGGGGCGCATTCGCCAAAACTTCAAATTATCCAAAGAAGCCGCTTCTGAACTAGTCAACGTCATGAACTACCTTGATGACAACGCACTGGTTGCAGGCGACCAGCTCATCAGCTACATGAACGAAGTATCAGGCAGCATGGGTTTGGCGAAAATGAACGAGAAGCATGTAGCGGCTCTAGGCTCCGCCCTTATATCCGCAGGTGTAGATGCTTCCACCTCTGCCAAAGCGGTTGGCAGCCTTATGACAAGGCTGGGTACCGCGCCTGATATGAAACCCGTACGGGAAGCCCTGAAAAGCATAGGTATAGACGCAAAATCCGTCCAAAAAGGCATGGTCGAAGACGCGCAAGGTACGCTTGAAAAAATCATTGCCGCCGTTCAACAAATGCCGAAAGAGCAACAAGCAGGCATTCTCAAAGGCTTGGCAGGCGGCGAATATAACCGCGTATTTGCCCAACTCATCGCCAATACAGAGCTTTGGCGCGAGCAAATACGCCTTGCCACCTCCCCGGACGCATTAGGCAGCCTCGACAAAGAGTTCGAAATTCGTGTCAACGCCATGTCGTCCAAATGGCAGATGTTCAAAAATAAGCTCTTCAATACCGAATCAGGCTTTGGGCGCAGTATGTTTTCAGGCTTAGAGTACGGCATGAATGTCATTTCAGGCTTATTGGATAAATTCAACGAATGGTCGGCAAAAAATCCAGAGGCCGCCGCCAAACTTGGAAAAATCGCATTTTATGCAACCGCAGCAATGACCGCCTTAGCAGGGCTGGCCGCAGTTATTGCCGCAGTTGCCGTCCCCTTTGCCGCCGCCCGCATTGCCTTTGGCGGATTCGGCATGAGTATTCTTAAAGTATTAGGCATTGCCCTACGTTTCATGACATTAAATCCCATAGGCCTTGCGCTGACTGCCCTAATCGGCATCATCTATCTCGTTTACACCAATTGGGATACATTGACTGCCGCCTTCATCAGAGGCTGGGAATGGATTAAAAAAACATTCGCCCAAAATCCCATCCTATACGCCCTGACCGGGCCGATTGGCGCAATCGTTGCACTGGCCACACACTGGGACCGCATCAAAAACGCCCTCATCATAGGCTGGGGATGGATAAAAAAAACATTCAGCGGCAACAACCCCATATCCTACGCCCTCTCCGCCGCCCTAGGCCCAATCGGTATCCTCATCAAAAACTTCCAAATCCTCAAAAACGTCGCTACTAGCGCATGGGAATGGATGAAAAAAGCCTTTTCCACCAAACCGACCGCACCGGGAGGCAGCGCAGCCGGTTATGGCGTAGGCGCATACATTCCCAACAAAGGATATTCCACAGGCGGTTACACAGGAGCGGGAGGTGTCAACCAAGCGGCCGGTATCGTGCATAAAGGCGAGGTTGTCTTCAATCAACAGGATGTAGCCCGCTTCGGAGGATGGCGGGTTCTGGAAAAAATCCGCAAAGCAGGCTTGGGCGCATTGCAGAGCATTATCCCCGCCGCAGCTGAAGAACCGCGCCCTTCCCTTGTCGGAGCAGTTCCCGTATCGGCAGGATTAAATCACACAAACGCAGGCGGTATGACCGTCAACATTACCATCAACGGAGGCAGCCAAAGTCCAGCCGACATCGCCCGCGAAGTTGCCCGTCAGATTAAGCAGATTGCAGACCAAGCCGCACGTCGTGCCCGTAGCGCATTTTCAGATGACTGACACCAAAAAAGGACACTACCATGCTTGCCACATTAGGATTCTTCCCCTTTCTCATCCGTACCATCCCCTTTCAAACCATCAACCGCCAAAGCGGCTGGAAGCACCCAAATCAATCCACCGTCGGCGGCGGTATTAATCCCACCCAATACCTAGGGCCGGAAACTGACACCCTGACCCTGTCAGCCGAAATGAGGCCGGAAATCACAGGGGGAGACACCTCCCTGGCCATGCTCCACCTCATGGCAGAGCGTGGAAAACCATACAACCTCATCCTCGGCACAGGTCAAATAATGGGCGCATACGTCATCACATCCATTAAAGAAGACAGAAGCCAACTCATGCACGATGGCAAAGCCCGTTCCATCAGCTTCAGCATAGAATTAAAAAAAGTATCCGACAGCCCGCTGGGACTAAAAGGCAAAGCCCTTCAGCTTGGCGTATCCATCGCCCGCAGCATTGCAGGAATCTGACATGACCGCACTTACCCAAATCAAAGACCAAGCCGTCAAAATCTTCAACACCATTACCGACACCGGCGGCAACCATCTAACCCCCGTCGCCAAGCTGTCCATCAACGGCAAGCCGTTCAATACCGACGCTCTCTCCCGCATCATCTCCATCAGCCTGACCGACAAAAGCGGCTTCGAGGCGGACGAACTGACCGTCAGCCTGTCCGACCACGACGGCAAGCTCGCCCTGCCCCCGAAGTCTGCCGAGATAACCATCGCCCTGGGCTACATCGAAACAGGCATTGTCGATAAAGGCAGCTACAAAATAACCGAAGTAAGCTGGAGCGGCGCGCCCGACACCCTGCACATCACCGCCCAATCCGCCGACACATCAGACCGATTTTCAGAGGCAAAAGAAAAAAGCTGGCACAAAACCAGCCTGAAAGAAATCATCGAATCCATTGCCGCCGCCAACGGCTACACACCAATCATCGGCAAAGCCTACCAAGACGAAAAAATCGACCACATCGACCAGAGCAACGAATCCGACGCCGCCTTCTTGTCGCGCCTTGCCGAACGCTACGACGCCATCGCAACAGTCAAACACGGCCGCCTCCTGTTTGTTTCATCAGGCGAAGCCACGACCGCCGGCGGGCAGCCGTTGCCCACAATCAGGATTACCCGCAACAGCGGTGACCAATATGCATTCAGATACAGCAATACCGAAAGCTACAACGCCGTCCGCGCCTACTACATCGACAAACAGACAGGTAAAAAGCACGAAGTCGTCATTACCGAAGACAACTACGACCCCGTCAAAAAAACCGTTACCACCACCAAAAAATACAAGACCAAGCGCAAAGACGGCAAAACCCACAAAACCACCACCAAAGAAGTAACCGAAATCAAACAGGTGGATACTGCCGGCAAAAAAATCAAAACCCTGCGCCATACCTACCAAAGCCCCAAAACCGCCGCCACCGGCGCGCGCGCCGCGTACAAAAAACTAAAACGCGGCGCAATGGAATTCGATATTTCCCTAGCCATCGGCCGCCCCGACGTCGCCCCCGAAAGCCCCGTAACCCTACAAGGATTCAAGCCCGAAATCGACGCAGAGAAATGGGTCGGAAAAGAAACCGTCCACACCCTCGACGGCAACGGACTGACGACCGCCGTCAAACTCCAAAGCCTGATCGACGTACCGATTGTCCTCTACGAAGGCGAAGTCAGCCCAAACTTTGCCGCCGCAGTTTCCAAACCCTGACCAAAACAAAAGGTCGTCTGAAAAAATCAGACGACCTTGTTTATCCATAGCCAACATCAAGACGGCACATCCTTAATCTGCTCGTCAATCAGCTTCTTCAGCTCATAGCGTTTATCATCCGCCACAATCAGGCGTGTCAATTCATCATTGGCAAACAGAAGAACCTTCATACTCTTATGCGACGTGCGTAGAGCCTCCAGCCTGACCGTAGAAGCGATTTTATGGCTGGCCGCAATAATACCAAGTTCCGCCAGACCGCTGCTGGATTCGATTTTGGACACAAACGCCAAAAAATCATTCTTATCGACAGGAGCGGAAGGACGGTTTTTTGCCTCCACAAAAATATACTTGCCGAATTTAGCTAAAAACGCATCATCAATATCATTGCGTAAAATCAAATCCACTTCCGAAGTCGCATCCGTTACCCGTTTCCGAATAAACTGAAAACCGATCTGTCCGAAAAGATTGACAAGGAAGTCCTCAAACAACACACCCTTGCGGAACGGGTCCTTTTCATTTTTGGCAGAACTGTACGCATTCAGCAACATCTTACTGTTTTCCGAAAACTCACCGTCCCGTTTTTCAAAATAACCGGCAACCGTCCGTTCCAATTCCGGCACCCATTCCGCCATCGATTTTTTCTCCGACACCGCCAACACGCTGCCAGAAGTCATCAGGTCCTGCATCGCCGTTAAAAACTCCGGCAGCCATGCCGACACGATAATAACCTTCGCCAGAGGATTGTTTTCCAAGATACGGCGGCATATTTCCAAGCCGTTGAACGGATAATCATCCATCCGCAGATCCACAATCGCCAGCGAGCAGAAGCGGTCGGCAACTGCCTGCATAATCTCATGTTCGCCGCTCAAAGGCTCGAACACATATCCATTCCCGCCCATACGCTCATTAAGCTGTTTTGCCAGCCCGTCGGCCTGAATCTTTTCATCATCGATAACAAAAATATGCTTATACATCGTCCAATCCTATAAAAGGCAGGGTAATCAGGAAACGCTTCGAATATTCCGCCCTGTCTGACGGCACACATTCAACCGTTCCCTTCAACAATTCACAAATATAACGTGCATGGTAAAGTCCGATGCCGCTACCTTCCGTAGTAGAGTATCCATAATCGAAGATTTTGTCGAGACAGATTTGCTCAACAGCTGCGCCCGTATCGTAAACCGAAAAGAAAAGCTCATGGTTTTCCTGATCGATGTCAACCGCAAACAACACCTCGCGCCGCTCGAAATCCCGCAAATGGCGGCAGGCATTAATAATCAGATTACTGAATACCTGAAGCAACGAATGAAAAGGATATTTAGTCCGCAAATCGATGTCTTCCAGCAATTCCTTCGTGAACAAAACCCCGTTTTCCTCCAGCATCGAACGAGTCAAAGCCTCCGTCGCGCCAATCAGGCTGTTGACCTTGAAAATCCCGTCCCGCCCGTGCGGCACAAGCTGCGCAAAATTGCCCATTACCTCCCGAATCATGTCCAACTGTACCCGCAGACTTTCCAAATGCCCCTCAGTAATCTCGTCCGCCCTATAGCTTGTCAAGATGACATCCATGTTTTGAATACAGTTTTTCATATCATGGCCGAGGAAATTAGACAGCGCGGCAATATGCAGATTATGAGATTCCTCTGTTGCCGCCATATTCCGTTGCAGTGTCTCGATGAGAAGCGTATTGCTGTTTACCGTTTTCTGTAAAGCATCCAATTCTTTTATGATTGCCCGCCGCCCGTTGCTCATCTTTTTTACGGGTTTACGGTATTGAGGCAGCGGAAACAAGCCTTTTGAATCCGTCATCACGCTTTCTCCCTAAAAACATCAAACAACCTTTCCAGCTTTTCCAACTGGTTCGTTTCCTCATCTGTAACCTTTCTGTCTGCTTTTGCGACATTGCGCGCATATTCCAGCACCGAATCACGCCAATCGGGGAAACGCTGATTAATAGCACGGATAGCAAAAGAAAAATCCATAGAATCCGGCACGGGCCAAGACTTCATAACGCCAAGCGAATAAGCGAGGAAATCATCGCCCATTTCCGATTTGTCCGTCAGCCATTGCGCGATATACCGCTGTTCAGACGGCGCATATCTCCCGTCGCAGTACGCGATATAAACCAACACATCCACAATCGGCTTCATCTCCCGAATAAAAAAATCCATCTGCCGTTCGGGAGCCTCTTCATACCGTTCCTGCAAACGCCGTCTGAAAAGCGAAGGTTCGACAACTTCGCCGGTTTCCAAATCCACCAGTCCCATAATCGACTGATATTTAAACGTCCTGACCATTTTCCGCTCATGGCAAAACGCCTGCACATAACCGTCTGAAAGATTGGCAACAAACTTGCGGACATCGATAACCCGTCTGCTTCCGATTCCTTCAGCATTGACATATTCAATTTCAAAACTACCGCCGACAGGCAGCAGTACAGGTTTATCTTTCATCGTAAAGCCATTCTTTTTTAACCATGTTATGAAGAGATAATTCAGACGGTGTCAGTTTCTGTTTGCCCGCGTCGTTCCGCCCGTAGACTAATATCGCGCCCGAACAAGCTGCCCAATGGAGGCGGCGTTCAAAATCAAGGTTTCGGGCAGCAGCGAGTGCGGCTTTAAAATCTTTCCGAATCAGACCGCCTAAAAATTCCTGCCCGAATTTGAGCAACAATTTTTCAGGTTTGTCTGCGGCGGTTTGGAATTCGCCTTTATTTTTGTCTGATTCAGCCCCTGCTTCCGCCTCTTCGTCATCTGTTACTGACAAATCAACCCCGTTCAGAGCGAGCGCTGATTTAATAATTTGGTTGTATCTCAAATTCCGCGTCCGCGTTACCGGTTCAATATCGACCAGTGCTAGCAGTGCCAGCACAGCATCGATATTCTCTTGCACGGTCTGCTTCAATTGAATTTGCCGTGAGTGCAGTTCTTGCAAGTCCAATTTCACACCGTCTTGCCTGTCAGCCTGTTGACCACTTTGTTTTCCCATATTGCACTTCCCTAATAAACAAAATCACTAAATATCCAAAAAAACCAACGGCCGCACCTTCCAAAACTTACCGTGAATTGAGCCGATTCACAAAATTCAAATCAAAATCCCGACAAATGCCATGCGCCGCGGACTTTGCCGCAGATGGTTAATTTTTCCAGTCCATCGCCTTCGATGGTTTCCGTTCTGTATAACGGGTTGTCGCTGATGACCAGCAGGCCGCCGCCAACGGAGGCTTGCAGGCGTTTGGCTTTTAGGCCGTCTGCGAAGGACAGGAGGTAAATGCCCTCTCCTTCGAATGAGTGGACGGAGGTATCGACGAAGAGTACGTCGCCGTCCTCGATGGTGCCTTGCATGGAATCGCCGCGTGCCGTGATGACTTGGATACGGGATAGGTTGCCGCCGAGTTTTTCGCGCGCCCATGCTTTATCGACATGGACGAAATCGACCACCTCCACTGCTTCGTTGTTGATGTAGCCGTCTCCAAGCGCGGCAACCACGTCCAACCGCTCAAAACGTATGCGGTCGTCAGCGAGGCTGTCTGAATCTTCAGACAGTACTTTTGTTTGGGAGACTTCCTGATAAGGCAAAGGGAATCCTGAAATTTTAGATATTTTTACCATCGTTTCAAAAGTTGGCTTGTTTCGTCCTTTTTCTATTGCATTAACGCTGGCTTTAGTTGAGAAGCCAAGCTCAAGTGCAAAGTCCTCTTGAGTCATCCCAGCTGCTTTTCTTGCCTCAGTAGCCCATTTTGCCAAATCGTAAGTCATAAAATTCTCCATGTTTTCAGCATTGTAAATTTTAAATAGACAAAAAACGGCTACTAAAAGTTTACTTTTCAGGTTATTTAAAATATACTTTCTCAAAATTAAGGAGATGTTATGAATTACCTAGAAAAAGCAATCAAAGCTGCTGGCGGTCAAGCAGCATTAGCCGAAAAACTTGGAAAAAAACGTTCCACTGTAAATAGTTGGGTAAAGGGTCGCAATAAAATGCCAGCTGAAATTGCAGTTGAAATTGAGAAGCTTGGGTATGGAGTTCGGCGGGAAGATTTAAGACCAGACGTATTTTTATAATTTACTTTTGAAAGACTGAATAATTTCAGACGGCATCAACCCCAACCAAGGAGTAGAAAAATGAAACATGTTGCAAATGTTATGAGAATGAATGATTGGAATACAAATCAGGAAAGCACGGTAGGGCGAATCTTTGTCAAAGGGCGCGGGAAAACCAAAAAGCACCTGATTGTATGGCTGAACGGTAACGAAGAAGTGTTTGGCGGTAACTATTACGACGCATGCGCTTCCGGACTGAGTGCCCATCCGTGGAATTTCATCCGCCCCGTCTAATATTTAACCTGAACGGTGTAACGGAGTGATGACAAAGCGGAAAGACGCTTGACCCGCCGGACAGTCGGCATCAACCCAAAAAGGAAACGTCATGTGTCAAAACTGTATTCACAAAATCGAAGGCAGACTGTCTCTCAAACAACACGTCCACGCCGAACCCTGCCCCAAAACAAGCGCGCCGGAAGAACTAGCCACTGCCGCCGTCGAGGTCAAATTTTTCGGCGAAGAGCTTGACCTGATGGAATCGGCGGCCTGCGCGGCGAATAAGTCATTGAGCGAATTTGCCGCCGAAGCTGCCTTGGAATATGCGGAAATGTATCTGCGTGCCTTTGAAGACGCATCGGCAGACCTGAAACGGAGAAATGAAAATGGCGCAGCGCAACATCAGTAAGGCGGAACACGGAAATATGCGGGTACAGATTACCTGCCCTTGCTGCGGCAGCCGCTGCAAGGTAACGGCGAGTCGGAAGATGACAGACCGCCTCCGTTATAGCTCGATTCAATGCCTGAATGCTTCGTGCGGCTGGTCGGGCGTGGCATCGACGGAAGTCATCAAAACCATTTCCCCGCCCAGCCCGCTGCATCAAAACCCCGCCTTGGTGCCACCGCAGATGACGGCAGACGAAATCATCGAACAACACGGCGGCAGC
The DNA here is from genome assembly GCF_051956855.1 of Neisseria sp. P0021.S007. NCBI lineage: Bacteria > Pseudomonadati > Pseudomonadota > Betaproteobacteria > Neisseriales > Neisseriaceae > Neisseria > Neisseria sp. P0021.S007. Next base: position 22,921 of record NZ_JBQCXA010000009.1, read on the forward strand.
AGTCAGAGAAATTTGTTGTAAAGGGAAAGAAAAATGAACGGCGAAATCGTCCCGACGTGGAAGTCGGCACCGCAGCGGGTTCGCTTTTTTAGAACCAAAGCCCAAGCCCGCGCCATGTGGAATATCGGCAAAAAGCTGGCAAGCAGTAAAACTGAAAACGCAAAAATCATGAACGGCTTGGAGCGCGACGCGCTCTTGGAACGAAATACAGGCCGTCAGCCGTTGGCGGCTTACAACGATGCCGAAGTCGTCAGAAGTTGGCTGGTTACACCGGAGCAAAGCAAGGCTCTGGAAGATAGCCAGCGGTTGATAAAGGAAATCGCCCGACTGGGCAATATGTTGAATCAGCAAAACGTAGTGTACAGCTTGGGCTTGCCGGTTCTCCAGCTTTCCGAAGCCGCCAGACAGCTTGAAGGCATAGACGAAAAAATAGCCCGCGCGGTATATGCCGGCAGAAAAATGAAAGTAAACCCAGTTTCAGACGACCTTAAGGCTGCCTGAACCCGACCAAACAAGGAAACATCATGAAAATCAAAATCCGCTACATCATCCTCGCCCTGATGCTCGCCGCATCTTATTTTATGCTTGGTTCGACCCACGGAAACATTGCGGAACAGCCGCAAACGCTGCCCGCAACTGACCCAGTCTGCGTTTACGAATCGCCGACATTCGACCATATGGGCGGAGACGCTGAAATCCCGCATGAGGTGGGGCAATGAGTATCTTCGCAGTCATCGGCATTGTTTTTATCGCCGCGCTCGGCGTTTGGCTCTATGTGGACTACAAAATCGAGCAGAAAAAGCTGGACGCGGAAATCGAAGAAAGAATCCAAGATTATTTTAATTATTGAGACATAGGGCGGGCTGAAGCCCGCCACTTACTAGGCAGGACAAATCATGGGCATATCAATTCAAACAGCAAATGCAAAGGCGGCGCAGCAAGACTACGCCGCCGAAGCCTTTTTGCTGCTTCCGCCCGTGTTGCGCGAAGGCTTTGAAAGCCTGAAACCTGCCGAGGCGTCAAAAGCGCGTTCGTTCTTTAACGATTTAATCGTCCGTCAGTTGGACAGCGGCATTCAGCCAGCCGCCGCGCGTGTTCGCGCCGAAGACGGTCTGAAAACCCTGCTCGACAATCTGACCGTTTTGCCGCCCGCCGTCCGTTCGGCAGGTTTAGATGCTTCGGACGACGACATCCGCGGTCTTGCCGATAGCGCAGCCAAGGACATCTATTTTAAAAAACGTATCGGCTGGAGCCTCACCGGTCTGATCCACTATGCCGCCGCCGAATACGGCATCGATACCCAAAAAGTATTCAAGGACAAAATCCCCGAAGCCATCGAAGCCCGCCTGCAAGCCCCTAAATTCTGGCGTCGCCAGCTTCGCCGCATTTTCGCGCGCGCTGCCGAACGCTACCGCCGCGAGGCTGGCTTTGTATCCCGTAAAACGGGGCTTTATGCCTCTGATGAAGCGGTTTTCCGCCGCTTGTCTCAAAAGCGTCGCAATCTTGCCATGTTGCAAACCATGATTGCCATCAATGAGCTGGGGCAAGAATTCACGCTCGAGGCCTTGTCTGAAGTCTCTGTATCTAATCCCGCCCTGCGTCGCGCCGAATTGATGGTGCGTATTCGCGGCTTCGAGGAAATCGCCCGTCTGAAAAACCACGTCGGCGAATTTTTTACGATTACCTGCCCTTCCCGCATGCACCGTATGCACCACTTTGGCAAGCCAAACGAGAAATTCAGCGGCGAAACGCCGACGCAGGCGCAGGAATACTTAAATAAAGTATGGGCGCGTGTCTGTGCGGAATTAGGCCGTCTGAAAATCAAAATCTACGGTTTCCGCGTTGCCGAGCCGCATCATGACGGTACGCCGCACTGGCACGGCCTTGTCTTCATGGAAGAGCAACACCGCCTTACCTTCCGCCGCGTCGTGGCAAAACACGCTTGCCGAGAAAACCGCGAAGAGCTGGGTTTGAAATACTTGGCGACTGCGAAAGAAGCGGACGCGGAAGCCCGCCGAATCCAAGCAAAAATCCGTGCAAAACAAGGCAGCGCGCCTACGCTCGCCGCCATTCGCGCCGGTCTGAAAACCGAGGCGAAATTCTGGGAATCCAAATATTTTAAATTTTGGAAGCAAAGCCCCGCCTCTACCCGCGTTGACTTTGAAGCCATCAACTGGGCGCGCGGCTCGGCTGCCGGTTATATCGCCAAATATATCGCCAAAAACATCGACGGCAAAAGTCAAAGCGGCGAAGGCTTGGGCGTTGACTATGAGTCTGACGCGCTGTTGAGCATGGCAGAAACCGCCGTCCGCGTGGACGCATGGGCAAGTCATCACGGTATCCGCCAGTTCCAGCAAATCGGCGGCTGCCCCGTTACCATTTGGCGCGAGCTGCGCCGAATCAACCCAGACGCTTCAGACGACCTTTTAATGCTTGCCCAACAGGCTGCCGACATGGGCGACTGGATGCGTTTTACCGTCCTTTTGGGTGGCGAGTCCGTATCGCGCAAAAACGTCCGTCTCGGACTGTACCGCGAAGAGGCGAAAGAGCTGAACTGCTACGGTGAAATCCATGCCGACCGCATCATGGGCGTTTACGAAAAAGCCACCGGGCGCGTCGAAATTTCGCGCATCCATTCGTGGGTTTTGAAAAAAAACGGCGGCACTGCCGCCGCTTGGACTTGTGTCAATAACTCTACGAAAATGAAATTCGACCCCGAATCTGCGCAAAATTTAATCAATCGCCCAGCAGCTGCAACCCTGGCCGACCTAGAAAAAACCGAGCCTGTAGAATGGCTTATTTGGAAACACGGATTTTCGGTGCAAACCGCCGTTGATTTAGTTCAGACAGGTTTAAGTCCTGAATTGGCGAAAGAATATAAAAAAGACATGCTCGATTTAGACAATATCGAAGAGCTGAGATACATGAGCCGTGAAACCCGCGAAAAAATCGAAAAAGCGGCGAAAGATAATGCCTTCCATAGCGAATCAGCCAGCAAAAAACAAAGAAACTACCGCGAATACATCCGCAGTATTGAAAAACTACGCCGTCCGCTCGTCAGCGGACTGACTCCGCAAGAACCTATTTTTGACTTCGCCGCCATCAAGGCCGCAAACGAAGCCAATATCCGCGCCAAAACCGTCCGCTACACCAAGCCGCAGTACGACACCGTTGAAAGCGCCATCGAATCTGCCCGCGCCGCCATTAAAGCGTCGCAGGCGATGAATGACAAATTGATTAACCGAAACTGAATGACAAATTGATTAACCGAAACTGACCAACAGGAAAGGAACAAAAATGGGTGAATACATCACGTTGGATGAAGTGAAAAAACTATGGACAATACCGGGCAAAAAGCCGCCGTCCACGACAACCATTTGGGCGCGCCGCCGGGCGGGGCTGATACCGCAGCCGAAGCTGCTAGGGCGGGACAACCTCTATAAGAAGGATGATGTTATCAGAATGAGGGATGAGTACTTCGCCAAATAAAAAAGGCCGTCTGAAAAGTTTCAGACGGCCTTATCCTATTTCTCCACCTTGGCCGTTGCCAAAGTGTACGGCTTAAATTTAAAAACCTCCGCGCCGAATGCGTCGTTTGCTTCGAGAAACGCCGCCTGTATCGGCTCGATTTCATTCGCGGCGAATACTTCCGCCGCCGTCCGGGCATCACCCAAGCCGCCCGCCGCCGTCGGGACGACCCCCATCAATGAAGGAGGCACGCGGTGTATTGTCAGCATATCTTGAGAGGTTACTCCTTTAATATTTAAAAATTCATCCTTGGCGGCGACCTCTGAAATCGGAATCAATTTGATACCTTCAGGTTTACCGTCAGGCGAGCGCAAAAAGACATTGCGGAAATTGCCTTCGCGTTGCGCTTTTTTAAATTGGTCCTTGAGATTATTCCAGTCATCGTTATTCATATTGTTGTCGGTTGCGTACACGATAAAGCCTGCATGGCTGCCGTTGTCGTAGTAGCGCCGTCTGAATGTCGTGGCCGAGTGGTTAAGCTCTGCCGAACTTAAACCCGCTAAATAATCGGGGATGCCGTAAATCTCCTGCACCAAATCCGGTTGCATCAAATGAATAATATCTGATTTCGGGATAAAGTCCGAAGTCTCGAAAACATGGTCGCGCAGGTAGAAATAGCCGTCTTTGTCGTATTTTTTCGAAGAGCGGCGCATATAGACGGACAGTCGGTTTTTAAATCCCAAGACCTTGCCGAATCGGTTGCGCTCCGCCGCCAGATAGCCGTTGCCGGTGACTAGGAAATTAAATGCCAGCTTTTTAAATTCGGCGCGGCTCAAAAGCTTGGTTGGTTCGAATGTGGAAGTTAGGACGTTCAGTTTGCAATGTAGCGCAGACGAATGATGTACACCTACTCGGAGTAAACCAATCAAGTCCTCCTGATTGACGGGCAGTTCATAATAATGGCCGTTGTCGGTACACTCCCACGCCGCACCGAGCCAAGACAAACGCTCGTCGTAGCCCCAACTGAAAATCTCTAAATCTGTACGTGGTTCATTGCCTGTCGAATTTAAATCAGACATAAAAATCCTTTAACTATCAATCTCAAATCGTCCGCTGACAACATTGTCCAACGGCTCTTGATAAAACAACATCATCGCTGCCCAAGCCAAGTCGCCATGACTGGCAGCTTGGCTGCGCGTCGATTCGTAAGTGATGTTCCGTCCGCTGGCGGTAATTGCGCGTCGGACGGACATAAACGCCATCTGCAAATCAATTTTGCCCGCGTCCCACTCGATACGTTTGTTTTTGAGCAGGTTCTGCGTTTTTAAAACCATCATCCCTTTAATGTCGGGCGTGTAGGTCATGCCGATGGCGGGCGGGTAGAATTTTTTAACAAGGTCGTACACCGCCGCGCCGATACCGTTTGCGTCGATGACGATTTTGGTAACGTTGAATTTCTCCGTCATGCCGCGAATGATTTGGGCCTGTGATTCGAAATCCGCCCCGTTAATCATGTGTGTTTCTAAAATTCGGAATGGTTCGCCGTTGCGTTGCGGCGGGACGGCGACCACCAAGCCGGACGCGTCGCCGGTATAGCTCGGGTCGTAGCCTATCCATACGGGGATATTCCCCGCCGGACGCATCATGTCAGGTTTGTACCAAGTCCAATCCCACGATTCGACACCGCAGGCTTGCAGGTCGGCAAAGTGAAACACGCCCTCGCCGTCCGGGACGAATTGACACTCAAAGAGCTGTGCGAACTTGTCGGGCGAGTTGCGCTGGCGCAGATAATCAATATCGAAGAGGTTGCAGCCCGACTCCTGCGCATCATGAATCGTAACGATTTGCCGCCATTGCGCGTCGGCATCCTGACGACCGTTTTTTAAAGCGGCATGACTCAAATCGAGCTTGATATGCTCGCTTCGAGGGCGGCCTTCGTTAAACATCGCGCCCGACCAAAAACAATAAGCGGGGTGGCCTTCGGATGACGGCGTGGAGAAATAGGTCGTCTTCAGGTGCTTTTGACTCGCCATCGGCTCGGCCAGTGTTTGCAACCGCTCGAAATCGGGAATCCAGAAGTATTCGTCGACGTACAAGTTACCGTTGCGACCTTGTGCCGTCCGTGAATTGGTGCCTAAAAAATGCAGTTCCGCGCCATTGTGCAAAGAAATCACATCCCCGCCTTTAAGCTCGACATCGACCATCTTGCAGAGGTTGAGGATGTATTGCTTGAACTGATAGGCCTGTGCGCGGGACGCAGACAGGAAAATGGAGTTGATGCCCGTTTTTAGGCTGGTTAGGAAGGCTTCGCGGGCAAAATAGAAAGTCGCGCCGATTTGGCGGCTTTTTAAGATATTTCGAAAACGGTGCGTCCGATAAATCTCGCCCCAATACCGCTGATAATCGAAACACTGCTCTTCAAAAATCTCAACCATGCGCTGCTGCTGCTCGGGTGCGATATAGTTTTTCGGCGGTTTTTCGACGGAGCGGGTGCGGCTGCGTTCGGTGCGCTCGGTACGTTCACGCGGTGGGCGATCTATGGTCGGCACGCTGTCAAAAGGCGGCTTGTCTGCGCCGTCAAATCGGTTGTTTTTCGGCGTTTCCGATTTTTCAGACGGCCTTTTGCCTTCGCCGCCCATTAATGCGGAAAGTTGGCGCATTTCTTTGTAAACGCCGTCTGATTTGTTCGGCAGGTTGACGAGTTGGATCAGGCGCGCTTCAATAGATGAGGCAACACGCTGCATCGGTGTTCCGCCATCCCAGTTTTCCCGTTGCTTCCAAGAATGTACCGTGGCGGGCTTCAGTCCCAAATGCCGCCCGATGGCGGTAATTTTCCATCCCTGCCAGTAAAGAGACCGCGCAACAAGGCGCGGGTCGATATTTTGGGCAATTTCAATATTCTGACGTTTTTCCATGTCTTCAAAAAATAGCGGCAATACCCGATTTTCGGGCAAAAATGCCAATCCTACCCGTGCCGCATGACTTGAAAAACCCACCTAAAACCCCTGTCGCTTGCCGTCTTTTCCGTAAATGCCAAAATAAAACGGACAAACACCCGAGCGCATACGCATGAATAAATCCGCCAAAAATTCCACCGAAAAATTCAGCGACCGATGGTTCTGCATCGGCAAATCCGGTGCAACTGCCGACGGTCGAACGATCGAATCAGCCGACCTCATCGCCGCCGCAGAAGCTTACGACCCACAAATCTACGGCGCACGCATCAACCTTGAGCATTACCGCCCATATTCTCCCAAAAACGACTATTCAGGCCTGGGGGACGTCCTCGAGCTGAAAGCAGAGACTTCAGACGGTATTACCCGCCTTTACGCTCGCATCGACCCTACTGAAAAAATGTTGGGCTACATCAAAGAGCGCGAAAAAGTCTATACATCCATGGAAATCATGAAGCCATTCGCCGACACCGGCAAAGCTTATCTGGTCGGCCTTGCGATGACGGACAGCCCTGCATCTCTTGGTACGACTATGCTCAAGTTCCGTCAGCTCAATCCGGAAGACACCAACTACACCGCCGCCTACACCGAAATGGAAAGCCTGCCAATGACCCAACCTGCCAACCAACCCCAACACGAGAAAAAAGGCTTTTTTGCCGCCCTCCACGACAAAATGTTCAATAAGAAATCAGATCCCGCCCCTGTCGAAACAGAAAAAAACGACTACACCCAAGCCTTTGCCGACCTGAACAAAGAATTGGAGCAGTCTGCCCAAATTACCCAAAAACTCGCCGATGACTACACTGCCCTGCGCAAAGAATTCGATGCCTTTAAGGCCGCTATTGAATCCGCTCCGATCAATCAGGCAGAGCCGCATACCGGCGCGAATACAACCCCTGCTTCCGAATTTTAAGAAAAGGTAAGCCATGCACCCGTATATCCAGCAATATATCAACGCCGTCGCCAAAGCCAACGGTACAACTGCCGAAGGCGTATCCCGCCATTTCAGTGTAACGCCCGCCGTTTCTCAAAAAATGCGCGAAGCCGTCCGCCTGGAGTCAACATTCCTGCAAAAAATCAACATCATCAGCAAAACCGAAATTGCCGGCTCAATCATTGGTTTATCAACAGGTCTGAATGCCTCGCGAACTGATACTAAAAACGGCGACGGTACTGTACGCCGTCAGCCCAAGCCATATCACAACCTGACTGACCGCCAATATTTGTGTAAAAAAGTAAATTTTGACACTCAAGTCAGCTACGACGATATGGACTCTTGGAGCAGTCAACCTGAATACGTCAAGTTGATCAATAACCAGCTCATCAAATCCAAAGCTTTGAGCCTGATTGCCATCGGTTTCAACGGTACGTCTGCCGCCGCTACATCCGACTTTGCGGCAAATCCTCTCTTGCAGGACGTACAAACCGGCTGGTTGCAGCATATGCGTACCAATGCAGCATCCAACGTCATGGGCAGCGCAACCAATGCCGTCGAAATCGGCGAAGGTAAATCCTATACCTCTCTCGACCATTTGGTTACGGACGTTGCCGAAAGCTTGATTGACGAAGAGTTCCACGACATGCCGGGCATGACCGTTATCTGCAATCAATCTTTGCTGTCTGAAAAATACTTTGCCGTTATCAAAGAAGCAGGCAACAAGGCAAGTGAGCTGCGTCCTGCCGACATCATCATGTCTGAAAAACGCTTGGGCGGTCTGCCGGTCGTAACTGCACCGTATTTCCCCAAAAATACGATTTTGGTTACTCCGCTGAAAAACCTGTCCATCTACTTCCACAAAGGCGGCCATCGCCGCAAGCTGGCGGACGAACCTGAATTCGACCGCATCGCCGACTACCAGTCAGAAAATATCTGCTATGTCGTCGAAGAGTACGGCGCAGCAGCTTTGGTCGAAAACATCAAAATCGTGAAGTAGAAAAAAAGGCCGTCTGAAATTTCAGACGGCCTGATGAAAGGGATCCAATGACTCCAGCCCAGGCACACAAACAACAGGTTTTAGCAGAGAAGGCAGCAAAAAACGGCGAAAACATCCATGTCGCCGAACCCTACCGCCGACTGTTGGCAAGCCTTAACACCGATCGCGCCTTCCTACACCAAATTAAATCCGTATCCGACAAAATCCAAGCCAAAAAAGGAATGGTAGAAAAATATCTTCCATGGCTGGAAGACGTCTATCTCTCCGGTTCGGCCGCTGAAACCGATCCAGTCTTCACTACCGCCCTGCTTTGGTTGATTGACATTGGCGAGCTTGACCAAGCCGTGCCATACATCCTATTTGCCATCGAGCATGACATGAAAGTCAAAGATGACTACCGTCGTGATCTGCCCGACCTCTTAATTGAAGAGCTGGCTGAACAGTATGGATACGGTGCTGACTTGAGTAAAGCCAACCATACTGATCTGCTCACACTCATCAGCACCGTCAACCCAGACACGGGTATGCATACCTTAAATCTGACAGACATCATCCGCGCCAAGTTCTACAAAGCCTCTGGAGAACGTGCGGAAGAAGCCGAAGACCTCGAAAGTGCGGCGAGTTACTACGAAAACGCACTGAAGTATTCTGAAAAAATCGGTGTCAAATCCCGCCTTGCAGCCATCAAAAAACAGCTTAAAGGCTGACCTAGCTCCCCTCGCCGGGCGCAAGCCTGCGGCAAGTCCTCCAGAAATATCATGGACGGCCTTAGCATGCAAAGCCTCTGCGCCTCCTTTCCAAAGCCCGCCTAAATATCGGGCAGGCTTCTTCCGTAAGGAAATGAATCATGACTATTGTTTTCGCCGACACCCCAGATCAAGGGCGGCAAGCATTAGACCAATCTGAAGTTCGCAGTATTCCTTTTTTCCCAATCATCGACCTTGCCAACTTTCGCGAAGTAATGAGGATTGAAGCGAACATTTCAAGCAGCCGTGTTTACCATGCCGTCCTCGAAGCCGTCGCACACGTCAACGGCCAGCTTAAGAAATACCGCATTGCCGCCGTACAGGTTGGCAGAGGCACTCTTGCCGAAACAGGCGATTCAGACGACGTCATTAATGGCGAATCGGTTAAAGCCATCCATTACCGCCGCGCCGTCTATTGCTATGCCAAATCACTTCTGCTGGAAAAATACGCAGATACAGAACCATCGGGAAAAGCGGGCGAGCGTGCCGAAATGAAACAACATCAAGCCGAAGACTTCCGCCGTGAAGCACACTATGCCACCGCGGCAGTCATGGGCGAGCGCCGCTGCGATTCGGAATTAATTTGATGGAATACACGACCCGTGAAGGCGATACCGTCGCCAATATCGCTTGGAACCATTACGGGACGTCCGCAGGCTACACCGAACAAATCCTGACCGCCCCTGAAAATTACGGCTTATCGAAATATCCTGCCCTCCTGCCTGCCGGTTTGACTATCCGACTGCCTCAAGCCAACCACGAAGAAGCACAACAAAAATCCACCCTGAATCTATGGGACTGAAAACGTCATGACCCAAGACAAAACTACCACTGCTGTCAACGCCGCCGTAATTATCATCGGCAGCTACCACGTCCACGCCTCCGTAGCCTTCGGTGCACTCATAGGCGCATCGCTGTTCGTATTAAGCCAAAAGGCAGAGCGACCGATTAATAAGGCATGGCTTTTTGCTGTGTCTTTCATCGGCGGCATTTTCGGTTACGACGGCGCAGAAGGCCTAATCAACTGGCTGCTGCCGGGTGAAACACTGACCATCAATAGCTTTACCGCCGCTGCCATTTTTTCTGCCGGACTGGTTTTAGGTTTACAGCGTGTCATGCGCCTGATTGAAAAAGGCCGTCTGAAAACCCTGGAAGAGGAAAAAGAATCATGAATACAGTCCAATCTGCTGCCGTCATTGCCCTGTCCCTGACCGCGGCCATTCGTATCATCCTTTTTGACACCCGCGGGAAAACACATAAGCCGTTAAGTGCGGCAATCGCCTATTTATCTATCGTATGGTTTTGCAGTCTCGCCCTGGCCGCTGCCTTTTCCATTAAATCACTGACTATATGGTTGCTTATCTTCGGACTGGCCCTGCACACGGGCGCAGTGCTATGGAGTGGCGGCAATATCAGCAAAATCCACCCAAAGAAAACACGACCAAGCACAGAAAATCAAGGTTTTTTGAACCGCGTATCAAAAAAAATACCGCAAGAAAATATTTAAACACACGAATAAAAAAGGAAGAAAGCATGACTGAATTGCCCTGGATGGCAGAAGCCCGCCGACACGTCGGATTGAAAGAAATCGTCGGCGCGAAACATAACCCGATTATCCAATCTTGGCTCAAAGAAATGGGAAACTTTCCCAATGCGGCAAAAGCATGGTATGCGGACGATGAGACACCATGGTGCGGCCTATTTGTTGGTTACTGCCTCGGTAAAAGCGGCCGCGGCGTTATCAAAGATTGGTATCGCGCCAAGGCATGGGCGGAGGCTGGTCTGACTAAGCTGGCTAAACCCGCCTATGGCTGTATCGCCGTGAAATCCCGCAAAGGTGGCGGCCATGTGTTTTTCGTCGGTGGCAAAAACGCTAAAGGGCAAATTATGGGATGGGGCGGTAATCAGGGCAATGCCGTATCAATCGTGCCGTTTAACGGTGCAGACATTGATGGCTACTATTGGCCGTCTAAATTGGTTGATGGTAAGCCGGTTAAATCGTACCCATCCGCAGAACGTTACAACCTGCCTATTGTTACCGGCACTGCGGCAGCAGGCGTAAGCGAAGCCTGAAACGGAGGAATCATATGAAAACAGCTATTGTTGTTGCCGTATCTTATATCCTGACCGTCGCCGTCCTCGGATATAGCTTGATGCACATGCGCAAAAGCAATAAGGCACTGACACAAACAGTCGCCGCGCAGGAAGACGCCATCAAATCAAAAGACGCAACAGTCAAGATTTATAAAGCCCGCGCCCAAAGCTTGCAGGCGCAGGTAGACCAAATGATGAAGGTGCAGGCTGAAAAAAACAGCCAAGTCGAAGCAGCACTGACTAAGCATCATGAATGGTCGTCTGAAAAACTGCCCGAAGATGTAGCCCAAACCATCAATAAAAAATAACAGCGGGGCGCATGATCGCGCCCTTTTAAACATCAAACTATGAAAGATAAAAATGAAACGTCTCTCCGTTCTCGTTGCCGCCGTTGCCCTTGCTGCCTGCGCCCATAATCCGCCGGTATCCGTACAGGCTGCCGAGTCATGCCCGCCGGTGCCGAAATGTGAAGCCTACCCGCCTGAAGAGATTGCAACCAATGCGGACATGGTTCGCGCATTGATTGCCTATCGCTCGGCTTTTGAGCAGTGCCGCCTCTATCGGGACGCTTTGTCAGCCTGCCTAAAAGGGGACGGACACCATGACTGACATCATCGACCAAGCCTGCGACTTAGAGCAAAAAATGCGCGAATACTGGTTATTACGCCACAAAGAACAAGAATCCGCCGCGCCATCCGCCCAAGAGTGCGAAGAGTGCGGCGAAATCATCCCCGAAGCCCGCCGAGAAGCCGTGCCGGGGTGCCGTTTATGTATAGACTGCCAGCGCGAAGAAGAGCAACGGTGGAAATTCAAAAGATAAGAGGCCGTCTAAAATGGAAAAGCCAAAAAGCCTGCGTCTTGCTATCCAGGAAACACTGCCGGAGTTTAAAGCGGCACCTGACCGTCTCCGTATGACGGTTTTGTCTGGACAGATTATTCCGAAACGCAATACATTGAGTTACGAAGCGAAGTACACGCTTAATATTTTTGTTCAGGAGTTCCATCGCGATCCTGCGTATCTCTTTTTGATCGTGAACAAGTGGCTGCAAGAAAATCAGCCGGATATTTTGTGTCCGGGCGCAGACGCATCATCAAGAGCCTTTGTTTTCGAGGCAGAGCCGATAGAGTCAGATGTCTGGGATGTAATGATCGAATTAAAATTGACAGAAACAGTCATTGCAGGTTTGGATGAAAACGGCTTAGTCTCCTACAAAACAAAATCCGAGCCGCCGCGCCCCGTTTTTTAAACAGATAAAGGACGCATAATGCGTCCTTTGCTTCAAGTGCAAGAGGAAATATGGAAGAACTGGAAGCACTCGTTGCCCAAATCGAACATTTAGCGCTAAAGATTCAACCGTCTGCCCGTGCCAAACTTATGCACAATATCGCGACGGAGCTACGCCGCCGCAACCAAAACCGCATTAAAGCCAATATCGAGCCTGACGGAAATCCTATGGTCAAACGCAAACGCCAAGGTGACCGTTTTGCTTTCCGAAACCTACGGGATGGAGAGGAACTACACCGCCGCCCGTTTCGTTTTTTTGGAGAACTATACGGAGATAGAGATATGGACCCTATTGCATATAGTCGTACAGAAAACGGAAATGAATTGGTACGGTTCGAGGGCGACCGCGAGCTGTACGGATTTCGGCGCGAATATTTGTACCTGAAAACGCCGACAATATCCCGTATGGTAATGTTTCGCCGTATCGGAGCCGCCCGTTGGTTGCGTCAAAAAGCAGACGAGAATCATGCAAAAATCGGATGGTTTGGCGGTAAAGTCGCACAAATTGCAACAGAACACGAAGACGGTAGCACGGCAAAAAACCTGCCATCCCGCCTGCTATTGGGCTTACCGAAAGAAGACTTGGAGTACATTACAGACCAAATACTAAACGCCATAAAAATGGAGTAAAAAAGGCCGTCTGATTTATTCGGACGGCTTTATTATTATATTTTACAAGTAGCGCATAAATCAGCATAAAAATGTTAAATCTTGCATAAAAACGCATAAAAAACCAATGTTCGAAAATCGCCGAAAACCCTATGAAATATAAGGATTGCAGTAGGAGTCGCCGCTGCATAAAAAAACGCACCCCCACAGGCTCCGAGCGAGGGAGCGGGAGCGCGCGCTACCTGCTGTCAGTGTAGAACAGAGAGACCTTCCTAAATTCAGTAAGGCTGGTTTAATCCATATCGTGGGAAATAAGATTTTATGTGTTACCTTATGTGTTACTTATACTTTTCAAAAAAATAATCATCAATAAATCATATAGGTATGATTAAATTTTAATCCCTTCCTCTCTGCCAGATACTAAAGACACCAGCTAACGGTGTCTTTTTTCATATCCGCCCTTCTTAAAAATATTACACCACACTTTTATTTCTATTACCCTCCAATCATAAACCTGCCACTCA
>NZ_JBQCXA010000010.1:0-21062 GCF_051956855.1 Neisseria sp. P0021.S007
AATCCCTTCCTCTCTGCCAGATACTAAAGACACCAGCTAACGGTGTCTTTTTTCATATCCGCCCTTCTTAAAAATATTACACCACACTTTTATTTCTATTACCCTCCAATCATAAACCTGCCACTCATTCTTATCTTATACTAAACCTTAATGATTAAAGGCCGTCTGAAAGTTTTCAGACAGTCTCTTTCTTAAAACCTACCAAATCCCGAACCATTGTTTATCAGACTGCTTTTTATCACCGCTCTGCTGCTCATAATTTTGACGGCGAAATTGCCAAGGTGCTTGCGGATTGTCTTTTTTCCATAAGCCTTTTCGTTTTTCCTTGGCTTGTTTTTGTGCGGCCGAATAGTCAGTGTAAGCGGTTTTACTTTGTTGTTTTTTGGCATAACTTTCATAATGCCATGCGGCGCCATCCCGTATCTGCATTAAATTCAAGTCAATCGTGCCGACAGATACTTGGGCAACTTCGCGCTGGTAGCGGTCAGCTTCAAACACACGGACTTTGACTTTTTTATTCAATGCGGCATCAATCAGATTATCTCGTGATTGCGTACCATAAGCCTGATTGATTTCCGGTGCATCAATATAGGCCATACGGATTTTGTGTTTCCGGCCGTCGCTATCGATAATATGCACGGTATCGCCATCATGGATTTTGATGATTTTTCCGTTGTATGTGTAGGATTGTCGCAATGACTTTTGTTTTTGTTCCGGTTTGGGTTCAGCTTCGGCTTTGGTGTCAGATGTGGCTTTGACGACATTTTCACCCAGCCATTCATTGACCTTTTCCAAACCGATATTGTCGCTTTGTGCCAATGTTGCGGCAACGCTTACCCCTGTACGAATCAACTCGGTATCGCGTGAGCTGTAACCAAGCGCGCCCAAAACGGATAAAACAACGGGCAACCATTTTATAATTTTACTAATTTGCATATTTTGCCAAATTGAAGGCCGTCTGAAAGACCTAATACACTTTCAGACGGCCTTTAAGATTGATTAATCTTCATTAATCCTGACAAGGCAGGATGACTTTTGCGCCTTCTGCCGTACCCAAAACCAACACATCGGCGGCATCGCGGGCAAAAATACCGTTTTCGAGTACGCCGGTGATTTTGTTGATTTCGTCTTCCATTTTCAGGGCTTGGTCGATATTGAGGCCGTGAACATCGACGATTTGGTTGCCATAGAAAGTAGTATAGCCGACACGCAACTCAGGCTGTCCGCCCATGGCAAGCAGTTTGCGCGACACCAGCGAACGGGCATTTTCAACCACTTCTACCGGCAACGGGAATTTACCCAAACGGGAAACATATTTGCTTTCATCGGCAATACAGACAAATTTATCGGATGCACTGGCCACGATTTTTTCGTTCAAATGCGCACCGCCGCCACCTTTAATCATTTGCAGCGCGTGGTTGACTTCGTCTGCGCCGTCAACATAAACCGCCAAACCCATCACTTCATTCAGTGAAACTTCTGGAATTTCATATTTCGCCAAAAGCTCGCTGGATTTTTTAGAAGTAGACACGGCACCCTTAATTTTCTTACCGCTTTTACCCAAAGCTTCGATAAAGAAGTTGATGGTAGAGCCGGTACCGATACCGATGTATTCGTTTTCAGGAACAAATTCCACCGCTTTTTCGGCGGCAATACGTTTGAGTTCGTCTTGAGTTGCCATGTTGTCAGTCCTTCAGTTTGAATAATAAAGTAATTTTAAGCTCTTAGGCTTTAATCAGCAATACTGCCGCTTGCGCTTCAATGGCTTCCATACGCCCCAGATAGCCAAGTTTTTCGTTGGTTTTACCCTTGATGTTCACGCAGTTTTCAGGCAAACCCAAATCTACGGCAATATTGGCGCGCATTGCTGGAATATGCGGCGCAAGTTTTGGCTTTTGCGCAATCACAGTCGTATCGACATTAACCACCTTCCAACCCAATACCTGCACGCTTTGATAAGCCTCGCGCAACAGCACACGGCTGTCTGCATCTTTGAATTCGGCGGCAGTATCAGGAAAATGGCTGCCGATATCGCCCAAACCGGCCGCGCCCAACAGGGCATCGGTAATCGCATGCAAAAGCGCATCGGCATCGGAATGGCCCAGCAAGCCTTTTTCAAACGGAATGTTGACGCCGCCGAGTATCAAATCTCGCCCTTCAACCAACTGATGGACATCGTAGCCCTGTCCGACACGGATATTCATATTGTTTCCTTAAATAATGGGTTTTAATTGTTCAGACGGCCTTGAGCAACAATCTGACAATGTATTCGTCTTGCGGCAGCGTCAATTTTAAATTGCGCGTATCACCCTGCACCAAGCGCGGTCGGATACCCAGTTTTTCAACCGCTGATGCTTCATCCGTAATTTCACTCAAATCATCAACCGATAAGGCTCGATTTAATAAGGCCGTCTGAAAAAGCTGCGGCGTTTGCGCCTGCCATAATCCTGCACGTGCAACGGTTTCATCAATATGATGACTGCCGTCTGCCCGCTTGAGCGTATCGGCCACCGGTATGGCCAGAATGCCGCCTTCATCATTTTCGCCTGCCTCATCAAGCAAACGAGTTAACGCTTCGGCAGGCAGGCAACAGCGCGCAGCATCATGAACCAAGATATTGTCTTGCGCCTCGGCCAAACCTTGCTCCAATAAAACGGACACACCATTGCGTACCGTTTCGGCACGACTTGCACCGCCCACTCGGAAGACACGCACCTTCTCAGATAGGGCCGTCTGAAAAACCGAATCTTCCGGCGAAAGAATAACGGCAATTAAATCTATGCGGGGGTGTTGCTCAAAAATTTCTATGGCATATTGCAATACGGTTTTACCATTGATTTCAACATATTGTTTAGGTTTTCCCGCGCCAAATCGCGCCCCGACACCGGCAGCAGGAATCAAAGCGATATTGCGGCGCATCATGCTGACGCTCCGGCATCGGCCTCATTCGGCGTTTCTGCCTTGCGCCATACACACACTTCGCCCAAATCGTCCAAATATTTTTCATGCGCGGCCAGCTCTTCCGCATTGGCTTTGATGACTTTCAACTGCGACGTACGTTTAGTTTCAGCAATAACGGTTGGTTTGACTTCGCCCTCTTCTTCCGCCTCGCCGCCCATCAGGTCGAACTGCTGACGCGTCATGGCAAGATAGACTTCACCCAAAAGCTCGCAGTCGATTAACGCGCCGTGCAAGACACGTTTGCTGCGGTCAACGGAAAAGCGGTTACACAAGGCATCCAAGCTTGCCTTTTGCCCCGGAAACATTTCACGCGCCATGGCCAGCGTGTCGGTGACTTTACAGCCGAGCTCCTCAATAGAAGGCAAACCCATGCGGCGGAATTCCATATTCAGGAAGCCGACGTCAAACTTAGCATTATGGATGATCAGCTCTGCGCCACGTATAAAGTCGGCAATCTGTTTACCCACTTGGGCAAACGGCGGCGCATTCTTCGCTTCCAATACTTCAATCGTCAAACCATGCACCTTCGCCGCTTCCTCCGGCATATCGCGTTCGGGGTGGACATATAAATGAAGGTTGGAGTCGGTCATTTGGCGATTAATCATTTCCAAGCCGGCAAATTCGACCAGACGGTCGCCGCTTTCAGGATAAAGGCCCGTGGTTTCCGTATCGAGGATAATCTGACGTTGGCTCATGGTTGGTGGTTTCTACAATTATCAAAACGTCCTGAATCATACTGAAGGCCGTCTGAAATGTATAGTCAGCAAAACTTTAGCTGCTTTTCAAATACCCTTTTAACGCTGGATTTGTTCAGACGGCCTTTATTATTTTTTCATCTATTGGCCAGCTATTACTCCAATTTTGAGTAGAAAACCCAATTTCTATAAAATTTTTTAAATTTAATTTCTTTAATAATGAATACCTTACTTATTATTTAAATAATAGGAACAATTATCATTTGCAAATTTAAAAAATCTCCGTATAATACAACCCATCGAAACGAAACAACCGCACCACAGAATGAAAGGAGAAGAAAATGCCCGAAAGTATTTTTAAGCAAGTCTCCCTTGACATTCTGAGACTGCACCAACAAGCCATCCGCTCTTTAATCGCCACCAAATGTTGCGATGAGTGCGAAGTACACGACGCAGTATTCATTACTTTAGATGGCCGCTATTATGTTTGGCTTCCTTGCATGGGCAAATCGCCCCAATCAGAAACCGGCATCCTGCTGATTGAAGATGAAGACGGCAATACACGCTTGAGCTGGGTGGCCGACACACGTGAAGTCAAGCAAAAAGACAGTCTGTACAACCGCGTTGTTTCCGCCCTGCAACGAAAAATGCAGCGCACGAAAAACAAGTTCATCCAGTCGGCAAACGCCCGATTGCTCGAACTCACGCCTCAGCAAGGCCGTCTGACGACAAACAGCGAAGATTTCTCGCTTTCACCACATGACTTGATGAAAGCACTTTATCCGGCAACACATCAAATAGGAGAATTTGCCCTGTAACAGTTTTTGGTAGTGGTTTGTGTTCCTTTTGCGCCCCTTAACATTTTAAAGGGGCGATTTTTTTGCCTCTGCTTTTCAGACGGCCTTAAAACCGGTTTTCCAGTACAATAAAGGCCGTCTGAACATTTCCTACTTTTCAACCATGCAACTGCTCAAATACATCCAATCGCAGGGTCTCGGCAGCCGCAAGCAATGCCAGTGGCTGATAGACAATGACTGTATCGCCATCAACGGCGAAATTCATAATCGTGCAAAAGACGATATCGATCCGTCTCAAGTGCGCACCCTGTCTGTTGACGGCGAAGAGATTGCCGCCGTACCCATGCCCTATTTCTACATTTTGCTTCATAAGCCTGCGGATTACGAAACTTCGCACAAACCCCAGCAATATCCGAGCATCTTCAGCCTTTTTCCCGACCACATGCGCAATATCGATATGCAGGCAGTCGGCCGCTTGGATGCAGACACAACCGGCATTATTCTAATTACCAACGACGGGCAATTTAACCACCGCGTTACTTCGCCCAAACACAAAGTTCCGAAGCTCTACCGCGTTACCTTGAAGCATCCTGCCGACGATACCCTTTGCGCTACGTTGAAAAACGGAGTCCTCCTGCATGACGATAATGAAACCGTCGCTGCCGCCGAAGCAGTGTTGGCCGACCCAAACACATTGATGATGACCATTACCGAGGGCAAATATCATCAGGTCAAGCGCATGGTCGCAGCCGCAGGCAACCGTGTCGAGCAGCTCCACCGTGAACAATTCGGCGACTGGAATATCGACGATTTGGCCGCCGGAGAATGGAAATTCATCCAAATCTAAAAAAATTCCAAAATTTTGAGATATTTTTTTAAACAAAATGGATTTTTAATTTCTTTAAAATCAAACACCTAAACCTTATTATTTTTATTTAACAGAATTTAACACTAGAAGGACTGAACTATTGTATAATTCGCCTGTCTGAGTAACACTTGCTTCGAGAGAAGTGAGTAAGTGAGTAAGACGTTTTCCCCGTAATGTGTTTGGCCATCTATACTTTCCCCTTAGTATAGATGGTTTTTTTTATCTAAAATTTGACAATCAAGCGGGCATGCTTTTAGACGGCCTTTCTCATCTAAAGAAGCCATCATTGCCAAACCCATCTCCACTCATTAACTTGCCATTACTCCTTTTCTCTTTCTCGTCTCTTCCGCATCAATCTGTGCCGTTCCAATTTCAGACAAATCGTTTTATAGAAAGAAAATCTATCGGCTATCCAAGCTAGGGTTACAGGATATTATTAGACAGCCTTAGAGAAAGACCATCTTTGTTGCCGACATATTTGAAAGCACACCTTAGTGCTATCCAATCCCCTCACAACAACCCTTTCCCATATCCCACTTTTCAGACGGCCTTTATCGTTACGGCTCTTTCAATCATTCGTATCGCTTCAGACAAATTCTCTGTTTGCAGGTTTCAATACCAAGCAAACCAGAGAAACCCACTAAAAATTCTTCATTACATGGTTTTTTTAACTAATTTTCTTTTCAGACTTTAGTCAAGATTCGTTAAATCTTTGCGGTAAAATGTTGTCTTTATTTTCATGTATCTGAGTTTTTATGTCTTCCAATCAACCCCGTCAAACTTGGTCCAACCGTTTGACTTACATCCTTACCGTTGCCGGCGCGACTGTCGGTTTCGGCGCAACGTGGCGTTTCCCGTATTTAGTCGGTGAAAACGGCGGCGGCGCATATGTGTTTTTGTTCTGTATCGCCATGTTGGTCATCGGTATTCCGATGATTTTGGTGGAAAACGTCATCGGCCGCCGTAAAGGCGTGAACGCGCTGGATGCGTTTGGCGGCTCGATGAACGGCAAACCTGTTGCCAAAGTTTGGAAAGCGGTCGGTTGGATGGGCCTGCTCGGCGCATTCGGCATCATGGCCTATTACATGGTGCTCGGCGGCTGGGTCATCAGCTACATCGTCAACATCATCGGTGGCAATTTGGACATTTCCAGCCCTGTCAGCGGCGAAATAACGAAAAGCTTCTTTACCGAACACATCGAAAACAGCCCTTGGGAAATTGCGTTTTATACCTTCCTATTTGTGGTTGTGAACCAATGGATTTTGGTCAAAGGCGTCATTGGCGGTATTGAAAAAGCGGCAAAATACCTGATGCCTTTGCTGTTTTTATTCCTGATTGCCATGGTCGTGCGCAACGTTACCCTGCCGGGTGCGATGGAAGGGATTACTTTCTATCTGAAGCCTGATTTCAGCAAAATTACCGCCGAACTTTTCGTCTTCGTTTTGGGGCAAGTATTCTTCGCACTGAGCTTGGGTTTCGGAGTGATGATTACGTTATCCAGCTATCTGGATAAAAACGAAAATCTGGTTCAGACGGCCGTAATTACCGCGATTACCAATACTTTGATTGCCGTGTTGGCTGGCTTTATGATTTTCCCATCCCTCTTCAGCTTTGGCGTTGCCCCTAACTCCGGCCCGACGCTGGTGTTCCAAAGCCTGCCGATCGTGTTCTCCAATATGTGGGCAGGCCCTGTATTTGCAGTGATTTTCTTCTCACTGCTTCTGATTGCCGCGCTGACCACTTCTCTGACCATTTATGAAGTGTTGATTACGACCATTCAGGAGAAAACCAAAATCCGCCGCGCAGCGGCTATTACCATCGTACTGACAGGTATTTTTATCTTCGGCAATATCCCTTCCATCTTGAGCTACGGCCCATGGAAAGATATTTCCGTGTTTGGTAAAAACATTTTCGATGCTTTTGACTATATCAGCGGCAACATCCTGTTTATGCTGACCGCGCTCGGCTCTGCCTTGTTCGTCGGTTTCGTGATGAAAGATGAAGCGAAGGACGAATTGCTCTACAAAGGCAACCATACTACGGTCAATATCTGGTTTGCCTATGTGAAATACCTCGTGCCGTTGGTGATTCTGCTGATTTTCATCAGTAATCTGTTCTGATAAGCAAACATATAAAAAGGCCGTCTGAAATATTCAGACGGCCTTTATTTTAACTACGCTTTATTCTGCCCAGTTTTTCTTCTTACTGGTTTTACCGATACCGGGGTTGAAGCTGTTGGTTGGGTCGAGTTTTTTATAGAACTGTTTCAGCTCGGGCTTGGCTTCATACAGATGACCGACATTATGCTCGGCAGGATATTGCGCACCGCGTTGGTCAAGCAGATGGAGCATTTCATGTTCCAAAGCCATACAGTCGTTGCCTTTTTTAATGATGTAGTCCTGATGGAACACATGACACATAAAATGTCCGTAATACAATTTATGGATGATTTTATTGTCGATTTCGGGCGGCAGTGTTTCAAACCAATCACGATCATCACGACGCAAGGCGATATCGAGTGCAACCAAATCCTCTACTTCATCATCATGTACAGAACGGTAACGGATCGCGGCAGAAGCCACAGCAAAGCGATGCAGCATAGCCGCCTGCGTTTCTTCGGCATTACATTCAAAGAATGCGCCGCCATGGGTTGCAAAATATTCCTTCAAGAAAGCACGCGCTTCTTCTACCCCCTCGCCACCCATTTTTAAAATCAGGTGATGTTCATATTTATCCCGATAGTTGCGCATAGATTTCGGCAAGTGATCGGGCAAAATCTTACTGATCAGTTGCATGAATTTATCAGAGAAGTGTTTTGGTAAGAAACTTATCTTTTTGCTGAATCTATCCACACGGGCCTTCAGATCAAACAGTTTCGGAAGTTGGTGGGTACCGAACGTCTTAATGATATAAAAAGTATCTTTACCATAAACGGCAGCAATATCAAAAGCATGACGATGGATATACTCACCAGAAATAGGCAGGTTTTTAAACTCGCTCAAAGCAGCACGACGAATATCGGTCAGCTCATTAATATCATTTGTACCGATATAGAAAACGGCAGTCTGTTTTTCTTGTGGGAACGTATCCAAGCGTACGGCAAACACCATCAGCTTGCCCGCGCAACCTGATGCTTCGTAGTGACGCGCAGGGTCGGCATTAAAACGGGCGGCAGTCGGTTCATTCACTTGGCGGACATGATCGCAATAAGCATGGTCATGCCCTTTGCCTGCATTTTGAACAATGTCTTTTTTCTGATAATGGAAACCTTGCAGATTGGTCAGAATTTCTTCAGGGGTTTCGCCCAAATCAATGCCCAAATGGTTGACCAGCTCCAGCTTACCCTCTTCGTTGATTTGTGCAAACAGGGCCATTTCCGTATAAGCCGGACCACGCTGTACCAATGCACCGCCGGAGTTATTACATACGCCACCCAATACAGATGCGCCGATACAGGACGAACCAATTACAGAGTGCGGCTCACGGCCTAAAGGTTTCAGCAGCAGCTCCAATTGATTCAAGGTAGAACCGGGCAGGCAGACAACCTGTTCGTTATTGTTAATCGGCTGAATGATGTTCAGACGCATGGTATTCACAATCACAATATCTCGGTCGTAATCATTGCCGTCAGGAGTCGAGCCGCCAGTCAGGCCGGTATTGGCAGCCTGCGTAATCACGATAACATCAGCCTCAACACATGCCTGCAAGATTTGCCACATTTCCAACACCGTACCCGGGCGGACAACTGCCAGCGCCTTGCCTTCGCCAAAACGATAGCCTTGACGGTATTGTTCGGTTTTCGCCGGGTCTGTGATGATGTATTTTTCACCGACGGTTTGCGTCAGCCGGCTGATTAATTGTGTAGCATTCATTGCATACTCCTTGAGAGATTAAAATATTTATTAGATTGCAAGCATTGTAGTAATCCGTTCAATCAAAGTAAAGGCGAAACCCGTTTTTTAAACTCATCTTTTAAATAAACAAAAGGCCGTCTGAAAATTTCAGACGGCCTTTTGTTTTAAGCCTGAATAATCAGATTATTCGGCTGCTTTCTCTTCGCGAGCAGGTGCTTCCAGCAAAGCTTTGATAGACAGGCGTACGCGGCCGCGATCGTCTACTTCCAATGCTTTCACGTTCACAACCTGACCTACTTGCAGATAGTCGCTGACATTGCGTACGCGCTCGTGGGCGATTTGGCTGATGTGTACCAAACCGTCTTTGCCCGGCATCACGCTGACAATCGCACCAACGTTGTTGTCGAGGATTTTAACCACAGTACCTTCGTACACTTTGCCCACTTCCACTTCGGCAGTGATTTCTTCGATACGTTTTTTCGCTGCATCGCCTGCTTCTTGAGTAGTCGCAGCGATAGTGATGGTACCGTCTTCAGCGATGTTGATTTCAGTACCGGTTTCAGCAGTAATCGAACGAATAGTTTCACCGCCTTTACCAATCACATCACGGATTTTGTCTTGGTTGATTTTCATGGTGAACAAACGTGGCGCGTGTGCAGACAGTTCTTGCGGGCCTGCAACGGCGGCTTTCATCTGATCCAAGATGTGCAAACGTGCTTCTTTGGCTTGAGCCAAAGCGATTTGCATGATTTCTTTGGTAATACCTTGGATTTTGATGTCCATTTGCAGCGCGGTCACACCTTCTGTTGTACCGGCTACTTTAAAGTCCATATCGCCCAAATGGTCTTCATCACCCAAGATGTCGGTCAGGACGGCAAATTTGTTGTTGTCCAAAATCAGGCCCATAGCGATACCGGCAACGTGTGCTTTCAAAGGCACACCGGCAGACAACAGGCTCAAGCAGCCGCCGCAGACGGAAGCCATAGAGGAAGAGCCGTTGGATTCGGTAATTTCAGAAACCACGCGCATGGTGTAGCTGAAATCTTCAGGTTCTGGCAATACGGCCAACAACGCACGTTTAGCCAAGCGGCCGTGACCGATTTCACGACGCTTTGGCGCGCCTACGCGACCCACTTCACCGGTAGAGTATGGAGGGAAGTTGTAGTGCAGCATGAAGCGGTCGGTATATTCGCCGGACAGCGCATCAATGATTTGCTCGTCGCGTGAAGTACCCAAAGTTGCAACCGCCAAAGCTTGGGTTTCGCCACGGGTAAACAGTGCAGAACCGTGAGTGCGCGGCAATACGCCGGTTTGAATGTTCAGCGGACGAACAGTGCGGGTGTCGCGACCGTCGATGCGCGGTTGTCCGTCCAAAATTTGGCTGCGGACAACATCGGCTTCCAAATGTTTGAAAATACCTTTGATTTCGTTGGCTGCCAAAGTGTCGGTTTCTTCGGTAATCAACGCTTCTTTCACGGCATTCCAAGCTTCGTCCAATTTGGCAGAACGCGCTTGTTTTTGACGGATTTTGAACGCTTCTTTAATGGTTTCGCCGGCAATTTCGCGTACTTTTGCAACCAATTCTTCATTGGTTTCAGGTGCTTTCCAATCCCAAACTTCCGGGTTAACTTCGTCGGCAAACTCATTGATGGCGTTAATGGCCACTTGCATTTGATCGTGACCGTAAACAACCGCACCCAGCATCACTTCTTCAGACAAGATGTCGGCTTCGGATTCCACCATCAACACGGCTTTAGAAGTACCGGCAACAACCAAGTCCAATTGTGATTTAGCCAATTCGGCTTTAGTCGGGTTCAGAACGTACACGCCGTTTACATAACCCACGCGTGCCGCACCAATCGGACCGGCAAACGGTACACCGCTCAACACCAGCGCGGCAGATGCACCCAGCATTGCAGGAATGTCAGAATCGATTTCAGGGTCAACAGACACCACCATCGCTACGATTTGGATGTCGTGGTAGAAACCTTCAGGGAACAGAGGACGAATCGGACGGTCGATCAGACGGCTGGTCAGGATTTCTTTTTCGCTTTGTTTGCCTTCGCGTTTGAAGAAACCGCCGGGGATTTTACCTGCTGCGTAAGTACGCTCGAGGTAATCGACAGTCAGAGGGAAGAAGTCTTGGCCTTCTTTCACTTCTTTGTTGGTAGTAACGGCAACCAAAACAACAGTGTCGCCCATAGATACTTTAACGGCAGCAGCGGCTTGGCGAGCGATTTCGCCGGTTTCCAAAGTAACGGTTTGATTACCGTATTGGAAGGTCTTAACGTGTTTATTGAACATCATTGTTCCTTTCAAAATACCGCACTGCTAAAACACTAATAATGCACACTAAAATCCGAATGTGCATAGTTAGGGTTTCAGACCGTGCGGCAGGTTATAAACAAGCTTTCAGACGGCCTTTTCGGACGCTGAAAACAACTTTCAATTATAAAGGCAACTATCCTTAAAATCCAGTATTGATACAATAAAAAGGCCGTCTGAAACATATCCTTTTCAGACGGCCTTCAAACTTAAAAATCAATCCTGAGTCAGCAAAGTCAATGCTTCCTGATATTTTTCGACTGTTTTCTGAATTACATCGGCAGGCACTTTAGGCGCAGGCGCTTTTTTGTTCCAACCGCTTTGCTCCAGCCAGTCGCGGACAAACTGTTTGTCAAAAGACGGCGGATTGGTGCCGACTTTGTATTGATCGGCAGGCCAAAAACGGCTGGAATCAGGCGTCAACACTTCGTCCATCAAAGTCAACGTACCTTCTTCATCCAAACCAAATTCAAATTTAGTGTCGCAAATAATGATACCGCGGGATTTGGCATATTCGGCCGCTTCCGTATAAAGCTGAATCGCTTTGGCACGTACTTCCGCCGCCAATTCTTTGCCGATAATGCGTTCGCATTCTTCAAAGCTGATGTTTTCATCATGATCGCCGACTGCGGCTTTGGTTGACGGCGTAAAAATTACTTCGGGCAACTGCTGCGCTTCCTGCATACCTTCAGGCAGTTGAATACCGCAGACAGAACCGGTTTTTTGATAATCTTTCCAACCGCTACCTGCCAGATAACCGCGCACAATGGCCTCCACTTTCACCGGAGTGAGTTTTTTAGCCACGACGGCGCGTTTCTCCAAAGCTTTGGCTTCGTTTTCAGGCAAAACATCGTAAACCGTTTGGCCGGTAAAATGGTTAGGCATGATATGAGCCAGTTTTTTAAACCAAAAATTGGAAATCTGCGTCAGAATCTCCCCTTTACCCGGAATCGGATCATCCAAAATCACATCGAATGCAGACAGACGGTCGGAAGCAACCATCAACATACGTTTATCGTCAATTTCGTACAAATCGCGGACTTTGCCGGAGTAGATTTTTTTCAAGCTGATTTCAGACATTTCAGGTATCTCTTTGGTAAACAGAAGAATTTGGTATTTTAGCCCAATTTAGCATCTTTCGTCAGATTGTTTACAAAATAAAGGCCGTCTGAAACCTTATAGCTCGGTTTCAGACGGCCTTAGCCTTTGATTTTAGGGACAAACCCTAAAAACCATCATCCTATCAGATGGCAGGAGCCTGAGTCTGATCTTGGATTTGGTTCACAGCAGACAGAGAGTAGTAGTCGCCGTGGCCGGTTACTTGGTAAGTGCTACCGTCAGCAAACTTGAAGTTTTCAACTTTGTGATCGTTACCGGTAAACCAGTCATCGATGGTGATGCTGTCGTTAGTACCAACAGAAACAGTCAAGTTAGCACCTGATTTGCTCAGCAATACGTCAGAAGCTGCAACGCCTTTACCGAACAACAAGGTGTCATTACCGCTTTCTTCACGGATAGTGTCGTGACCGTAACCTTTGTCGAAGAAGTAAGTATCGTTACCGGTACCGCCGATCAGGATGTCGTTGCCGACGCCGCCGTCGAGGTAGTCGTTACCGTCTTTACCCACCAGGCAGTCGTCGCCAGCCAAACCGTACAGATGGTTGTCGCCGCCGTTGCCTTCGATGTTGTTGTTCAAAGAGTTACCGGTACCGTTCAGGTTTTGCATACCTTGCAAAATCAGGTTTTCAACGTGATCGGTCAAGGTGTAGTCAATAACGGTACGGACAGTATCGATACCGGCGTGTGCATTGCCGTACTCGATAACTTGGTCGTTAACGTTGTCAACGAAGTAAACGTCGTTACCGTCGCCACCGCGCATGATGTCCGCGCCGGAACCACCGTTCAGGTAGTCGTTACCGGCACCGCCTTGCAGGTAGTCTTTACCTTCTTCACCGTACAGAGAGTCACCGTCGGCATCACCGTAAATGGTGTCGTTACCAGCACCGGCGTAGATTACGTCTGTGCCGTTGCCACCGTAGATGATGTCTTCGCAAGCAGTACCGTAAATGGTATCTTTAGCATCAGTACCGCGGATAACGTTGCCGTCTTTGCAGTCTTCAGCTCGGATGACATTACCTGGGTTTTTGTCTTCGTGACCGTATGAGTTGTTTTGGTTATGGTCGTCAACACAGTCTTTGCAGTCTGGCTCTGGCTTAGGCTCAGGTTTTGGTTCTGGCTTAGGCTCAGGTTTTGGCTCTGGCTTAGGTTCTGGTTTAGGCTCAGGTTTTGGTTCTGGCTTAGGCTCAGGTTTTGGTTGTGGTTTTGGTTCTGGTTGCGGTTCTGGCTGTGGCTCAGGCTTAGGCTCAGGTTTTGGTTGAGGCTTAGGCTGAGGTTTAGGTTGTGGTTTTGGACATGGGATCGGTTTGATTGGATCGCAGTTGTAAGGTGGGCAAACCGGAACACATTTGTAGTTAGGAGTTTTTGCCGGTGGGCAGAAAGCCGCAATAGCAGAAACCAGACCGGTTACCGCGTTAACTACTGACACGCCGACGCTGGCAATGCTAGCGATGCTGCCGATAGAAACAGAAGATTTTGCTGCAGGAGCGCAGTAGTAAGAAGAGTAGGAAGCCTTAGGCGCGGGTGCGCAGTAAGAACTAACCAGGGGTCTAGTATAATACCCCCCGTAACAGTATGCCATAATAATTACTCCCAAAAGTTAATAAAATATTGGGTTGACGGAACGAGCAAATCCGCCCTTGCCCAATTATTATTTTAGTAATATTTTGCAAAATATTTACTCAAAAATATCAAACGGTAGAATTTGCCGATAAAAGGACGGAGTTTGGCCTATTTTTAAATTCCATTCTCCTAGCAACAATAAAAACATTAACATTGATTCACACTCTCTCAAACAGCATAGATCCTTTATCTATCTTGTTAAAAGCTGAATTTTAACTATAGTTATAGTAAACAAACATAATACCGATAAGTAGTTATTATTATGGATAGATAATATCGACAATTTACCCAAATACAGCTACATCCGCATTTTGTTCTACGCCAATAATGTGAATTTGTCGTATTTACACTATAATGACACGAACACCTATTTAACAGCTATCAGAGGAGATACTCAACCATGCGTACTTTATTGACCGGAGCCAAAGGCCAGCTTGCCCGTTGTCTGCGCGACCGCCTGCCCGAAGATTGGGAACTGATTGCTACCGATTCGACTTCGCTGGACATTACCGATACCGAAGCCGTGCATCACATGATCAAAAACTTCCAACCAGATGCCATCGTTAATGCCGCAGCTTACACTGCCGTCGATAAAGCAGAAGAAAACGCTGAAGCTGCTTTTGCCGTCAACGCAACCGCTGTTCACAACCTGGCCGCAGCCGCCCGCGCCGCACACGCCCGCTTTATCCATATTTCCACTGATTATGTATTCGACGGCGAAGGCAAACGCCCTTACCGCGAAACCGACTACACCAATCCACGCAGCACTTACGGTCAATCCAAAGTAGCAGGCGAGCTTTTGGCTTTAGCCGCGCATCCTGAAAGCACTATTGTCCGTACTTCATGGCTGTTTAGCGAATACGGCAGCAATTTCGTCAAAACCATGCTGCGCCTTGCCAAAGAACGCGATTCCCTCTCTGTCGTTCACGACCAAACCGGCTGTCCGACTTATGCAGGCGACTTGGCACGCGCCATTATCGAATTATTACAACAACCCACCTCTCCACGCGGCATCTTCCATTACTGTGGCAATAAATCGGCAACATGGTACGAATTTACCAAAGCCATCTTTCAGACGGCCCACCAATTAGACGACAACTTCCGCATTCCGGAACTGAACGCAATTACCACTGATCAATACCCCCTGCCCGCACCACGTCCGGCATACAGCATCATGGATTGCTCACGCCTAGAGACCGAATTTGGTATCAAACCGTCCGACTGGCAAAAAGCCCTGCGCGAAATTCTCCGCAAAATCGACTAATAAGCTGATTCATCTATATCAAGGCCGTCTGAAAACATATTTTCAGACGGCCTCTTTGTTTCTTTTATATCAAATGCTTTATCTATCCAGTCTGTCATTTGAAAAGTGC
Organism: Neisseria sp. P0021.S007; assembly: GCF_051956855.1. Lineage (NCBI taxonomy): Bacteria > Pseudomonadati > Pseudomonadota > Betaproteobacteria > Neisseriales > Neisseriaceae > Neisseria > Neisseria sp. P0021.S007. Next base: position 15,613 of record NZ_JBQCXA010000010.1, read on the forward strand.
TACAATAGCCGTTTATTTTATTTTTCAGACGGCCTGACAATATGTGCAACCATCATCCCAAACATTCACACGATAATGACACCATCCGCATCCGCGGCGCGCGTACACATAATTTGAAAAATGTCGATTTGGACATTCCGCGCCACAAGCTCGTGGTGGTAACAGGATTGTCAGGCAGCGGCAAATCGTCGCTGGCGTTTGATACTTTATATGCCGAAGGCCAACGCCGTTATGTTGAAAGCCTTTCCGCCTATGCTCGTCAATTTTTGCAGATGATGGACAAACCCGATGTCGATTTGATCGAAGGCCTCTCGCCCGCAATTTCCATCGAGCAAAAATCCACCAGCCACAACCCGCGTTCCACCGTCGGCACGGTAACAGAAATCCACGACTACCTGCGCCTTTTATACGCCCGCGTCGGCACGCCGTATTGCCCCGAACACAACTTGCCGCTATCCAGCCAGACCGTGTCGCAGATGGTCGATGCCGTGTTGAAACTGCCGGAAGACACACGCGTAATGATTCTTGCGCCGGCGGTGCGCGAGCGTAAGGGCGAGTTTGTCGATTTCTTTGCCGACTTGCAGGCTCAGGGCTTTGCGCGTGTACGCGTGGACGACGAGGTCTATCAGCTTGACGAAGTACCGAAGCTGGAAAAAAACATCAAACACAATATCGACGTGGTCATCGACCGCGTGAAAGTGAAGGCGGACATCAAGCAGCGGCTGGCGGAAAGTTTTGAAACTGCATTACGCCACGGCAACGAGCGCGCGCTGGCAATGGAGATGGAAAGCGGCGAAGAACATTGGTTCTCCGCGCGTTTTGCCTGTCCCGTATGCTCATACAGCCTACCCGAATTAGAGCCGCGCCTGTTTTCCTTCAACAACCCGATGGGTTCCTGCCCGACTTGCGACGGCTTGGGCAACACCAACTTTTTCGACTCCGAAAAAGTGGTCGCCCATCCCGAATTATCCTTAGCCGCAGGCGCGATTGACGGCTGGGACAAACGCAACCAATTCTATTTCCAAATGATTCAATCGCTGGCGCATCATTATAAATTTGATGTCAACGCCGCTTGGGAAACCCTACCGGAAAAAGTCAGAAAAGTTGTCTTGCACGGTTCGGGTAAAGAAGTCATCGACTTCACCTACCTGTCCGAACGCGGCACCACCTTCAACCGCAGCCACGCCTTCGAAGGCATCATTCCCAATCTCGAACGCCGCTACCGCGAAACCGACAGCGAAACCGTGCGCGAAAAACTGCGCGAATACCAAAACCACCGCGCCTGCCCGAGCTGCGGCGGCGCACGTTTGCGCAAAGAAGCGCGCTACGTTTACGTCAGCGGCGAACCGTTGCACGAAGTTTCCGCCTGGCCGCTGACCGAAACCCACCAATTCTTTGAAACGCTGGATTTGGACGGCAACAAAAAACAAATCGCCGAAAAAATCCTCAAAGAAATCACCGAGCGGCTCGGCTTCCTGATCAACGTCGGACTGGATTACCTGAATCTCTCCCGCTCCGCCGAAACCCTTTCCGGTGGCGAAGCCCAGCGCATCCGCCTCGCCAGTCAAATCGGCAGCGGACTGACCGGCGTAATGTACGTTTTGGACGAACCCTCCATCGGCCTGCACCAGCGCGACAACGACCGCCTGCTCGCCACACTCAAACGCCTGCGCGATTTGGGCAACAGCGTTATTGTGGTCGAACACGACGAAGACGCCATCCGCGAAGCCGATTTTGTCGTCGATATGGGTCCCGGCGCAGGCGAACACGGCGGCAACGTACTGATTGCCGATACCCCCGAAAACGTCGCCAAATGCGAGCAATCCATTACCGGACAATACCTCAGCGGTAAAAAATCCATTGCCGTGCCGTCTGAACGCACGCCCGTCAATCCCGACCGAATGCTCGTCCTCAAGGGCGCGCGCGGCAACAACCTCAAAAACGTTACCCTCGAACTGCCGCTCGGTTTGATTACCTGCATCACCGGCGTATCCGGCAGCGGCAAATCCACCCTGATTAACGACACCCTCGCCAAAATCACCGCCCGCGAACTCAACCGCGCCCAAGAAGAACCCGCCCCATACGACGACATCCATGGCCTCGAACACCTCGACAAAGTCATCAACGTCGACCAATCCCCCATCGGCCGCACCCCGCGTTCCAACCCCGCCACCTACACCGGCCTGTTCACCCCCATCCGCGAACTCTTCGCCGGTGTACCTCTCTCGCGCGAACGCGGCTACAACGTCGGCAGATTCTCCTTCAACGTCAAAGGCGGCCGCTGCGAAGCCTGCCAAGGCGACGGCGTCATCAAAGTCGAAATGCACTTCCTGCCCGACGTGTACGTCCCCTGCGAAGTCTGCCACGGCAAACGCTACAACCGCGAAACGCTCGAAATCCAATACAAAGGCAAAAACATCAGCCAAGTCCTCGACATGACCGTTGAAGAAGCCCGCGAATTTTTCGACGCCGTTCCCACCGTATCGCGCAAACTGCAAACTCTGATGGACGTAGGCCTCGGTTACATCCGCCTCGGCCAATCCGCCACGACCCTCTCCGGCGGCGAAGCCCAACGCGTCAAACTCGCCTTGGAACTCTCCAAACGCGACACCGGCAGAACGCTCTACATCCTCGACGAACCCACCACCGGCCTGCACTTCGCCGACATCGCCCTATTGCTGGAAGTCATAGGTCGTCTGAAAGGCAAAGGCAACTCGATAGTGATTATCGAGCATAATCTGGATGTGATTAAAACAGCGGATTGGATTGTGGATTTGGGGCCGGAAGGCGGCGATGGTGGTGGTAAAATTATCGCTTCAGGTAGCCCTGAGGAAGTGGCGAGGGTTAAGGGAAGTTATACTGGAAAGTATTTGAAGACAGTTTTATAAAGGAAAATAGCAATGTCTTTTGATAATGATTTTTATAGAGATGAAATTTCTGATATTCAAGATAGCATTAAAGCTCAAGATGCTAAAATTGGTATTCTATGTGTGATTTGCTTTCTGCCAATTAGCCAAGCAACAAACTCTGCTGAGCTAATCACTAAAATATTACAACATTCTTGCTTCGGAAAAATACTAATATTTATCATTGGATTATCTTGGTTTTTATCTATTGGCTCATTATTTTTTGCTCTGTATCCAAGATTTAAGAAAAAGCATCCTACTCTTGCAGAGAAAGAAACGAAAGATCATAATGTTCAACAATTAGAAATTGAATTAAATAACTTATACGATATATTAAAAATTAAAATATCTGCTATTAAAATAGCCTTATGGGCTATTTCATTATTTTGCTTATTATGTCTCCTTGCCATTATATTTTCGATTTAAGGGATGAAAATGACTAGCTATATGAATGATTTTCAGAGAGAAATGATACAAGATTTAATTAATAAACAATTAGATATTGCTGATCAATTTTGGAAAGAAAGTGGATCAAATTTGGAAAATGAAGAATCTAAAAGGCGTGAGCTTGCTTTTGAAAGCCTTAATAAGTCTGAAAGTATAGTTTGTGATAGTGCAGAACCCCTTGATACTAGGTTACCGGGGGTCCCTAAAATTCCTGAATACAAAAGTAGAAATGAAGAATTAATTGCACTAGTTGCTGACATGCGAGACTCAACTAAACATGCAAAAACCCAAATTAATGTACAAGGACAACCTTTTAGTCCTTTGCGCAGAATTTTTCTAGAAACATCAGCCTTATTACCAGCTATAGAAAAAACTATAAACTTTGAAAATGGGGAAGTCACAGAATATCTAGGAGATGGGGTTTTAGGTTTCTTTCAGTTGACAGGAGAAGATGAGGATATTTATAAAGTTAATAGAACAGCTCAAAGGATTATCTTTGATGTCAGAGAATTAGTAAATAATTCAATATCTAACAGATACGGGTTACCTAAAGAAATTCATATAGGTGTTGGATTAGCAAAAAGTCATACTATCATACATGCAATTGGTTTAGATAATAAGAAACATGTAAAAGCGTTTGGTAGTTGCGTATATGATGCAACAAAATTATCATCTGGCCGTAATAAAATTGGTGTTTCTCCTGAAATTCGAAAGATGTGGCCACAAGGAAGGGGAGGTCAGATTCGTTTTAGACCTAAAAACTTCCTAAATATTTTTTCAGGATTTGAAATTACAAATTCAAATGAATAATTATATAAGCAAGCCGTAGCCTGCATACTCAACCGACCGCGTGCGTGGCTGCACCACACACCCTACCTGTGAATTACACGGAACTTCAAAACCAGCGCGTAGGGTGTGTGCGGTACGCACGCACGCGGTTGTTTGATTGATGGCTTTCTGTTGTAAATTAAACTTAGTTAAAACTAACGCTTTCAGACGGCATGAAAAATGGCCGTCTGAAAATTGAAAATATTTCATCTAAAATAACTCTCCTAACTCACAAAACAAAAAACGGATTCCAAATCATTGGAATCCGTTTTTCTGTAAAGCTTAGCCGTATTATTTAGCTTCTTCTTTAGCGTCTTCAGCAGCTTCTTTGGCATCTTCCGCTGCGTCTTTTGCTTCTTCTTTAGCCTCTTCAGCGGCATCTTTGGCTTCTTCGGCTTTTTCTTCAGGAGTTTCTGCAGCAGGAACGCCTTTCAAAGCGTCCAAAGAAGTTTTACAAGTTGCATCACGTTGGTCTGCAGGCAGGTTTTTCAACGCCTCTTTGGTTTGTTCGAAAGATTTTTGCATCATGTCTTTGGTTGCGGCATCTACGTCTTTAGTTGCTTCGGCAAATGCTTTTTCGTACTCGTCACAAACGGCAGAAGAAGATGAGCCTGAACCGCCGCCGCATGCTGACAGGGACAGAGCAGCCAACAAAGCTGCCAATAAAGCTGATGTTTTCATGTGTCTCTCGCTTTTTTTGAATTTGGGTTAAAGGATGTTATATGTTAATTCATTATATTACAGTGTCAAGCATTGTTGTTTAATTTAATTAAAATCATGCAGCTGAAAGAATCAATCTATCTAAAACATGCTAAAGGCCGTCTGAAATTTCAGACGGCCTTTGCTTTTTTTAAGTAATCCTTTTTTCAATGATTACGCCGCTTTACGGTGATAATGTCTGAGCGCATGCTCTTTGCGCCGTCCGCTTGAGAAGGCGGATACTCGCTTCAGATACCCGATGACGCGGGTGCCGTAGTCGATGTCGTGCGAGCCGCAGGCTGAACAGGCGTGCAGGGTGCGTTTATCGATATGGCCGCATTCGTTGCAGATGGTGATGCGCACGTTCACGCAGAAGTAGTTGCAGCCGGTTTGCGCGGCGATGTCCAAGAGCGAGCGGTAGCCGGATTCGGGCAGGGCTTCGTCAAGGTTCAGGTGCAGCGCGGAGCCGCCGTCGAGCCAGTCCACCAGTTCTTTGCCGTGCAGCAGGAATTTGTCGAGCGCGTTGATTTCTTCGTCTTCGACGACGTAGAAATAGGAGTTGTAGCATTC